>CAXBRK010000105.1:0-7245 GCA_963978155.1 uncultured Phycisphaera sp. | reverse complement strand
AATTGCGGTGGACTCAAAAGTTCCTCTTTCCTCGTATTTGGATGCGATGGAGAACGAAGATCAGCGTGAAGAATTGCTCGATCGACATGTCAAAGCGGTCCAAGATCGCTGGAAGGAATTGGCAAAAAAAGCGTACTGGGACAGTCTCGACCACTCTCCCGAAGTCGTGGTGATGTTCATCCCGGTGGAGTCCGCCCTCACAGCCGCCATGGAGCGCAAACCAACCATGCACGCCGACGCGCTTGAGAACAAAGTGCTGATTGCCACCCCCACGCTGTTGATCGGTTTGCTCCGTACCGCAGCCTACGGATGGCGACAAGAAGCGTTGGCCGACAACGCCAAAAAGATTGCCGACTTGGGCAAAGAACTGCACGACCGCATCGGGACGTTTGTAGGGCATTTGGGCAAAGTGGGCAAAGAACTCAAAAGTGCGACCGACGCGTACAACAAGTCGGTGTCCTCTTTGGACAGTCGCTTGCTCGTCACCTCACGCAAACTCAGCGAACTCGGGGTCTCCGAGGGAGAGCACAGCACGCCCGATCAAGTTTCTGTCGCCCCAAGCCTGCCATCGGGCACCGACACGCAAGACTGATCAGCCCTGCTTGCCTTCCAGCTCACTCCACCGAGCGTACAAACGTTCGACTTCTGATTGCGCGGCCGCCAAGTCGGCCCACACCGTGGTCATGCGTTCGTGGTTGTTGGCCAAATCCGGATCGTTCGATTCGGCTTGCAACGCCTCGACCTTTTCCTCCGCCACCAAAATGGCTTCTTCCATGCCATCAAACTCGCGCTGCTCGTTGTACGACAGCTTCTTGGTGCGTTGCTTGGGTTTGGCCGGAGCCTTGGGTTTGGACACTGCTTCGCTGGGGGCATCGACTTGACGCTTGGCCGCTCGCCACTGTTCCATGGACGCAAAGGGTTTGGCGCTGCCGTCACCCAAGAACGCCACGAACTCCGTTGAAACCCGATCCAACAGGAAGCGGTCGTGGGTCACCAGCACCAACGCCCCGGGGAATTCCAAAAGCGCTTCTTCCAGAACTTCCAGTGAAGGGATGTCCAGATCATTGGTGGGTTCATCGAGCAGCAACACATCTGCTGGTTGCAGCATCAAGTTGGCGATCAAAACCCGGGCTTGCTCGCCACCGGAGAGCAATTTCACTTTCGTTGAGAGTTGATCGGGTTCGAACAAGAACCGCTTCGCCCATCCGGCCACATGAATCATCTTCCCGCGGTAATCGACCATGTCGTCTTTGGCCCCAAGGGCGGCCGACAGTTGATCGTTGGGATCCAGCGTGCCTCGGTGCTGGCTGAAGGTGACCACCCGCAGGTCCACCGCCCGCTTGACGGTTCCCGCATCGGGTTCCAAAGCTCCCGTCATCAACCGCAACAGCGTCGTCTTGCCGGAACCATTGGGGCCCAACAGACCAACCCGTTGACCAGGCGTGAGGACCAAATCCAAATTGTTGAAGAGTGGCTTCCCTCCCATCGCCTTGGCGACCGAATGCAACGCCAGCAGACGTTTGGTTTTTCGTTCGGTGGCTTCGAAATCAATTTGGGTGGTTTTGTCTTTCGCCTCATTGCGGGCAGTGGTGGCTTTGAGATCTGCCTTGCGGTCTTTGGTGTCTTCCACCGTGTTCTTGCGACGGGTCGCGCGGGCCTTGATGCCCTGCCGAAGCCAAGCGGTGTCCCGACGGACTTTGTTGGCCAAGGCCGACTGTTCGGCGGCTTGGGCGTCCAAGAATTCTTCTTTTCGGCGCAGGAACTCGGTGTAGTTGCCTTCGACTTTGAAGGTGCCCCCGGGATAGACCGCCGACAGTTCGATGATGCGCTTGGCGGTTTCCTCGAGGAAAGTTCGGTCGTGGGTGATGAAGACCATCGCACACTCCGCTCGGCGCATCCATTGCTCCAACCACTCCACGCCCTCGAGGTCGAGGTGGTTGGTGGGTTCATCAAGGAACAGCAGGTCAGGTTCGCGAGCGATCCCCGCCGCCAAAGACACACGCTTGCGCCAGCCTCCCGAGAGCACTCCGAAGGTGGTTTCTTGCATCGCCTCGGTGAAGCCCAACTTCGACAGCGCGATACGAGCCCGGTGCTCAGGGTCGGTGCGGTCCGAGGCATCATCGTTGGCCATGGCCGCACCGACGATCTCAATGGGCGAAGCGTCCATGGGGTGATCGTCCATCTGACCGACGTAGACGGTTCGGGTGCCGCGAGGCACGAGGATCTCTCCCGCGTCCGCCTCATCCAGCCCGGCAAGCACTTTCAACAAGGTGGACTTGCCCGCGCCGTTGGGGCCGATCAACCCGATCCGGTCTCCAACCTCGACGTGAACCGTCACATCCGCGAAAAGAGGGCGGGCGGGAAAGGCTTTTTCAAGATGGCGAGCAGTGAGAAGCGCGGGCATATGGAGGAAGGACCATTAGGATGGGTTGAAGTTCTGGAGGAACCATTATGGCAGACGCTGTCCGAGAGATCAGGGATCAAATCACAAGGGAGGCACTGCTTGAGGCAATTCAGCAGATCGATCAAGGCGAGGCCAGCAATTTTGGCCCGTCCTTCATGTACGACGTGATCCATGAGGAGAAAGAGTACGCCCCGAAGGAAGTGGTTGGTTTAGCGGTCAAAAATCAACTTAATCGGACGCTGGGCCCCAACGATTTTGAAGGTGGCATTGGTACCCCTTGCTTTAGCGTGCTGCTTTCGAACGGATTTATGCTCCGACAGAAATTACACAAAGACCTCGTCGATCAGGAAACTCTTCATCCAAATTCTTGGCGAGTCAAAGAGGCAATTCTTCAATACCTCGAACGGGGACCAGCAAACCGTAAAACAATACGCATGCACATCCAAGACACAGTTCGGTTTTCTGAAGGAGCCAGAGAATTCGCCGGAAAAACAACCAAGCCCCATTGGCGAGTTGGATTTGGCCATGCGATTTCAGCTCTTGAAAAATGTGGATACACCTCCAAACAAGAATTTGGGGGGGATTACACCATTACAGAGTTTGGATTGAGCGAGCTCCATCGCAAGGCGTCCGATGACGAAAAAAAGAAGACGATGGATGCCAAGTACAAGTCTTATCTAGAATCAAGAAAACTTCCTGAGCCAAAACCTCAAGTCGAAAGAATCGATACAACAAACGACAACCCATTCGACAGCACCCCGCTCGAAGCAACAACCTTTCTCAGCACCAAAGAAGCGGGCTCCATCTGCGAGTTGCTCCAACGCAAGAAAAACATCATCTTGCAAGGGGCCCCCGGCACGGGAAAAACGTACATCGCCCGAGCCTTGGCCAAAGCCATCACCGGTGAGCTGTTTGGCAACAACTACCACATCGTGCAGTTCCACCAAACGTACGCCTACGAGGATTTTGTTGAGGGGTACCGGCCCGATGGCGATGGTGGATTTGAATTGCGATCCGGGGTGTTCAAACGCATCTGCGAGGAAGCTCGGCAGCATCAAGATCCGGTGATCTTGGTGTTGGACGAGATCAACCGGGGCAACCTGTCTAAAATCTTCGGGGAACTCTTGGTGCTTTTGGAGGCAGACAAGCGTGGCCCCGACCACGGGGTCACCTTGAGTTACTCGGGCGATCTTCAAGATCGCTTCTCGATTCCCGAAAACCTGTATGTGATCGGCACCATGAACACCGCCGACCGTTCGCTGGCCTTGGTCGACTACGCCCTGAGGCGAAGATTTGGTTTTTTTCAGGCCGCGCCGAAGTTCGCCAGTCCGAAGTTCAAGACCCACTTGCAACAGCAGAGTTTCCCCGAAGAAGTTGTCGATCAAATCGTCTCGGTGATGACTTCATTGAACGATGCCATTGCCTCAAGCAAGACTCTGGGGCCTGGTTTCTGCATTGGGCACAGTTTCTTTTGCCCCAGTGGCCCCGTCGACAAGCCCGAGGAGTGGTACCAAGACATTCTTGAAAATGAAATCGAGCCACTCATCGACGAGTACTGTGGCCTTTCAGGAAATCTGAAAGACAAACTGATGCGCATCCTCCGCAGCGATGTCGACTAAACCGCCGCCCATCCCGGTCGAAAATTTTGTCCGCATGCTTGCGTGGAGCATGCGTGATATCCAATCGGAAGACTTGGCAATGTTGGGCGAAGAGTCGTTTGACCACACCGCCGACTTGCTTGGCTTTCTCTTGGCCTACCATGTGGACCGAGCGGTGCGACAAGGCTTGTACCGCTCGTACCAACCCGTCGAAGACATGATCCTTGGACTTCGGGGCACCTTGGACCCTTGGCAGACCACATCGCGTCTCGGCCAGCTCAGCGGGAAGACCGTGTGCCGGTGGGACGAATTGGACACCGACCATCCCATCCACCGAGGCATCGCCTACCACGCCGACTTGCTTCTGAGCACCAACCATTTGCAACCGCACACCAGAATGAAACTCGAGGAAGGTGTCGAAGCCCTGAAGTGCGCGAGGGGCACGCACCACGACGGCGAACTGTTGTTCCGGCAGCGCCTGCCGCATCATCTTCCGGAGTACCAGTACATCGTGAAGATTTGCCGGCTGATTCAGCAATCGAGTATCCCCAGCGAAGAGACTGGGGAGTTGGAGGTCCTCGACCTACGAGAACAGAAAAAATGGATGCACATCATTTTCGAGGGCTTCCTCTACAAATGGTTCAGAGTGTCGTTGAGACGAAGCGGGTGGAAGGTTCGTCAGCGGAAGTACCGCTGGTCCGAACCAAACGGACAAAGTCCTCGTTTGCCCGCGCTGATCACGGACATCGTCCTGGAGCATGAAGCCACCCAACGAGCGTGGGTCATCGACGCCAAGTACTACATCAAACCGCTCGCCTCCTCCAAACAGGGTGCAAGCATGGTGCGGTCCAGTCATATCAACCAGATGTACGCCTACATGCAATCGGCGCAGCATCAGCATCCTTCGTGGAAGGTTGGCGGCATGCTGATGTATGCGGAACCGGACAATGGGGCTTTCGGCGTGACCCATTCGGTGCACGATTTCCCCCTGCATGCGGTGACTTTGAATTTGGATCAACCTTGGCAGGATGTCTTGGAAGATCTGCAAGAACTTGCCGAACGAATGGTCAACGCCCCGGTTGATGCGTAGCATCAAGGATGCGAACGCTCCTGTGGTTCCGGCGAAATCTTCGTGTGCACGACCAACCCCTGTTCCGGGTCGATGAAGCGGCGGTTGGGGTGTGGATTCTTGATCCGCGTGAGATGTTGGCCACCGACCCCGCTGGATTCCCCCGGTGTGGCACGCACCGGCTTCGGTTCCTTTTGGAGAGCGTGGCCGACCTGCGTTCCCGGTTGCGGGCGCTGGGCAGCGAACTGATCGTACGCGTGGGCGAGCCCGAGACCATCTTGGCCGAACTGGCCCAACACCTTGAAGTGGCCACCGTTCGGACCATCGAAGAACCAGGCACCGAAGAGCGCACCACCGAACGGGCGGTCGCCAAAGCCTTGCCTGACCAGTGCGTCTTCGAGCGGATGCCTCCCGAAACGTTGTTTGAGTTCGACGATCCCCACGAGGTATCCCGGGAGTTGCCGGAAGTCTTCAGCAAATTTCGTCGCACCAGCGAAAAACGCGAACACATTGGCGTGCCATTACCAACCCCCACAGCGCTCCATGCCTTTCCCATCGACGTCCCGCCCGGCGACATCCCAACCCTTCAAGATTTGGGGCACGAAGACCACACCCCCAATCCCAAAGGCGTCATGGCCTTCCAAGGTGGAGAGACGGCAGGTCTGTCCCGCGTGGAAGATTGGATCTTCACCGGGGATCATCTGCAGCGGTACAAAGAAACCCGCAACGGCCTCGTGGGTGCGGACTATTCCTCCAAGTTCTCGCCGTGGCTGGCCTTGGGCTGCATCTCATCGCGGCAGGTTGCCGCCGAGACATTGCGGTACGAAGCAGAACGGGTGGCGAACGACTCCACCTACTGGCTGCGCTTTGAATTGATTTGGCGGGAGTATTTTCGCCTGTACCTGTTGAAGCACGGACCACGTCTCTTCCGAAGAGGCGGGCCACAGGATCGGGATCTTGGCTGGGCCAATCCCGCGGGCCACTTTGAAGCTTGGTGCGCGGGAGAGACCGGCGAACCCTTTGTTGATGCGAACATGATCGAACTCATAGAGACGGGTTTCATGAGCAACCGAGGCCGACAGAACGTGGCCAGCTTCCTCACCAAGAACTTGAACGTCGATTGGCGTTTGGGGGCGCGGTGGTTCGAGTCCCACTTGATGGATTACTGCCCCGCCGCCAACTGGGGCAACTGGGCGTACGCCGCCGGCGTCGGCGCCGATCCCCGCGGCTTCCGCGGTTTTGACGTCCAAAAACAAGCCCGAAACTACGACTCAAGCCAGACGTTCACCAAGCTGTGGGAACAAAGTGCTTCCACGACCCCCCCACTGGTGGATCCGAGAAAAAGTCTGCTCGCCGCCGAGCAACGGTGGGAAGCTACAAATTTAGGCATCCGAACCCGGGCATAAAAGCCAGCATGTTTCTTGCTAAGAACTCATGGATTTGATCCTGTGCTTCGATTCAAGCAAGAACTGAATTGATTTTCAGTAGTCATCAATTCGTTGTACGAATCTGTACATCCTCGACGTACATTAAGGATGAGGATTACACAAGAGAACTGAACATGTTTGGCTTGTTTCAATCGAAATGGGATCAACTGGGCCAGAGGATTCTTCCTTCCACGCCCCAAATCATGACCCCCCTTGGTACGGGTTCTGGCGTGGTGATGCGCGAAGATGGTTTGATTCTCACCAACCACCACGTGGTCGAAGATTGCCAACTGGTTCGTGTTCGTTTTCCTTCCGGGGAATGCAGTGGCGGCATTTTGGTCCACTACACCGGACATGACCTCGCTCTTGTGAAGGTGCATGCCAGCCCACCCGAACTGCAAATTCCTTTGGCCCTCGCCAACAGTGTGCCCGACTCAGGAGATCATGTCTTGGCCGCCGGCCACCCTGGGAAAGAAGGAGAAGAACTGGGCACCGACTTCAACACCTTGACTGGCGGCGTGGTGGTAGGCCAAGAGGATTATCAACTTGGAGACAATACACACACGCTGCGCTGTATTGCATTTGAGGGCAAAATCCGAGGCGGCAACAGCGGCGGCCCTTTGGTCAACGAGAGAGGTGAGTTATGCGGCCTCATAGTTGGTGCGACTCAAGATCAGAAACAAGGATTGGCAGTACCGCCGGAATACATCAAAGACTTCCTCGATCAAGCCTTCGAGCAAGTTGACG
>CAXBRK010000104.1:0-7259 GCA_963978155.1 uncultured Phycisphaera sp. | reverse complement strand
ATGCGTACCTTCCACACCGGTGGTGTTGCTTCGAAGGGTCTGATCGAGACCACCCACAAAGCAGGTCAGGCCGGTGTGGTCGAACTGCGTGAGTGTGGCGAGCAAATCGTCACCTTGTCCGATGGCGGCGAACAGCGGGTCAGCGTCAAGAAGAATGGTCAATTGGCCATCGTCGATGCCAAGGGGCGCGAGCTCGAGAAGCACAAGGTGCCTTACGGAGCCACCATCATGTTTGCTTCAGGCGACAAGGTGAAGAAAGGTTCGATCCTCTGCGAGTGGAACCCCCACGCTTCGCCCATCTTGGCCGAACGCAGCGGTACCGTGAAGTTCAAAGACATCGAAGTCGGCGCCACTGTTCGCGAAGACAAGCGTGGCGACAAGATCGAGGTCGTGGTGACCGAACACCGCGGCGACCGGTCTCCACAGATTTTGATCGTGGACGGCGACGGCAAGGTGTTGGACTTCCACCACCTGCCCGCCAAGGCCCGCCTCGAAGTCAAAGAAGGCGACGCCGTCCAAGCCGGACAAATGGTCGCCCGCCAGCCGAAGGATGTCGCCAAGAGTGCTGACATCGTCGGTGGTTTGCCTCGCGTGACCGAAATCTTCGAAGCACGGATTCCGAAAGACCCCGCGATTCTCGCGAAGATCTCGGGCACCGTTCGTCTCGAACCCGATCGTCGCAAGGGCAAGATGACCATCGTCGTCGAGTCCGAAGGTCTGGAAGAAGTCCACTTGGCCCCACAAGGCAAGGCGTTGATGGTGCACACCGGCGACTATGTCGATGCGGGTGACCGCTTGACCGATGGTCCATTGGTGCCCAGTGAAGTGCTCGCGGTGAAGGGCGACGAAGCCCTCTACGAGTACATGCTTGGCGAAGTCCAAAACGTGTACCGCGCTCAAGGCGTGCCCATCTCTGACACGCACATCGAAGTGATCTTGCGTCAGATGATGAGCAAGATTCGCATCCAGAATCCAGGCGACACCACGTTGCTTCCCAACGAAGTGGTCGACCGCTGGGTCTTCCGTTCGAGCAACGATGACATGGACAGCAAGCTCCGCGTGATTGAGCCCGGCGACACTGGTTACCGCGCTGGCGAGCTGATCGACAAAGAGGCCCTCAAAGAACGCAACGCGCTCATGGAGGCCGATGGCAAGGAACCCGCCAAGACCAAGCGTTGCAAGCGGGCTTCGGGCCAAACGTTGTTGCTTGGCATCACCAAGGCCTCGTTGCAGTCCGAGTCGTTCTTGTCGGGGGCTTCCTTCCAGGAAACCACCAAGGTGCTCACCGAAGCCGCGCTTCGTGGGGCCACCGACGAGCTCACCGGCCTCAAGGAAAACGTCCTCTTGGGCCACCTCATTCCTGCCGGTACCGGTTTCGATCCGTACCACAAGATGAAGGTCACCAAGCTGATCGAGCCCCCGGCCCCTGAAGTCGAGGAAGAACTCATGCTGGAAGAGGCCCGTGAGGCCGCCGAAGCCCTTGGGGCCGAGCCAGCGTGGGGCTCAATGCCTCGTTCCGCGCCTACCGGATCGGATCCCGACATCTTGGCAGGCGGCGATCTTGACGCGCCAATCGGTGGTGACCCCGCTGGGGCACCTCAGACCGGCGATGATTTGGATCCAGACCTCAACCAGGCCTTGATGGACGTGCTCCGCCAAGAACTGGGTGGTAAGGCCGGTGATGGCGGCGACTTGGATGCAGATTCACCCATCGGGTGATGTGCTCGGCAATCTTGCCGATTGCCGCAAAAGTTGTCCAATTTCTCGGCGGCTCTAACGGCGTTCTGTGCCCATTTGAGGCTCCTCTGAGTTAGAATCATCACTTCTCAGACATATTGCCTGAGATAGTGGTGATCGCTCACCAAAGGACCTTTGATGCGCACATTGAACTCATGTTTCGCTCGCTCGCTCGCTGCCCTGCTTTTGGCCCTCGTGGTTGGCGGTGAATCTTTTTCCCAATCCTTGTCGCCTCGAGCGCCCATGCAAAAGCGCCCGCTTGACAAAGTGGTCGCAACCCCTGGAGCGATCACCGGTGAGATTGTGGTCAAGTTCCGCGACGAAGCATTGGCTCGGCTTGACGCGTCTGGCAATTTGTCCTTCAACGGCCCAGCTCAAGATGGCCGGCGTGCCAAGAAACTCCTCTCTGGGTACAACTTAACCACGGCCATCAAAGCAACGCACGACGAAATGTACAACGTGATGCAGAGTGCCTCCATGCACTCCGGCATTGCTGCGCCCGACCTTCCGGGCATGTTGAGCGTGAAGTTGGATCCAGAATCCCCTGCGGTTGTCCAAAGATTGGCCCGTCAGCTGCACATGCTTGAGTGCGTTGAATTCGCCACCATCATGGAAACCCTTCGCCCCGCCAGTGTCTCCCTCGCCGGCCCAGCCCCAGTCGGTTCCTGCGCGGTCACGAATGTGACCCCTCCTTTGTGCTTGGCCGGCATGACCGAGGCTGAGTGTGATGAGCTGGATGGCACATGGAATGAGGGTCAAGAGTCCTGTGGTTTCTTGGACCCCGCAGCTCCGGTTGGTCCTTGCTGTATTGACCTTGGATTCGGCCCCGCTTGTCTTGATGCCGTGCCCAGCACTGCGTGTTTGGATGCCGGTGGTCAGTTCTTCGGTCCCTTCTTGGACGTTGATGATGATGGCGACGGTCAGTATGACCTCAACCCAGCCGGTGAAGCATTCTCTTGCAACGACCCCAACCGGGTGACCACTTGTGCTCCAGGTGAGGAAGAAGAGGGCGCGTGCTGTTTGGCCGCCGGCGGTACTGCTTCCAGTGGTGCTTGTGTGGACCTCCCCTTCTTGGAGTGTGTGAATGCTGGTGGTGTGTACTCCCACATTTGGTCACTCATTCAAGGCAGCGACAATGGTCTTTGTGTGTACGGCGAAGATGATGAGATTGACTGTCCTGAAGCAGCCTGTGACCCAGTGGGGCAATTGGGCATTCACGTGTCTATGGACTTCACTGCCAACGTCAGTTGCTTCGGCGCCACGGGCTTGGCCATGCCAGGCTGCTCTGATGGCGTGTGTTGCGAACTGGTGACCGCGATCGATCCCTTCTGCTCCTTGTTCCAAGATTCGGGCATCAACGGTCAGTGGGATTTCTTCTGTCAAGCCACCGCTCGCGTGCTTTGTGCTCCTCCGAGCGCCGCCCGTGCGACATTGACGCCCTACACGGGACAGCTGTACGACCAAACGGGAGACCCAGGTGCCTCGAGCCCCGACGTGGTCTCCATCGTGACCGCGATTGATCCAAGCTGTGAGCAAGGCAACTGGTCATTGGCTTGCGCCGAGATCGCGCGTCTTTTTGCCTACCGCACTGCCGCCGTGGTCATTGATGATGGCGCTACGGCCGGTCCAGACACCCCAGATTTCTCCGGGCTGCAATACAACCTTGATGACGATCCTTGGCCGTACCGCACCCGCTCCGCGTACATCGCGGCCCGAGATGGTGGTTTGCTTGATGTTGGAGAACTCCAATACTTCGAAGGCATGCCTTACCAAGAGGCTTGGGTCTTTGGCAACCCGGTCCTGAACTGGCCACTCGGTTTCAACGGTGTTGGTCTTGGTCTTCGCGGGAAGCCCGGCGAGCCATTTGACTACACCGACGACAACAATGATGGGTTGCCTGACGCTTCAGATATTTCCAATGACGGCTGGTTTGAGCCAGGCGAAAACTGGGGAGACTGGGGCATCGATGGAGAACCTGCAGTGTTGCTGGGCGGTGCGCCTGGCGCGCCAATCCCAGTTCCAGGTGCTGGTATCGACGGCAGCGATGCAGATATTGGTGACGCAGTCGATTGCACTGTGGTCACCAATCCTCTGTACATCACCTCCGCCGACAATGGGGAGTGCGATGGGCTTTGGACTGGTCCCACTGGGGGCGACGGGTTTGCGTGGCGAATCGCTCGGGATGATCCCAACGGCGCCGGCGATCCTCTCCTCGACGAGACAGGCTTGATGAGCGAAGATCCTTCCATCGACCGCGGTGATGAATTGTTCCGCGGACGTGGTGCAAAAGTCGCTGTTCTCGATTTCTCCTTCTGGCGCGGCCACGAAGACATCGAACGTATCGAGATGGAAGTCACGCCGAATGGCCGAGTGGTTCCACGTTTGGATGCCAATGGCGAAGAAATCCCAACGATCACTTGGAGCCGTGACACCGAAAATCGCTACACCCCCCGGAAGCCCTATGTCATCCTCGAAGAAGGTGTGACCATGGTGACCATTCCAGAAGTTGGATACCCCGACCACGGCACCGCCGTCCTTGGTCAGCTCTCAGCACTGGACGAAGCCCGGGATTGGGGTGAGCCCGCTCAAGGCATCACGGGCATCGTTCCCGAAGCGCAGCCATATTTCTTCCCGTTGTTCTCTCGAGAAGATGGCAACCGAGAAGTGACCGCATGGTTCCGGGCCGTCGCTGAACTCGGACCCGGTGACGTCATCTGTGCGGCGTACGACCCCGCCGGCATCAACACCAGTTGTGCCGAGAATGAAGCCGTCGTCGTTGTCTCCGGCTTGGCGTTCCAAGAAGGGATCGTTGCGGTTGTTGCCGCCGGCAATGGACGTCAAGAGTGCATCCCCGCAGGTGGTGGCGATGGTGGTGATGAAGGTCCTGAAGATGGCATGTTCATCGTCGGCGGTCTGACCCCAGCCGGTCCTGGTCAGGCGCACCGGCACGCCGAATCGAACTATGGCGCTGCAGTGGACTTCGCAGCGTGGGGCGACTACGTGGTATCCACTGGATACGGCGATTTGTTCTCAGCGGTACAGGAGCAAAATCCAAACGACCTTGGCGTTGATCGTCGCCGTGCTTACACCGCACGATTTGGCGGAACTTCCGCTGCGACGGCCCAGATCGCTGGTTCGGTATGTGCGTTGCAAGGCCTGGCCAAGCAATTCTTCTCCATCCCCGCAAGTCCAGGTGGTTTGCGTGAGACGGCCATGGTTCCGTATCCCTCAGGCGGTAGTCCCAACACGGAAGCCGTCATCACCGGCAACTCTGGTCGTGCGCCCTTCAACGGCGACATCAGTGGCAACTTCGGCATTGATGCGGATGGTGACGGACGACTGGACGGCGTGTACGAAGCACAGCCGGAAGGTATTGAAGTCACGCTTGGTACCTACCCACGGATCTGGGGCTTCGCGGACGACAGTTCTGCCGTAGTGCAATTGCTGACCCTCGAAGGCGCGGTTGTTGAAAATGACGCGGAGAGCTTGACTGGTCTGCAACCGATCAAAGGTGAAATTGGCGGCAACTACTACAGCGTCAAAGGCGCCGACGGAACTTACCTGATCGCAACTTCAGAATTCGCGGTAGGTGGCGAAGGTTTGACCGACCCCGAGCTGTTGGGCCCGGAAGCCGAAGATGATCCAGAGTTGGCAGCCATTTGGGCGCAAGCAACCCGTCCTGTGAGTGGTGAGGTGACCGATATTGGGTTGGCACAACAAATCGAAATCCTTCCCGATACTGTTCAAGGCATCACGGCCGATCTCCAACTCCAGCCTCCAGTCGCTCCGATTGTTGTGGTTGGCTTTGCCATGTGGGACTTCCAAACCGGTATGTGGAATACCGTGGACGTTGCTGTCATCAATGGTGATGATCAGCCCAACGCGGATGGAAACATCGAGCTTGAGCTGGAAGCTGCAGGAGGCCCCGGCTTCGCTCGTCGGTACATTGACAACACTGGTAAGAATTACTCTCGGATTTGGACGTGGGGATACGGCGATGTCTTCGGTGACAACCCGGATTACACGATCCTTTGGGATTTGATGAATATTCAATTCCTCAACTCCGGGGACGACGGTCCAGGTTGAGCCAGCTTGACCGCAGCTGAGTTTGTCGTTTGCAGCGATTTTCCACCATTCTTCTCCTCGTCGCTCTCGCGGCGGGGGGATTCATTCTCGGCCGATTGAGCAGTCCTGAGAGAACCACCAACCTCGATGGACCCCCCACAGAGTCATCTTCTGTCCAACAGACAGAAGACTTCGCATCGGATCTGGTTCCAGCCGAGCCATCCGAACCCGCTCGTCCGCAGTCGGTCGTGGTTTCTCCTGGGGTCTTGAACTTTGGCACCCAATCGTTGATGTCCCGCCCGACGGGGGAGATCACTCTGACGAACCAGGGCGAGAAAGCTGTCACCTTGGTGGCGGTTTCACCGACGTGCAGTTGCTTGAAGCCAGAGTTCACCGACCGTGTGGTCTTGGCACCCGGGGCGAATCACACGGTGGCCGTTGCTCATGAGCCACGTTCCCAGGCCGGGCCTTCCAAAGCCACCCTCCGCTTTGTGTTCTTGGGCAACGACATTGTCAATGTTCCAGTGGAGGCCATGTTCACCCGGCCGGTGAAAGCAGATCCCACGTGGATTGATTTCCGTCGCGACGGTGACCAAGGCACGCTGAAGCTGCGCAGTCTCGATTCGCGGCCGTTCCGGGTTCTTTCGGTGCAAGGGGTGGCGGTGCCGGATGCACCTGCGGCATTGCTGCAGGAAGTCCCATGGGACCTGAGCACCTACGACACGGAGACGTGCACCAATCCGGCTGGCGAGCGGATGCCTTCTTGGATTGTGGTGCAGACCGATCACCCTGATGCGCCCGTCGTGGATGTTCGGGTTCGAAAAGACGGCTGCACCAATCCCGATATCCCGGGCGATGGGGACACCAGAGCTTGGATGATCCTTGACCAGCGGGTTGTCGTGGGTGAGTTGTCACCTGGCGACACGCAAATCTACGAACTCCCGGTGGCCCTGTTGCCCAACCGAACCATGAATGAGCAATTCACGGTGGCCAGGAGCGAGAGTTCAGGTCTCGTCACTCGATTCATTGATGTGATCCAAAAGGAAGATGGCAACATGGTTCGCGTTGAAATCGGCGCGGCCGCCGATTGCCCGGCCGGGGTGCTTATGGGGACATTCCAAGTGGAGTCTTCAACCGCTGGCCACGACCAGCAAATCCACGTCTTTGGTGTGGTTCGGCCGGCCAAATAACGGTCATTCAGGCCTGAGAACCCTCACAAAGCGATTTTTTCTTGGACATCCTCGTCTGTGGGCTAGATTTGCGGCATGACTCACAGTCGAACCCTCCTCGTGCTTTCGGGCAGTTTTGTGGCCTCGAGCCTTGCACTCGCTGACCATCCTTCTTGGAACTTCTTGGGTTATTGGGATCTCCAAGATCGGCTTGGGGCGGCGACGCCGACGGGTGCGGGGGTTGTGGTCGGTCAAGTGGAAGCGGGCAGCGGCCAGCAGTACTTGCCC
>CAXBRK010000103.1:0-7270 GCA_963978155.1 uncultured Phycisphaera sp. | reverse complement strand
CCGTCGCGCCCAAACGCTTCGGGCCGAGCTTGAAAAGCTGGGCATTCCCCTGCACGCCGTGCACGCCAACACCTTCGCGGCCACCCCAGACGCATTGTTGGCCTTGGCCCAAGACATCAACGCCGATCGCCTGCACTACGGGCTTGAACACGAAGTCGATGAACGCCAGCGCGACGAAGCCGTCCGCTCGGCGTTCGAGAGCGCTGGCAAACGGGTGTACGCCCACCACACGCAAACGCTCCTCCCCCCCGACGCCGTGCAAACGGGAACCGGAGGCCCGTACAAGGTCTTCACGCCGTACAAACGCTCGGTCCTCAAGCAACTGACCGCCGAGGAAGATCAGGCGTTGGATCTTCGGCCGCCGTCGCAGCCCAAACCGTGCGACGCCATCGGCACCATCCCTGATGCCATCCGAGGCGCCGGCACCACCGTGGAACTCGGGGCTTTTGACCTCAATGAAGAAAAAGCCTTGGCGTCGCTGGAAGCCTTCCTTGCCGAACGAGGCGGCCAGTACGAAGCCCAGCGCAACTTCCCCGCCGTTTCAGGAACCAGCGCTCTGGGCGTGGCTTTCGCCCTGGGCACCCTGTCGCCGCGTACCGCTTATGCCCACGCCCTCCGCCGACTGACATCCCACCCGAACGAAGCCGAGGGTCTCGACACGTGGATCAGCGAACTGGTGTGGCGCGACTTCTACCGCCACGTGCTCTTCCACTTCCCCCGGGTGTGCATGAACCGGCCCTTCGATCTTTCAACCGAAGCGGTCGAATGGCGCAACAACGAAGAGGAGTTCCAAGCCTGGTGCGAAGGACGAACCGGCTACCCCTTGGTGGATGCCGCCCAACGCTGCCTGGTGGCCACCGGCTGGATGCACAACCGCCTGCGCATGGTGACCGCGCAATTCCTCACCAAACACCTGTTGGTGGATTGGCGCTGGGGCGAACGGTTCTTTGCCCAGCATCTCGTCGACTACGACTTTGCCAGCAACAACGGGGGCTGGCAGTGGTCTTCCTCCACCGGCACCGATGCGGCGCCGTATTTCCGAGTGTTCAACCCCATCAGCCAAAGCGAAAAGTTCGATGCGGACGGTGCGTTCATTCGACAGTGGGTGCCAGAGTTGGCCGAGCTGCGCGGAAAAGACCTGCACGATCCGTCCCGCATCGCTCCGCTCTTGCGCTCGGATCTGGACTACCCCGAGTTGATCGTGGAACAAAAGTTTGGCCGCCAACGGGCCATCGACGCGTTCAAGACGGCTCGGGCGTCGCTTTGACCAACACCTTCGGGTTGGCGAAGACCAAATCCACATCCTCTGAACCATGCAACTGAAAGGCGAAGTGCCCCTCGGTGCCAAGCGCTGGGTCCCGCAACTGCAACGCCCGCTGGCCGTTGAAGTCGACGGCCACCAGATCACCCACACAGTGGATTTCGTAACGGTTGGGCCCTGGTTTGAAGTCGTGCGGCCATCCTTCGCCTGAGGTGGGATACACCCACCCCCGCCCGTTGGTTTCGTACAGTCCCGCCGCCCGTCGTCCGGGACGACCGTCCACTTCACACTGGATGCCCGTGATGCCGCTGAACCCGCCAGCTTTCGCGCGGAAATAGACCCCGCTGTTGCCGGCCGTCCATTCGCAGTCGACCGAGAGCACGAAATCCTGCCAGGGCTTGGTGCTGAAGAGCAATCCGTATTCTGGATTGGACCGCACTTGGGTGCCGCGGGTCCGCTGCGGACTGGTCTTCCAAGTGCCGCCGCCCCGAGGGGCGAAGTCTTTGGTGAAATCCAATGGCCGCCATTCGTGCCGACCACGGTCGGTGATATTGAGGTTCTTCCACTCGATGTCGCACGAACCCGAGTGCACCTGCAGCGCGATGACGCCTTCAATGCGATCGGCATCGAGGTAGTCGGCCACGGGTACGCCGTTCACCCACGATCGAATACGCGGTCCTTCGCACACGATGCGGTAGGTGTTCCACGCGCCATTGCGGAAGGCCGCTTGGGCTTTGGGTCGACCTTCCACGTTGTGTCGCCAACCTCCAAAGCGCTCGCCGTACACGCCGCCCGACCAGCGACGCTCCGAAGTGTCCACTTCAATTTGGTAGCCGCTGACCGCGCGACCGTCTTCGGTCACTTCGCTGCGAATCTGAATGCCGCTGTTCCCCCCCGGCTTGATGTTCAGGTCGACTTCGAGTTCGAAATCGCCGTAGGTCCGAGGCGAAACCAAAAAAGAATTCACCGACTCCCCCCCACGGCCGATGAGGGTCTCACCATCCATCACAAAAGCTGCGGGACCCACCTTCGTCCACCCGGCAAATGGCCCTTCGGTAAAAAGCGGGTCGGCGGCCAGAATCAGGGCTGAACCCACGATGGAGCATAGAAGCATCATGGCGGCATCCTAATGGGCATCTTCTCGGACTTTTTGACCGGGAACGTCCGAGAATGTTGCCAATCTTGGGTAGGTCTTGAATCGTTGCGGGCGTGGACGAAGAACTTTGAGTGGCACCACCGCCACCCTCTGTACTCCCTCGCGAAAGGAACCCCATGCCCTTTGATTACGAACGATTCCGTGAACGCCTCTTCCCCGCATTGCTCGCGGGCGACCGGCGCCAAGCCCGCTTGGTGGCGGCCAATGCTCGAGAGCAAGGTGCCAAAGCCGAAGAGCTTGTCACCCAAGGCTACTTCCCCTTGTTGAAAGAACTCGCCGCCCTCTACCGGTCGGATCGGGTCTCGATGCTCGCTCACCACTACGCCACCCGCATCTTGCACAACCTCCTCGAGAGCTCTCAACTCGAGTTCAGCGTGCAAGAGCCCAACCAGCGACGGATCCTCATCTTCTCGGGATCTGCTTCCTTGGAAGAACTGCAGGGCTTGATCGCCGCTGACATCCTGGAAGCCGCCGGCTGGGACGTGCGGTTCGGCGGTGGCGGCATTGCGGCCGACGAAGTGCTCCAAGAGTGCGGTCGTCAACGCCCCGACGTGCTGTTGATCTTTGGTGCCAACCAACAAGACGCACCCAACGTGCGTTCGATCATCGACACGGTCAACACGGTTGGGGCCCATCCCAACATGAAGATCGTGGTCGGTGGCGGCGTCTTCAGCCGAACCCAAGAACTCACGGGCGTCTCGCTCGGCGAGCAAATTGGGGCCCACGCTGAAATCAACAACCCCGAAGATCTGGTCGAAGGCCTCGAAGTCTTCTACGGCGAAGAAGTCGCCGTGAAAGTCGCCTAAGACCATTCACCGCTTTGCGAAGGACGCCACGGACGCGCTCAGCGCGTCCGTGGTTGTTTTTTAGGGGTTTTCAGTCACGCAAACGCTGGGCGGCGGCCGAGACCCGATCCAGCAACGGGGAGGCATCCAAACCGGTTCCGACCGCTTCCCGCATCCACGCGTCCGGCGTGACCCGGCCGATGCCACAGATCCGCATCGTCTCTTCCGCCAAATCTCGACCTTCGACGAACGTTCTGATCTGCTGGGCCATGACCAGGCCAATCACGTAGTCCGCGAGGTACAAGGGGTAGGCCACCGAATGCTCGTAGGCGGCCATCAGGTGGTAAGGATCGTCGCCGTACCGATCGCGGAAGAATCGATCCCACACGCGCCCGGCTTCGGCCACCACTTCGTCGCGCAGTTCCGCTGGCGTGGCTTCGGGGTGTTCGTACAACCACCGCCAAATGCGAATCTCCAGTAAGGCCGGTCCTGCAATCTGGCACGCGTTGAGCATGCTGGTGGCCGCAGCGATGTCGCCGGCCCGATCGCCGGACTCTGCAATGCCGAGAACCGCCCGGGCTTGGTGCTGGTACAAGAAGGCAAAGGCTTCGGTGCAGGCGGTGTTTGGCACGCCACGCAGGGCGGGACGGGGACGATGCGTGGAAATCACTTGCTCGAGGCAGTGCCCAAGTTCGTGCATCCCCGTATCGAAGCCATCCCATCCCAAAGTGTCGGGCAACCGGTTGGTGCGAAGCCAACTGTGGAATTCGGGCAACGCTGGACGGACCGCATGGCCCGCGCCGCGGGCGATTTCCACGTCGATGCGGGTGCCCAAGAACTCGGCCTCATCGTCACCGAAGCCGAGTCCACGCAGGACTTCCGGCAATGCGGCATCGAACGCGTCTTCGTCGGGGAAACGCTCGGCCACGATGGCATCCAGTTCACGGCTGGGACGGTCGTCACCCAATTCTTCGAAGTACACATCGTGCGCTTCCAGCGGACGGCCGAGTTTGGCTTCCACCACATCCAGCAGCTCGTTGCGGGCCGCGGAATCAAGCAGCGTCTCAATCAATGCCACCACTTCGGTCTCGGGGATCTCTCGCTGCAAATCAAAGCGGCGTCCCAACACCGTGGGATGCTTGGGGTAGTACGGATCCAGTTCTTGCTGAACGCGGAACTGCGCCAACCAGTGCTCGTACCGCGCGAGGTCCTCGCCTTCGTTGGCCACGCCATCGATCGTGTTGGCCGCGGGATCCCACTTCTTCTGGGCATCTCCTTCCCAAACGCTCGCGGGGATTCGACCTTCAATCGCGCGGCCCATCACAAATGCCAATGCACGCTGCACCGGCAACCCTTCCGCACCATCGCCGTAGCGTCCGCGCAATTCTTCTCGCACCAACCAGTGCCACAACAGCTTGCGATCGGGCTCGAAGGGGGCTTCGCCATCAGCAGTGACCACGCCGCCCACCGGAATGTGCTGTTCGCTGACCCACTTGCTCGCGGCATGGCCAATGTGACGAGAACGCTCGGACAAATCGGCGGGAATGCGGGCCCCGAACGCCTGACTCAATCGCGCATCAGCCCATTGGTCGCTGCTCCAGTTTCCTCCCTCAGTGAGCATGGTCGCCAAGTCTGGGTCATCAAAATGCAATCGGCACAAGAAGCCAAGCTTTTGCTTCCACAACTGCTCGGAGAGGTCGGCCGCGGGATCAAACTGGGCGAGCAGATCATCGCTTTGGGGCAAGTCGTCGCCTCGGGTGTCGGTCCACTTGCGCAGGACCCGCCGGGCTTCGTACAAGTGACCGTGAATTTGTTCGAGCGCGGTTTCAAGCCGATCTCGCAACCGGTGACGATCCTCGGCGGGCACCCAGTGGTCTTTGCAGAACATCGCCATGGCTTGTTCGTCACCGTCCGCGTCGGTCCAGCGTTCCGCCACGCGGGCAACACCCGCGCGAACTTCTTCGGTGTCCGCTTGAGAATGTTCGGCCAAAACAGCGGCCACGGCGGTATCGATCGCACTCATTGTCAATCCTGTGGTGTGTTCAAACAAAAATCAGCGCAGCGTGCTCAAGTACGCCACCAAGTCACGCACTTCAAGCGGAGTCAACAGAGGCTTCATTTCCGGCATCGATGACACCGGACCGTACCCTTCGGCCACTTCGCCTTGCGGGTGGATGATGGACTCAAGAAGCTTCTCGGGAGACATTCGGCCTCCGACATCCTGCAAGTTCGGCCCCGCTTCGCCACCATCGCCGCCAATGGCATGGCAACGCTGACACTGGGCGGCCCAGTGGGAGATGAAGATGGTGCGGCCACGGTCGGCGTCGCCGCCATCCATGCATCCACGCCATCCGTCCAAGGGGTCTTCGGCGTCCCAGTTGGCCTCGATGGCTTCCACCGCTTCGTACAGGGCGTCGGTGTCGCGGGTCCGGGCAGCTTCAAGGACATCGATTTCGAGCGCTCGCGGCAGGCCATTGCCGTATGCCTGCAACCCTTCCAACAACAACGCCTCGGACCACTCGCTGTCCAGTTCAGCCAATTGGGCGGTGGTGCGCTGACGGACATCGATGGCACCTTTGCGGAAGCTCTTGGTCATGAGCTTTTGACCTTCGGCCGCGTCCCGTGCCAACACGGCAGGCTGGGCAGCCGCCCGCAGCAGGCGGTTGCGATCGTCCAACGCCAAGGCAATGGCATTGTCGCGAACCGCCATGTCTTCACTTTCCACCAGTTGACCGAACGCCAAGACTCGCCATCCCGTGGGGGCGTCGGTGTCCTTCAACGTGGCAAGATTCACTTCGTCGGAGAACCGCACGCCATACGCGTTGGCCAGAGTGCGAATCTCCCCCGACATGCTGGGCACAGAGTCCAACAGTCCGGGCAAATGCTTTTGCAGGGCCGCTTGGTACACCAAGAGATCGCGCACCGGAGGTTCAATCGGTCGGACGTGACCAATGACCCGGTCTCGCACCGAAGGCTGCACCCAATCGCTCACGGCGGCGAAGGCCTCACGACGCATCGCTTCGGGAACACCGGCCGCAGAAACCGCTTGCAGCAACCGTTCAAGCCCCTCCGCTTCGCCCAACCGGAAGTTGGCGTTGATCATGCGCCGGATGGTCGGCCCCGCATGCACGCCACCTTCTCGGGTGGCCCGCAAGATCCGGTCAAAGCTTTCGGCCAATGCTGGCATCGCGTCGGGCACGGGCACGTCGCTGATGGCCGAAGCCGCGGCCCGAACGATCTTGGGCGAAGGATCATCCAGCATCTTGGCCAAGCGGGGATCGGCCCGGCGCCGCATCACCAATGTGGCGGCCAATCGAACCGATGGATCACGATGCTTCATGCATTGTTTGATGCGATCTTCATCAGCGCAGCCCAACAAGCCCATGACGCCGGCGTGTTGCAGGTACAAATCTTCCCCGCGATTTTCTTCCAGCATTCGTTCGATGGAGGAGACGGCGGTTGGCTTTCCAATGCGCCCCAAACCAAGGGCCGCGTAGAACCGAACCCGGGGCGAAGGGTCACGAAGCGCGCCAAGCATCTGACCCACGGCGGCTTCCGATCGCTCATCCCCCAAGACGCGGAGGGCCTGGGCGCGAATCTCTGGTGTTTCATCATCCACCAACGAGACCAATTGCTTCAACGAAGGACGGATGTCTTCTCCCCGTCCCACCATGCCGAGTCCCCACACCCCGTGCAAGCGATGCTTGATGGGCGCGGAAGTGTCACGGGCCAAGCGGAGGAACTCCACCGTCGCACGGCGTTCTTTGGCCAACAGCACCGAGGCACGAATGCGAACCCGGCGGTCGGGATGCCGCAACAAGACCGGAAGGTCTGCCCCTTCAAACCCACTGGCAAAGAGTGATCGGGCGTCTGCGGCGGGGTCCATGGCTTCGGCGTGGGAAACCTCGTAAATCCGCCCGGCATCTTTGCTGCCCCAGCCCCAGCCCCAGTCCAGAACGAACATGCGCCCGTCGTAACCAAACTCAAAGTCAGTGGCTAAGACCGAGTCAATGAACACGTGTTCGTCCACGACTTTGTAGCCCGCACCATCGGGTTCCACCGCAAAAG
>CAXBRK010000102.1:0-7420 GCA_963978155.1 uncultured Phycisphaera sp. | reverse complement strand
TGACTTGAACGCCGGAATCAACCAGTGGCCCAACTTCCGCGCTTTGCTGAACGAACAACTCAGTCCAAACTACACCCAAGCCCAAGGACTGCCCACCATCGCCGGCACCATTCAAAACCGGCACGAAACCGAAGGTGAATTCGAGCGCGAAGACTCCTTCACCGCACGAGTCATGGCGGAAGTCGCCCAAGTCCTTCCCAATGGCAACCTCATTCTCGAAGCCCGATCGGTTACCGAGGTCGATGGCGAGCGCAGCGCGATTGTGGTTCGAGGGCGGTGCCGTGCCGAAGATGTGAGCCAACTGAATACGGTGTATTCCACCCAGCTTCATGACCTTGAAGTCACACAGCACTCCGAAGGTGAACTCCGCCGGGCCTCCAGTAAGCCGTGGATCACACGACTGCTGGAAAGTGTCTTTGGTGTGTGATCAACCGAAGGTCGCGGCGGCCTGAGAAGACATCCACCACTGGGGGCCACGTTCAACCAAAGCTGCCGCGCGGCGCCATTCGGCCACGCTCCACGCTTGGGCGGGACACCCGTTGGGACGGTGAGGCAGATCGCCGTCATAGACCTCGGACAGTTGCCCCAAGCCTGCCGAGTCCAGTTCTCCGGCAAGCGGTTGCAACCAAGTGCGAGCGGTGGTCCGCGACGCCGGGTCGTGTTCTGACGAACGAAGATGGGCTTCAACGAGGAAACCCAACAACCAAGGCCAGACCGTGCCTTGGTGGTACGCGCGATCCCGATGGGGAATCGTGCCTTCGTAGCGGCCTTGGTACTCCGGATCGGAGGGTGCAAGCGTACGCAATCCATAGGGCGTCAGAAGATGGGTCCGACAGAGATCAACAATCCGCTGCCGGCGCGATCGGTCCAGTGGCGCTGCCCGCAGCGCTGCGGCAATGACCATGTTGGGTCGAATGGCACGGTCCACACCGCCCCCTTCTCGGGGCGAACGCAACCGATCGACCAAACCGCCGGTTTGATCGCAGTAAAACGCACCAAAAGACCCAGCGGTGCGCTCGGCAATGCGACGCAACCGGCCTCCTTCGGCATCATCCGCCGCCCGCTCGGCCAACACCCGCAGACTGTGGCACCACAACGCCGACAGTTCGACCGGCTTGCCCATCCGTGGCGTGATGGGAATGCCATCCACCACGGCGTCCATCCAAGTCAGCGCGCGGCCCGGTTCTTCGGCCACCACCAACCCGTCGCTGTCGATAGAGGTTCCTGGGGAGGCCCCATCAAGCCAGGCTTCCACGATCGATCGGCAGGCCGTGGCGATGGGGCCGTGGGCAAATGGCTGATCGGTGGCTTCGAGCCAAAGGCCAACCACGTGCAGATACCAAAGAGCCGCATCCGCCGAACCGAGATCCCGCCCCTCGTCTTCATCCAGGAAGCGATTGGGAATCCGACCATCCGAAACGGTGGCGCCCCAGGTTTCCAGCATGGCTTCGGCTTCATCTGTGCGGCCATCGACCAACAACAAACCTGGAATCGAAAGCAAAGTGTCGCGGCCCCAATCGGCAAACCAAGGCCACCCCGCGATCACCGATGGCCCCTGCGGATGACCGCGTGCGACCAAGAAATCGGCGGCCGCTTGCGCCAATGGAATGTCAGAGTCGGCCACCGAAGGCACGTCGTACTGCGGCACTTGCGGCAGCACGTTGATGGTGACGTCCACTCGGCCCTGCTCATCGGCAACGGCATCAACATAACCCGGAGTGAAACACTCTTCTTCCGCGTCATATCCACGCGTGTGCTCTTCGGCGAAGCGCAAGCCATGCCAATGGTCTGGGGCGACCACAAACGAACCGCCACTGATTTCAAACCGAGCTCGGACCTCACCCCGCTGGAGCAAGACGCCGTTGGGGATCAAATCGATCTGGGGCGACTCTTGCCCTCGATCGAAAGCATGAAAATCAACGAGCGGGGCTAACAGATGCACCCTGAGGGTGGCGTTTGGAGGGATGAAACCGCGCCAGCGCAGCAACACACCCGGCGTCCCTCGTTTCATGGTGAGAGTGCGAACCAACTCGACGGTGCTGGAAGTCCACTCGGTACGGATGCAGTTTGGTTCGTGGGTGGTGTGGTTGGGCACATGCATGGGTGGCGACAGCACGCCATGCGGGGCAAAGGTCGCTTGCCACAGTGGAGTCTTCTCTTCGTCCGCGACGACCTCAGCCATCGCAGCGCGAAGAATGGTTCGCCGCCGCAAGGGTGGCGCCATGCTGGCCATGCACAAGCCGTGGTAGCGGCGTCGCGGGACACCATCACGCGTGCCCATGGCAAACCCGCCAAGTCCGTCGGTCAGCAGCCATTCATCCTGCGGTTGCATCAACACCCCTTGAGACGGATACGCTCAGCCGAGCGAAGCACCATCAACGATCGCCAGCCCCCCGGGCAAAGACCTCGGACAACCGGTCCACACTCAGGCGCTCCAGTTCCGGACGGGCACCAGGACGTACGCGGTACGCATGAATGGTTTCGGTGCGGTGGTCCAGCACCACCACAAATGTCTCACCGGCAGAAGTCCCGGGGCGGTACGTCGTGACGCTGAAATCATCATGCACGATGCTGTCACCGGCGAATGCGGCCGCCGCCAAAGAACTGGGCGTTGGCCCGGCGGACAATGGTCCCGCCACCAACAAACCCACCAAGACCAAACTCGAAGCCAACAGAGGCCACTCGTGCTTCATCGGGTCACCTCCGAAGCCTTGGGCGCCAACTGTTTGGTGTCGCGGTCGATGTCCCGATAGCCCAAACCAATGAACGCTTGACTGACTTGATCCCAACGCAACGCGACCATTTCTCGATTGGCATCGTCGATCAAATAGAGCACTTCAGAGTTGCCGGCTTCCATGGTGCTGGTCACCATCAAGTAGGAACCGCGGGGTCGTGGGTCCACAGCACCACCACGAGCGGGTGATTCCAGTTGAAAGATGAACAGTGCCGACAGCAACACCACGTTGACCGCCAACAGCGATCGACCGAGCGGGCTCACTCCCGGTGGCTCCGCTTGCTGGACCAAAGGTTGATCAAGACCACGGCCGCCCCAAGGATCGCCATCAAAAGAAAAGCGAGCAAAGGAGAAGGCGTGCCCGAGACCACCGCCTCCGGTGGACCCGCTTGGGCAAGAAAAGCGGCAACAGCTGCAGATGGGAACATAAGACGCAGCATACCGGGGCCGAAGCCATTCACGAACCCGAGAGGAAAGAACGGCTGTCCCGAATACCCAAGGTCTCGTAGACCCGGCGAGCGGCTCGGGACCGATTCAGGGTGTAGTAATGCAAGCCGGCCACCCCATGGTCCAACAAGTCGCGTGATTGCTCGGTGGCCCAGAGCACACCAAACGCTTCCACCATTTCTGGATCGGCTTCACGATCCAGTACGCCCCGGAGCAGTCGGGCCGGGATCAACGTGCCAGCCGCCAACTCAGCCATGCGTCGCATCCCACCCGCACTCGTGATGGGCATCAGCCCCGCCACCAGAGGGATCTGAATACCCGCCATCGTGCACCGGTCCCGCCAATCCAAGAACCGCCGATTGTCGAAGAACAATTGTGAAATGGCAAAATCGGCCCCCGCATCCACCTTGGCGTGGAAGTGGTCCATCTCGGTCAGAAGGTTTGGGGTTTCGTGGTGCCCTTCGGGATATCCAGCAATGCCAATGGCAAAGCCCCCGTTGGGGTGCCCCCCAGACTCGTTGAAGGATTGAATGAAACGAACCAGATCAATGGCATGGGGAAAATCACCCGGCCCAGCATCACCATCTTTGGGGGGATCTCCGCGGAGGGCCAAAATGTTGTCGACCCCGCTTTCGGCATAACGCACCAAGATGGATTCAATTTCGGATTTGGTGTGCCCACGGCCAGTCAAGTGAGGCATGGGCAACAAGGAAGTCTCGGTTTGCAGACGCACCACCAAATCGTGGGTGCGGGCTCGCGTGCTTCCGCCCGCGCCATAGGTCACTGAGACAAAAGACGGCTGCAACTGCTCGAACGCGCTGATTCCGGCGAACAGCGCTTCCCAAGCTTCCCCATCTTTGGGCGGAAAAAATTCAAACGAAGCGGTGGGGCCCCGCTCACTGAACATCTGGTCGATGCGGCTCATGCGTCAGCGGGAGGAGGGAAGAGGGCGCTGCCCACACGAATCAAGTTGGAGCCACATTCCACGGCGACTTCGAAATCGTTGGTCATGCCCATGGAAAGAATGTCAAACGATGGTCCGCCGGTGCCCAGCCGCCGGATGGTTTCAAACATTTCTCGGGCCTGTTCAAAGACCGGACGAGCGTCTTCGGGATTTTCCGAAAGCGGTGCCATGCACATCAAGCCGCGGACCCGAATGTCGGGGTACTCCTCGGTGATGACTTCAATCAATGGCCCCTCGGCTCCAGGAGGGCAGCCCCCCTTTTGCTTCTCGCCGGCAACGTTGACCTGAATCAACACTTCCATGGGCTCGGAGCGCCCCAAGTTGGCCGAAGCCTTGTCGATCTCCTCGGCCAAGCGAAGGTTGTCGACCGAATGAATCAGCCGGCACGATCGGCACACCGACTTGATCTTGTTGCGTTGCAAGCCGCCAATGAAGTGCCAGCGGACGGTTTCCTCACCGGCCCCAATCAGAGCGTGACGCTCTTGCCAATCGGCCACCGTTTCCGCATGGGCTTCCATGACTTGCAGCCGGTTTTCGCCCAGATCGCGGTGGCCCAGGTCCAGCAGTTCGCGAATCTGGTCGTCGGCGGCGAACTTGGTCACCGCCACCAAGCGGACATCGCTGCCCGTGCGGCCATCTTTGGCCGCCGCAGCTTCAATTCGATCGTGCAAAGTCCGGTAACGTTCTGAAAGGTCCATAAGAGCGGGTGATTCTGCCTCAGGCATAGCGGAAGCCTACCCCAGCCCGTACGACCGTGCGGACTGGACCCCAGAGGCAAAAAGTTCTTGCCAAAGCCTCAATCTCAGGGCCAAAACAGCCGGCTCGGCCGATATGGATGTCATGCCTCGAAAAAAGAAGTCCTCGTCCCAAAAGGGCGAGTCGTTGTTCACTGTCGATCGATTCAACCAGCTCAAGACCGCCCTGATGCCACTGGTCGGCCCCGGGCTCCTGTTTGCGGCCATCTTCTGTGCGTTGGCGCTGCTGACCTACGACGTGGCCGACGCACCCTCGGAATTCGTGGCCCCCGCCAATGAAGGGGAAAACATCCAAAATGCCATGGGCAGCTTGGGTGCACTGCTGGCCACGCGGTTGTTTGGCACCTTTGGTACCGGCGTATGGCTGGCCGTGATCGGCGCCATCATGCTGCTGATCCAATCCATTCGGGGACAAGAAACCGACCACCTCTGGGTTCGAGCCGGCGGCGTGGTCATGAGCACCTTGGCCCTGGCCGCACTGTGGGCCAGATTCGCAAGTGGGTTCGGGATTCTGCCGGACGGGAACGGCGGCGCCGTGGGCGCGTGGATTGTGGGAGAACTGGGCCCCCGCTTTGGCTGGCTGGGCACACCGATCATCTGCGGCACGGGTTTGGCCATCGGTTTGTGGTGTGCCGCCGACCGCATGCTCTCTCCCATCCTGGCCCGATTGCCATTTGCCAAATTGGTGCAGTACTGCCGCGAGTCCATCACGGTGGTGATCAATCTGGTGCAACCCGAGCCTGCGACGGCGGGCGGCGCTCGAGCTGGTGGACGCAAGTCGAAGAAAGCCAAGCCCGCGGCCACGGTGGCAGTGCTTGAGCCAGAGGACGCCGAAGAAGAAGAGTGGGAAGAAGATGAGGAAGAGAATGAAGACGAGTACGAGCTGACGGACGCAGACGAAGAAGATTGGGAGGAAGAAGACGAAGAAGAAGAGGATTGGGAAGAAGAAGAAGAAGAGGAAGAGGAAGAGGAAGAGGAAGATGAGGCACTCGCCGCGGCAAAATCGGCAGCGCTGGAAAAAATCCGCGAGCGGCTAAGCAAACAAAATGAAAATGCCCCCTTGCCTCCACAAGTGCAATACGACGGCAAGTGGAAGTTCCCCAAATTGGATCTTCTGGAAGAAAGCGAGCCCGTCGACGAGGCGGATCGCAGCCTGACCATCTCAAATCAAGCCGAACAACTCCTGGAAGCCTTCAGCGAATTCAACATCGATGGCGAAATCCAAGATATCGATGCTGGGCCCACCATCACGCTCTTCGCCGTCAAGTTGGCCAGAGGCACCAAAGTTGGCGCGATCCGCGGTTTGACGGAAGACTTGGCTCGCGCCATGGATGTGCCAAGCTTGCGGATTGACTCGAACATTGGCCAAGGTCGAATCGGGATCGAAGTTCCAAATCCGACCCCAGAACTCGTTCGGATTCGGGAAATCTTGGAATCAGGAAAAGGCGCCAAGATGGCCTTGCCCATGTACCTCGGGAAAAATGCGTCTGGGGAACCGATGGTCTACGACCTCACCAAGATGCCCCACATGTTGATCGCCGGAACCACCGGGTCTGGCAAATCGGTGTGCATCAACACCATCCTGATGAGTTGGCTGTTCACCAAGCGCCCGGATGAGGTGAAGCTTGTGTTGGTGGATCCGAAGCAGGTCGAGTTCGACACGTACAAGGCCATTCCGCACTTGGCATACAAGGTGGTCACCGAAACCCACAAGGCGAAGCGAGTCTTGGATTGGGCGGTTCACCAAATGGAAAGCCGATACACCCTGTTGAAAAACGCGAAAGTGCGCAACATTGGTGAGTACAACAAACTTGGTGAGGACCCTGAAAAGCTCTGCAAGAAAATGGGGATCACGGATGAGCGCGAGATGAAACTCACGCCCAAGAAGTTGCCCTTCATTGTGATCGTGGTGGACGAACTGGCCGACTTGATTCTCGAAGAAGGCAAGGATGCTGAACTTCCAATTGTTCGGATCGCTCAGAAGGCGCGGGCGGTGGGGATCCACTTGATCCTGGCCACACAACGCCCCGAGCGCAATGTGGTGACGGGATTGATCAAATCCAACGTGCCGTTCCGGGTCGCTTGCCGTGTGAACTCCTCCCTCGACAGTCGCATCATGCTGGATGTCAGCGGAGCTGAAGTATTGCTCGGCAATGGCGACATGCTCATCAAGGACGGGCCCAAACTTGTCCGCGGCCAAGGCGCCTTTGTTTCCACCGAGGAAATTGTTCACACCGCGGGCTTCCTTGAAGATGTGGCAGAGCCGCAATTCGAGCGTGATCTGGTCCGACTCGATGAAATTGATGCGAGCGACGAAGTCGATCCCTACGACGTTCTGAAAGAAGCTTTGGATGACCCCGAGTTTGACAAAGCGGTCCGATTGCTGATTGAACGGAACAGTGGATCCATCACCCTGCTGAAGACACGCCTCCGTATGGGCGACACTCGAGCCAGCCGCATGGTCGAACAAATGCGCCAAGCGGGCATCGTTGGCGAAGCCAAGGGGGCTGGTGTGGCCAG
>CAXBRK010000101.1:0-7489 GCA_963978155.1 uncultured Phycisphaera sp. | reverse complement strand
CACTGAGTGCTTGGTTGAGTTGTTCCCTCTGGAATCGATTGTTCTGCCAGTCTTTTTTTTGGAGAATTTCTCTTTTCAGTTGTTCTCTTAGATCGGAGTCCAGATTCGCTGTGTGCTTGTCGACAGCGATCGAGTGAAAGTCCGCCAAAACTTTGTGGATGGACCCGACAAAGTTAGAGAGTCCTGGTCGAACTGTTACCTTTAAGTAACTCATACGTGGCGGTTCAAATATACCACCCTGATTAAGGTTGTCGTCTCAAGGGGGCTACCCCTACCGAGTGCCCATGCACCCTGGTGCGTCCGTCCACCGGGGCAAACTCCGCCGCCATAAAACAACCTGCCTGCGCTGGCTTGTCCAAATGGCTGTGCACGATGATGGCATCGGTTTCGGGCTCGCCATGCAAGCGGGCGCCGCGGGTTCGGCAGCCGAACACGAGTGCGGCCGGCGGGGGGCCTTTGAGTTGTTGGGCGTCGAGCAGCATCACCAAGTCTTCACAGGCTGCATCGGAGTCCCGCAAGTGGAAACGCACGGTCGATCCCACCCGGGGCGGGGTGCCGCAGACCAGTTGTCCCTTTTCGGGCCGGACCCCCAAGAGTTCACGCACCAGAAAATCGCCTCGGCCCAGCGGACGCTTGTGTTCGTCGATCGCGATGCCCAGCAGCAAACCATCTTTGACCCATTCGCGGCGTTCTTCGGGTTCGCCGAAGAGCACTTCTTTGAGGACCGCCAGCACCGGTCGATTCCCCAGTGAAGTGATGGCATCTTTGGTGACCTCGGTCACCACTTGCAGATCGCCCACTGGCACCACGCCAGGGCACACGAAACCATCGACGCCAACTTTGCCATGCAGGTGGGCCGCGACAAATCCACCGTCCAGCACTTCGCCGTCGGCCACCAAGACGTTGTGTCCGGGTTGGCTGGCGCCGCTGGCCACGCCGCCCCAGAGACCTGGCAAGTCATCGGGCAAGCTGTCGACCATGCGCTGGATCGGGAGCGAAAAAGGATCAGCAAAGGCAATGGAAGCCGTGCCGGCTGGATGCAGGCCCATCATGTCCGCCACGCCTTGGGGATCGTGCGTCGGCACACCGCTCCACGGCGGTACCGCGGTGGTGCGGACGGACACTTCTGGAAGAGTGAGGCAAATCGCGGAAAGGCCGGGTTCGGCTTCGATGGTGTGGTCGTTGGCGGTGACGGCTTCGGTGGTGGTGCCCAGCCAGTGGGCCGCGTTGGTCGCTTCGGCCAGCGTGTTGCACATGTCACCAAACATCGTGCGGTGGTGGTAGGTGCCGAACACCAAAAGCAAGTCGGTTTTGGGGGCCGGATCTTCCAGCAGGCTCCACTGCACTTCGGTCAGCGCGGTTCGGCCGTCGATGTGGTCGGAGATGGCCGCGCGTCCAGCCGGCGCAGGTCTCATGCGCGGCGCTTTCGCTTCAGCAAAGGCAAGAGCAGGAGGAAGGGCACCAAGCCGTACGGTTCGCATTGGCAGACAAAGGCAAACTCACCGGGCACCGAGGCCAAGGCCACCAGAATCGCCAGAGGCAAGAGCACCATGCCGCCGCGGAGCCGAAGCAAGAAGGCCGCCGGGAACACGAAGCCGTACAAGAAGAGGAACCGGAGGTACCACTCTTGGTCGTCCATGCGAACGCCGGTCATGACGGTGTGGGCGCCGTAGATCACGGCCGCGGGGACCAAGAGGCCTCGCCATCCAAAGCCTCGGATGCTGTCTTCTTCACGGCGCAGAGCGCCCAAGTGCCAAGAGGTGGTGAAGAGCGCTTGTCCCACCAAGTGGCCAAGGACCCAGGGACTCAGGCGAGGGCCATCACCCATCCATATGACCACAGTCAACAGCAACATCAGTGCGAAGGCCACACCAAAAATGCCAAAGGCAGCATGGTGGGCGGACCGCCGCACTTCATGGAAGGTGAGGTCGAGATACGGGCAGATCAACAGGCCGGCGGTGAACAGCGGCAAGGACCACAACGCGTTCAAATCGCAAGGGGCCGCTGAAGTGATGGGGGTATCGGCCTTGAGGCCAAACAAGGTGATGGATCCCACCCACACCAATGCCCCCAGCCAAGGGAAGACGGATTTGGGCAAGAGGGACAGCAAGAAGGCCGCGCCCAAGAACGCGCCCGCGGCGACGGGGGCTTCACTCTGGGGCACGGACAAGCCGTCTTCACCCAGCAAACTCTTCACCAAGAACACCGCGAACAACACGTGGAACGCGATGGTCGCGGAAGAGAACCATTTGGCTTCGCCCTCAATTTGAGTGCGTAGGGCGGTGGCCGCGCCTGGCTTGCGAAGCACAAAGCCAAAGGCCGTGCATCCGATGACGTTGGGCACGGCAAAGGCCAAGAAGCCCGCCCACCCGTGCCGCTCCATCATGATGCGGGGCAGGTACATCCCGATGATCCACGTCCAGCTGCTGGCGAGGGCGAGACCGGCGACCAAGGTCTTGAGCATCACGCTCCACCTTTCCGGGTGCCGCCCAAGTTCAACAGGCTCGCGCCCACCTTATTTTTGGGCACCAAGTGGAACGTGATTTCGGCTTTGCCCACCACCTTGTCCGGACCCCGCCCGGTTTGGTAGACGTGCAATGTCGTGTTGAGATTGAAGGCTTCCCCGGAAGCCACACCCTCTTCCATACCGCTCATGGCGGCCAAGCGGTATTCCGCGTGACCCTTGCAGGGACGCAGGAAGCGGTAGGACAACTTTTTGCACACACAGGTGTAGTCGCGGCCAATTTGAGCGTTGATGATCAGCCCGCCGGCGATTTCGGCATTCCCGGCCAGGGCGGCCCCGGCCATGGCGCCGTACCAGTTCTTGTTGACCCGGCGGTAGGGCATGCGGGGGCGGAGTTCACCGTCGTCGGTCCAGCGCATCGAAATGCCAGACTTCGAGGCGGCGGGCAAAAAGACGAAGCTGAACGCCCGGTGCCAGAAGTTGTCGCGGACCGAGAGGGCAGCGCAGAAGCGTTCCACCCGCTGGAAAAAAGGAAGACGAGGTTGGGGGGGAGATGCCAAGGTCATCGAACTGCTCATGCTAGCCTGTCCGCGGAGGTTCACCCATGCGATTGGCCGTCTGTTCGTGGAGTTTGCAGCCCACCGATCCCGAGGATTTGGTGCAGAAAGTCAGAGCCTGCGGTCTGGACCGCGTGCAATTGGCCCTGTCGCCGGTGGTTCGCGCTCCGGACGTGTGGGGGTTGGTGTTCGAAGTGCTTCAAGATGCCGACATCGCGGTGGAAAGCGGCATGATGGAAACGGTGGGGGAGGACTATTCCTCGCTCGAATCGATCGCCCAAACCGGAGGCCTTCGCCCCGACGAACAGTGGGAAGCCAATCTGGAACACGCCCAAGCGGTGGCGGCGCTGGCGGGCTACCACGATCTGGAATTGGTCACCTTCCACGCGGGCTTCTTGCCGCATGAAGCAGCAGACCCAGAGCGGGCCAAGTTGCTTGATCGACTGCGTGAGGTGGCCGATGTGTTTGCCAAGCATCGGGTGAAGCTTGGCCTCGAAACCGGTCAAGAGTCGGCCCCAACTTTGGCCAGTGTGCTCACCGAACTGGATCACCCCAATGTGGGCGTGAACTTTGATCCCGCCAACATGATCTTGTACGGGATGGGGGATCCTTTGGAAGCCATTCGCGTCTTGGCTTCGTCGGTGGTGCAAATCCATGTGAAAGATGCCACGCCGACGGAAACACCTGGCACGTGGGGTGCTGAAGTGCCAGTGGGGTCGGGGGCCGTCCTTTGGTCTGATTTTTTTCAAGCCGCGCGCTCGTGTCCCGCGGAAGCGTTGGTGATTGAACGCGAAGCTGGAGCAACCCGTGAGGAAGACATCGTCACGGCCAAACAATGTGTGACCACCCACGGAATGTGCTGATGTTGATGTTCCTGAGCGCCTTGGGGGTATCCGCCCTCTTAGTAGAATTTGACGAAGACACCATGCCTCCCGCCACCACTTCAGCGCAGCACGACGAGGTGTACGCCAACTACGCCGTGGCGTGCGACCACCATTTGGCCAGTCGGGCCGGGGCGGACATGTTGGCCCAAGGCGGGAACGCCGTGGATGCGGCGGTGGCCGCGTCGTTCACGCTGTCCGTCGTACGTCCCCAGTCATGCGGTATTGGGGGAGGCGGCTTCATGATGCTGCACATCCCCGAACAGGCTCCGGTGTTCATGGACTACCGGGAGATGTGTCCGCAAGCCATTGGTCCCACGTATTACGAGGCCGATGATGCCCCAAGTCCCCGCTACGGACACCACGCCTGCGCGGTCCCTGGAACCGTGGCGGGACTGTTGCGCATGCATGAAACCTGGGGAGCCTTGGAACGGCCCGACGTGTTGGCCCCGGCCATTCGCATTGCCCGCGAAGGGTGGGAAGCCGATGCCACCCATGTGCACGCGGTGGGCGAGTTCCTTCGCAAAGGCAAAGACCGCCCAAATCTTCAAGCGTGGGCGGGATCGTTGTGGACCGATGTGATGGGCGAAGGCGAAGTGGCGGTTGGTGACCGGTTGGTCAACGAGCCGCAGGCCAAAGCCTTGGAACTCATCGCCGAATCGGGCACGTTTGCTTTTTACGAAGGAGCACTGGCCAACGCCATCGTCAAGACGGTGGAAGCGGGCGGTGGCGTGTTGTCACGCAGCGACCTTCAAAAGTATCGCCCAGAAATGCGGGCCCCAATTGTGTTCGACTCCGGTAAGCACACGGTGTACGCCGCCCCTCCACCTTCTTCGGGTGGGGTGGTGATTGGACAGATTTTTGGAGTCCTTGAGGCCGCTGGCATGGGCGCACTGACGCACGCAGGTCACTTGCATCCTTACATCGAAGCCAGCAAGCATGCGTTTGCGGATCGTGCGAAGTTCTTGGCCGACCCAGCATCGCTGGAAAACATTCAGTCGCTGTTGAATCCCGAGGTGTTCCAAGCCCGGGCCGCGAACATCCAGGACCTTGAGACCTTTCCTCCCGAGCATTACGGCACGGCGCCCACGCCCAATGAAGACGCCGGCACCAGTCACCTCAGTGTGGTGGACGCAAGCGGAATGGCGGTGTCGTGCACCGAGACCATCAACTTGTCCTGGGGATCGTGCGTGTGTGTGGAAGGCTTTGGCTTCATGCTGAACGACGAGATGGACGACTTCACCGCTCGACCCGGCGAGCCCAATGCGTTTGGGTTGGTGCAATCGGCGGCCAACGCGCCCCAGCCGGGCAACCGCCCGCTGTCCTCGATGAGTCCGACCATTGTGTTGCGCGATGGCAAAGCGGTGGCGCTGGCGGGTGCTTCGGGAGGGCCTCGCATCATTTCCGCAACGTCACAAGTGCTGTGGCACATGCTGCACGGCGATGATCCCGGGACGGCGGTGCGTCGGCCCCGAGTCCACCACCAGTGGATGCCGAATGTCGTTCGGTACGAGTCTGGGATTGATCCGACTTTTGCAGAAATGACGGGGATCATCGGGCATGAGGTCGAACCGGTCGAAGGTCGGCTGGGCATTTGCCAGGCCATCAAGGTCACCGAAGCCGGCGTGCACGCCGCGTGCGACCCGGGCAAGGGTGGCCGCCCCGCGGGCGGGTGAGTGTGGCACAATCCCGGCCATGACCATGTTGTGGCAACCCTCAGAAGAACACCTCCGCGATCTTCCCCTTACGCGTTTCGCGCAGCAGGTGGAGGCGGCGACGGGACATTGCTTCGAAGACTATGCCGCGCTGCATGCGTGGAGCGTGGAAGAAGCGGAAGACTTTTGGCGGACCGCGTGGTCGTTCTTGGATCTGCAGGGGGAGCCGGGCGAGACGGTGATCGATGACCTGCACCAAATGCCCGGTGCGTCGTGGTTCCCCGACGGGCGGGTGTCTTTTGCCGGAACGATTCTTCGGGAAGCCGACGACCGACCGGCCATTCGAGCTCGCGGTGAACATCAAGATCAGTGGCGCACTATCACTCGGCGTGAGTTGCACGAGATGGTGGGCGCGGCGGCCGAGTCCATGCGGCAAGCGGGCGTGGTCGAAGGCGACCGGGTGGTGGGGTACCTGCCCAACATTCCCGAGACGATCGTGGCGATGTTGGCAGCGAGTACCTTGGGTGCGATTTGGAGTTCGTGCTCACCGGACTTTGGCGTGCGCGGGGTGCTTGATCGATTCGAACGGCTCGAACCCAAACTGCTCGTGTGCTGTGATGGCTACTCGTACGGCGGCAAGCGCATTGACTGTCGACCGCGGACGGCCGAAATCTTGGAAGCGCTGGCCAAGACGATCGCCAATGCACCCCAAGTGGTGATGGTTCCGTTCTTGGATCCCGACGCCACGACTGAGGTGTTGCCAGATGCCGTGCGCTGGGATGATTTTCTGCAGCAAGGTGAAGGGGTGCCGCCCGATCTCACGCCAGCACCGTTCGCCCGGCCGCACTACATCATGTTCTCCAGTGGAACGACCGGACTGCCCAAATGCATCGTGCAATCGGCGGGGGGCGTGCTCCTCAACCAACTCAAAGAACATGTCCTGCATTGTTCGTTGACGCCCGAAGACAACTTGTTTTACTTCACTACGTGTGGTTGGATGATGTGGAACTGGTTGGTGGCCGGGTTGGGTGCGGGCGCGTGCATCACGTTGTACGACGGGAACCCGATGTTCCCCGATCCAAACGTCTTATGGCGATGGGCCGAAGAAGCGGGCGTCACCGTCTTTGGTACCAGCGCGAAATATTTGGCCGCTCTTGAGCAAATGGACGCCGTCCCCAACACGGCGGCGGACACTTCTAAGATTCGTTTGATCTTGTCGACCGGTTCACCGTTGATCGACGAGAGCTTTGACTACTGCTACGACAAGATTCGCCACCCCGCATCGGAGATGAGTCTGGCGTCGATCTCGGGTGGAACCGACCTGAATGGCTGCTTTGTGGGCGGAGTGCCCTGGCGTCCGGTCGTTCGGGGCGAAATCCAAGGCCCTGGTCTGGGCATGGCGGTGCAGGTGTACGACCCGGATGGGCAGGCGGTTTTGAATGAGATGGGGGAGTTGGTCTGTGAACAGGCGTTCCCATCCATGCCTCTCGGCTTTTGGGGGGATGATGAGAAGCAATCCAAGTACCGAAGCGCGTATTTCGAGAAGTTCCCTGGGGTATGGCACCACGGCGACTTCATGATGTTCACCGAAGAGGGTGGGATTCGAATCACTGGTCGAAGCGATGCGACGCTGAATCCCGGCGGGGTGCGGATCGGTACGGCGGAGATTTACCGGGTGGTGGAAGCCATGGATGAAGTGGTGGACTCCATCGTGATCGGTCGACCCATCGAGGGCGACGTCGAGGTGATGCTGTTCGTGCAGTTGGCCGACGGCGTCTCGTTGGATGAGGCGCTGGTGAAGAAAATCCGTGGTGAAATTCGTAAGGGATGTACACCTCGGCACGTGCCGGCCCATGTGCACGCGGTGCCGGACATCCCGTACACCATCAGTGGTAAGAAAGTTGAGCTGGCGGTGCGTTGTGTGGTTCTCGG
>CAXBRK010000100.1:0-7608 GCA_963978155.1 uncultured Phycisphaera sp. | reverse complement strand
AGCAGTGGACCCGCGGCTTCCCGCCCGACAAAGGCGGGATCCCCTTCACCATGGAAATGTCCCACCCAAAATCCGATGGCGAACTCTCCGTTGTGTCCCAAAGCCCAAGCATCCCGGTGGCCTGAACTTGTTCCGGACTTCCACATGAACCACGGTCGATCCCGGGGCGGCAGCTCGTCCATACCGGCGGGGGCATGCCTCCACGACGCTAGATCGTGGTTGAGATGCGCGCAGGTTTCCGGAGAGAACACCAGATGTTCTTGCCGCTCTTGGTCGTCTTGGAACATACGCACCGGGGCGTGGGCTCCCGAGCGAGCCAAGGTGGCGTAAGCATTCGTCAAGTCCAGAAGCGAGACCTCCAAGCCTCCAACTGCCAAGGCCAGCCCACCGCGTTCGGTGGCATTCTCGGGAAGAGACAGTCCCAGCTTTCTCAAAACCGCCACGTTCTTTGACACACCAACTGCTTCAGTTACCAGAATGGCGGGCACGTTCAGCGAGCGTTGCAAGGCTTCTCGGGCGGTGACTAGGCCATCAAATGTTCGGTGGTAGTTGTTCGGCGTCCATCCTTCGCGATTGATTCGTCGGTCCGGGATCTCACTCTCAGGGCTGAATCGTCCGGATTCGTAGGCCGTGCCGTACAAAAATGGTTTGAGGGCTGATCCTGGCGATCGAAGGGCAGTGGCGCCGTTGACCCAGCCATCTTGGGGATCGCCTCGGTTGGCTGACCCCACCAAGGCCACAAGATTGTTCGTCGCAGTTTCAATGATCACGGCTGCAACGTCAGTTCCTTCGGGCAATCGGGGGAGGTGCTCATGGATCAACGTTTTGGTGTTTTCTTGCAGCTCCGGGTCAATCGTGGTGGTGCCACCTCTTGGTCGTTGCTGGGCAGCCAGAAAGCCAACCGCATCAGGAATCGTCTCTTTTCTTGGATGTTCAAACAGGAGGATCGGCTGCCGGATCGCTTCCGCGTGGGCCTGCTCATCGATCCAATGTTCAATCAGCATCCGGTCCAGCACATGGTTTCGTCGCTTCAGGGCCGCTTCAGGATTACGGTCGGGACGGAGTCTTTCGGGTGACTGGGGCAGGCCGGCCAGCAGTGCGGCTTCGGCCAAATGAAGATTTGCTGGCTCCACTCCAAACCAATGCAGACTGGCTGCCCGTACCCCGCGGAGATTGCTCCCAAAGGGAGCGATGTTCAGCCAGAGTTCCAGCACTTCATCCTTTTGATGGTCTCGTTCGTACTTCAATGCCCGAATGGCTTCGATCCATTTGGTCCGCAAGGTCCGGGGCGCGGGATCGAGCATTTTGCAGACCTGCATGGTGAGGGTGCTGGCCCCCGAAACCACTTCGGCATGCCGGAGATTTTGAAAAACGGCACGCGTGGTGGCGATGGGGTCGACGCCCAAGTGCGTCAGGAACCGTTCGTCTTCCACCGCCATGACGGCAGCTGGCAGATGGCACCCCATGGATTCCAATGCAATGGGCTCTCGCCATTGTTCGTCCACGCCCACCTGACGCAGCAGAGCTTGACCTTGGCGATCTTCGATTCGCAAACTGATCGCCGTTTGCGAACCATCGTCAACTACCGGCGGCACCCGCCACCAACTGACGAGGAATGCCACGGTGGCCAAAGCAAGAGTACTTCCGAGCACTCGCGCGATGTACCGGAACCACCGTTTCATTCGACGATCATGCACTTGCGTTCAGGTCCACGGCTTCGCAATTCAGGGGCGTACATGCTGGACGCTTCAATCGCCGGATGGACAAATTCTCCGGCAGTGACGGCACGCAGTGCGTAGCGGAAGGTTCGTTCCGAGCTGTACGCGGTCGCAAAGATCAGCACGCGATCATCAAGGAACTCCACCCGCTCGGCTTGCGCGCCAACTGGCTTGGAAAATTGTGTACTGGTCGCAAGCCGTGGATGTTCCACCTCCATGCCACCGGGCAAGATGTCGGTGAGCGCCACATAAGGCACTCGGGAACTTCCATTCATGGTCTCCAAGGTGACTTCGACGTAAATCAAATCACCCACCCGGATGGGGCCATCAGGAAGAGGTTCGCCATCGGGGGTGGTCCACTTTCGAGTGACAAGCAGGCCACGATGCTCTTCACCTTGGACCACACCAGGCTTGGGTCGGCCTTCAGCGCGGACACGAAGGGTGGCGTGCCCAGTGCCCTGCAAATTCACTTGGATCGGGCTGCTTTGGTCTTCGCGGATCACTCGGCAGGGTGACTCATCGGTAAACGTGATTTGCTCGTTCCCGGTGGTCACCACCCCAGTGAAATCACAAGGTGATTGGATCCCCATCCACTTGATCAGGGCGCTGGTGGCTGCCACGGTGTCGAGGGTCGTTCCCCACCAGCCGTTGGTTCGAGCCTTTTGGACAGCTTGCACCACCAGAAGCATGCGTTGGTCTGATGGTCGAAGATCAATCATGTGTTCCAACAGCATGGACAAAGCCAGTGTCTTGGTTTCGATCCAGGTGCCAACCTTCACGGCTTGCGTTTGGGCCACGATGGCTTCGACGTCCAGTTCGTCGAACAGTTGATTGGCCTGCTCAAGTTGGCCCAGATTGATCAGAGCCGCAAGCAAGTGCATTTTTCCAGTGATGGACAACTTGTTCCGCCATTCGAAGAGCAACACGTTGGCGCCTTCGGCCGGAATGCCCCACACGGAAGCCGCGTGGGCCAAGAGAGCCCTCATGTTGGCATCGGGTTGCCTCCGCCCCAACACCTCCGTGCGAAGCCAGGCCAACAATTGTTCTTTCATCGTTTCAGGGATGACGTATCCCAGCGCGTCGGCCTCGGCCAAGATCAACGCCGCTCGGCCAGTGCCGTAGATGTGATCATTTCGACCACCATGCCAGTAGGCGAACGCACCAGAGCTGTTCTGCATTCTCTGCATTCGACTGATTCCGGCTTGCACCAGTCGATCCACGCCAACCTGTTCCTCTCGTCCTTCGGTCGCGGCCAATTGTGGCAGCAGGAGCGTCGAGCCCAAAATCGAAGAAGTCTGTTCGATGCAGCCATAGGGGTATTTCAACATCCGCTCGAGAGATGATCGAAGTGACAAGGTGGGAGGCCCACCTGCTTCCACGTGCACCCGCAAGCCATCGGAATAGAAGATCTCATCCATTGTGATCGTGGCTGGTTCATCGGCCGATACCCGGATGGTTCGATCCACAAGATGCAGGCCGGTTGCGGGACGCACGGTGGTGGTCCAGTCGGTGGTCGATCCCAATTCGCCGCTCTCCACCACCAAAGTGCCGCGTTGCACCCCAGAGGTGTTGGCGATCACCGGTAACGACCGCCGCTCGGTTGCCCCAGCCCCAACGGTCACCACTCCCGAGCGCACTGCGGGGCTCAGCCCTTCCCCACCCTTGAAGGTCCAAGTGATGTCTTGGGCGACCTCGGTGCGGTTGTGAATGCGGAGGGGCACACGGAACTCATCTCCGGGCGCGACGGCCCGAGGCCACGTGGCATCGATGCCCACGGGAGCCACCACGGGGACCGATTGTTCATTTGCACCGTACAAGTCGTCATGCACCACCACGGTTCGGAACCGCAAGGCTCCGTTCAGCCGCGGCATGGTGAATGTCATCGAGGAACTTCCGTCTTCGCCAAGGGTGACCATCTCGCGCCACAGCACGATCGACTTTCGATCGATCGATATTGGGCTCCGTCGCCGGCTTGAATTCCCCTCGAGATCGGAACCGATGCGAAGGGTTTGCTCACCGCGATCATGATCGGGGAGAAGCTGGTCGTACTGGTCAGCGGTGCGGACGCCCAATCGACGAGGGGCGTGGAAGAATCGTGAGGGATTTGGCACTTCACTGCCAGACAGCCGAACGATGCCCTCGTCGATGGCCCACACATGCAGTTTCGTGCCTGCGGGTGCGTCGGGGCAGTCGATCTGGACCGTGACTTCCTGTTCTGGTTCGATGTTGTCAGGCACGGTGAAAGCTGGTTCCAAGGGCGGTTTGGCTCGAACGGGAATCCGAACATGACCCTTGGCTCTTCGGGGTGTCCAACTGTTCGCATTTTGGTCGAGGGGTCGAATCAATGCGGCCAACACGTGGACGCTGCCCCGGGCGTGCTCGGGCACTGGGATGTCAACGGTGGTTTCGGTGCCTGCCATGGCCACGCTCTGTGACCAGTCGACTTTGTCAGATTCCACGGTGAGGACAAGTTGCCCAGAAGAGGGTGCTTTGACCACGACAGGTATGGTCTCTCCGGCTCCGACCGTTTCTCGTGCCGGCAGAAGTTCGACCACCAGAGGATTGGGGGTTTGGCTCCGTCCATCTCGGGTGGAGATGTAGACGGTGTGCGCGATCTGTTGGCCTTCGCTTTCAATTAGCACCCGCCACTCGCCGGGCTCCTGAAACGAAACGGCGAACGAGCCACTGGATCGTGTCTGCTCTGGATCGGTGGCGTCATTTGCAACCACTGAAGCGCCATTTTGAGGGTCTTCGTACCGAATGGTTTCGGTCCAGCGCCAGTTGTCTCGAATCAGGCGGCGGACCCAGTCACGCTGGACACGCTGAAGGGTGATGCTCGGCTCAGTGGTCAGTCGATCTTGGTCCTTGGCATCGAGGGCGACCCAATCAAATTCGACCGATGAGTTCAGAGGCACGGTGGATCGCATCCGGCGAAGACCAAGTTGCTTTCCGATTGGATCAAAGACTGTGCTGAGGTTGTCGCTAACGGTCCGGCCGCCAATTTGAGTGGCGCTGACGGTCAATTGAATTTCGCCGTATCCCCAGCCCGCGTCCAAGGTCAAACTCGGGAAGGCTGTTCCTTGGTCGTCGGAGACCGTTGGTTTGGACTGGAGCTTTTGACGCTCACGTGTGTCGGTGACCAGGTTGAATCGGTGGTTTGGGAACCGAGTGGAGGAGTAACTCTTGGGGTTGAATTGGCCTCGGGCCCGGACCGGAAGATTGGCGGCAACTCCGCCAAAAAGTGTTGACACTTTGACCGCCACATCCAACGTGCCTTCTTCCACCAACGGGGGAACGCTGGATTCAAGCTTCAGGCGGACCGGTTCAAAGGCTTCAACGAACGGTCTCGCGCTTCCGATTGGCTTCGTCACACCGGGAATTCGAAGCTCGTGTCGTTCTTGTCCGGTGGGATCCAATGCATCAGTGGCAATGTCAATCTGAAAGATGCCTTGTTCATTGAAACCTGAAACGGGGATGGTGCGCAGGAGCTTCCCATCCGCGCCGTATCGCAACAGTTCCAGTGGCATACTCGGAGGAACACCACCTTCCCGATCCCGAACCACACCGGTCACGTGCATTGGTTCACCGGGTCGGTACATGGATCGCTCGGGATACAAAAAGCATTCGTATTCCTCGACATAAGACCGTTCTCCAGCCAAGGGACCGGGGGCCGACCATGCGGCACTGCTGAGCTTCATGAATTGAAGGTCTGGTCCATGTTCCGCAATCAGCACAAAGCCCGATCCGTCGGGATGGTCTGGCATTTTGGGGAGGCGGACCCAGCCGTCTTGATCGGTGAAGCCCTCTGCCAGCACTTGATTCTTGTCGGAACGAAGTTCGACACGGACCTGCGGTAAGGGCTGCGCGCTGGCGATGGAATGGATCAGGACCGCGTGGTGATCTCGCTCGGCTTTGTAGAGCAGCCCCAGATCGGTGATGCTGATCATGGCTGAGGTGCGATGCCAAGAATTCCGATCGTTGTCGGCCAATTCAATGCGGTGTATTCCAATCGGGTTCTCAAGATGCTCCCGGAGTGGCAAGACGTGGTCCAGCACTTCGTTGCGTGGCCCCTCGCACTGCAGGGTGCCTTTGGTCACCGTCCGGCTGGTGGAGTCCCATTTTCTGTACCAAGAACCATTCAGAAAAGGCACCACATTGTTGGGGTACAGCCGTTGCACTTCCCAGCGGAGTTGTTGCACATTCACCGTACGAACGTCGACTTCCAACCGACCGTTGGGCGAGAGGATGCCTCCACCGTGAACGATCGAAAGCTCAGGAGACCATTCGGGCATGGTGGCCACTCGACTTGGAGACTCGCCCAAGACGCGATCCCATTGGTCCACCAAGGTTTCAGGCAGCGTGATTTCGTATTCCCGACCTGGTTCAAATGCACCGCGAAGAACAATTCGGCCGTCTTCAATGCGTTTGCTGGTCAACTCAACTTCGGGTTCAATTTGGAGCAAGTCCAGTGGTTGGTCCGGCTCTAAGAATCCACTGAACCGCACCACCATCCTCATGCCCTCGGTGAGTCTCCCTCGAAAGGAAGCATCAAGGCACTGCAGTCCCTCGGGAATTTTGACCGTAGAGGCGTAGGCCTGCTGGGCGGCGATTGGGCCAAGGGTGCCCAGATACCCAGCTTCCACCTTCACTCTGAGATCACCGGACTCGGGAAGGGGCACTGAGATCACGTGGTTTTGCTGGGGCTTGGTCATCTTCATGTTGACCGGGAGGGGTGTGTTGTCGAAGAGCGAGGTCACCTTGATGCGGTCGTTCAACTCAGCGCCGGGAATCGGTTGGTTGAAGCGAATTTCCAGATGCACGTCTTCGTTGGTCATGTGGTCCAGGTGCACGCCCCAAACGTTGGGGGAGGTGGACTGGAACTCAATGGGGACCGGGACCGTGATGGATCTTCCGTCAACGCTGGTGGATTTCACCAACTTGGCGGTCCAACTCCGGGCGGGTGGAAGGGGTTCAGCCAAGTCAAAGCGAACTCGATCGGGGCTGACGGCGGTCCACATTCCTTCGAGAGGAGGAACAAACTCGAACAGGGCTTGGACCACCAACTCCTCGATCTCGGCCTCGGGATAGATCGCTTCAGAGAAGTTGAAGTGCAGCACATCACGTCCCGTGGAAACCGCCCGGGAAAAGCCTTGGGTCAGCACAATGTCGGGTGGAGGAGGGGCTTCGGACTGAAGGCCTTGCTCGGCAAGCCACAAACTTGTCGGTCTGGTGAAGACGTACCAGCAGAAAATGTTCAAGACCGCAAACAATGCGATCAAACCCCGGGTTTGGCGTCGGTCCATGCGTCCCTCCTTGGACGAATTCGGATGCTCCGCATCCGGTACGGGTTGTACCGGAAGAATCGACGCTTTGTGCTGGGTTCCCCAAAGTTTGTGCGGGGAACATGTCCTCGCCGGGAAGAGGGAATGGGCCGGGTGGGATTCGAACCCACGTCTAACCGATTATGAGTCGGCTGCTCTAGGCCGCTGAGCTACCAGCCCTCTGGAACATCACAAGGATGGCAAAGTATGACCCGGACCGGCTGATTCGGGAACCCGTCCGGGGGAGGGAATCATGCCATCGCGACCGCAGACAATGAAATCTGCAATCTCAACTGCTTCGGTAAACGAGGCTTGGGCCATTTCCCGATCGGGACATGGCAGAATTTGCCCCGCCAACAGGTGGGCTTCGCTGGCAACCGCATCACCGGCGATCAAAATGGTCCGGCCCTCATGGGGCAGAAGCAGGCCACAGCACCCTGGGGTCACACCAACCGATGGAAACAGGTCGATGTTTGGGGCTGGTCCCTCCTCCGTGGGCACAATCCGTTCGAGGGCAGTGAGGTGGCGGGCCAGAGACTCAGCATGCTCGTGATCGCCGTGTTCGACCG
>CAXBRK010000099.1:0-7629 GCA_963978155.1 uncultured Phycisphaera sp. | reverse complement strand
GGCGCTGCAGTGGCTCAGGACGCGGGTGGATTGTCATCGACCCCTTATGACCCAACGGGCACCTTGCCCGAGTTGGCCACGATGTTGGCCACTGCGCCGTGGGAGCCGAGTCCAAACACCCTTCGAGCGTATTCAGAGGGATTGCGTTCACTTTCTCTGTCACAGTCCCCGCATGGTCTTTGCGCGGAGTTCCCTTTTCCGCAGTTTTCGCAATCGAAGGACACGACCCGCAGTGGTCTGGTGGTCACACCTGACGTCGCCACTTTGCGGTTGGCGGTTCATGTCACCCACCCCTTGGCTGGGCCCGGCATTCTGGTCGTGACGACGGTGCCGGTCCACCATGAAAAAACGACGATGGCGGCCCGAATTCTCAATGAACTGAATCGAGTTGAGAGCAAGCGATCGGTCAAGACGATCAGTGCGGGCGCTTGGTGTATGGAGCCCCAAGCGAAAAGATTTGCCCATGTCAGCTTCTGGCCCGCGGCACGGGTCGATCAGTCGATGGTTCCAGATCTATTGGGACGTGAAGAGTCAAGGATTCGTTGGGTGCATCGAATCCTGAAATCGATGGGTGAGCATGGTGCCAACGGTTAGCATGGGAACATGCTTCTTCTTCTTGCTCTGATTTGCATGCCTGACTTCTCGGATTGGGACGCACTGCCCATTTCAGCCTCACCGGGCGGCCGTCCGATTGCTTCGCGACTTCTTCGTCCGAGTGATACCTCGGAGCCACAACCTCTTCTCGTGATTTTGCATGGAATGGGAGAGCGTGGCATTGACAGCACCACGGCATTGAAATTTTTGCCCAAACTGATGGGCACACCAAAACGCAGAAAAGACTTTCCTTGCTATGTGTTTGTGCCCCAATGTCCTCCGAATGAAACTTGGAGTGTCATCAGTCGAACCCAGGTGTCAGCAGCGCCCTTTGGTGAGTTCCCTGAGCCGCCCATGGCCGCAGTTGAACAGGGCATCTTGGATATTTTGGCCACGGAAAATGTTGATGCCTCTCGTATTTACCTCTGCGGCCTCTCGATGGGGGGGTTTGGCACTTGGGATCTCTTGAGCCGTCGCCCAGAGTGGTTTGCGGCAGCAGGACCGATTTGCGGTGGGGCGAACAAAGTTCATGCTCCTCGCTACGTGGGCCGGTCCATTTGGAATTGGCATGGCGCGGCGGATGAGGTTGTTTCAGTCGCTTTGTCGGATCACATTTTGCAAGCGATTCGCCAACTGGGCGGTGAACCAAAAGAATCCAGGTTGCCATCGGTCAAACACAACTCGTGGCGAAATGCACACGCTGACGGCCAGTTGGTTGATTGGATGTTTACCCAGCGACTGAACCCCAGTGATTCCGCAAAGGGGGCACGTGCGATGCTTCGTTCAACATTTGCAGACGACCCAGTGTCTGTACACGTGAAAGCGGACGCCGTGCTAAAGCCTGCCATTGAGGCGCTGGCAGCGCTTCCCGAAATTACAGTCGTTGACCGAGAACCCGTGGCGGGGGATGTCATCTTGATCTCCCCCCGGGGTGACCTCAGTGAGATTGCAAAGCTTCGTCAGGTTCTTGCCAAACAAAAAGTGCACCTTGTGTTGCTCACAGAGCCCCATCATGCGGATGAACCCCCGAATGCCGAACGGCGATCCTGGGCGATTCGTCACCACGCTCGAATGCAGGTCCTTCCCTTGGCGGATGTTCGTTCGGCGTGCGCCAGCGCTCTTCCAGTGTGGTCCCATCTTGGGGTCGATATTGTCGACGGAGGTGTTCTGACCGAATCCGGAACTGCCTTGGTCGTCCGCACGATCGCTGAAGCCCTGATCAAGGTGCGCCAGCCGTGAACGACGACAGCATCCCATTCCGTCGCAGCAAGCCGCCTCAGCGCATTCAAACCACCACGCTTTGGGAATATCCCTCTCAGCATTACTTGGCCGAAAAGCCGGGATATCACGGGCGACGGGATGAGCAGGGCGACAAGGAGTATGAAGGTGCAACGCCCAGTTGGGTGATTTGGCAGTTGCTGCAGCGTTACACCCGAAGCGGCGATGTGGTGGTCGATCCCATGTGCGGAGGCGGAACCACGCTTGACGTGTGTCACGATTTGGATCGAGAAGGGGTTGGTTTCGACCTAGGGCCAACGCGCCCTGATATCACCGCGGCCGACGCCCGCCGACTGCCGATGCCCGACGCCTCAGCTGACTTTGTGTTTGTGGATCCCCCCTATTCCACGCATATTCGTTACACGGAACAGCCAGAGTGTATTGGGACTTTGGATGCCGCTGGTGACGATGGGGGCGAGGCGTATTACGACTCCATGACTCAGGTCATTTCCGAGATCGATCGTATTCTTCGAAATCGACGTTACATGGCGTTGTATGTCAGCGATTCGTGGCGGAAGCGAAAAGGTGCCAAAGGGGGCGGCAACGGCACATTCATGCCCATCGGTTTTGAGTTGTTCGCCATCATGACCCGGTTTTTCAAACCAGTGGACATCATTGCCGTCGCTCGGGGCAATCGAAAGCTGGGACGAGGCAACTGGCACAAGTCGGCCGAAGAAGGCAATTATTTCCTGCGCGGCTTCAACTACCTCTTCATCATGAAGAAGCAAATTGATGATGCACATCGCTGAAGAACAGTCACATCAGTCCGCGAGAATATCCCGACCCTTGATGCCCTGTGTGGTCAACACGTGGAAGCTGGTGTCAGCAAAGTCATAGCCTGCACCGATGTTGTATCCATCCAAGCCCCAAGGGGTGGATCGGCACCACAGGCCAACCCCACTTTGGGCTTGAACCCGGCCATCGGCCCGCTCGGCTTTTCGTGTGCCCACGGTCTCGGTGTGGCCGTCGTAGAACAGCGTTGCCGGATTCGATTCCCAGCAGTGGTTGAAGTAGTAGGGCTCGCACCCGCCATAGGTTCCGCTGGTGTAACTCGGGTTGCATTCGGCCCGCCGGGCTTGGAGCCAGTGGTGCTCCAGCATGTGTGTTTTCAGCGCGGGGTATTTGGCCTGACCCAATGAAGGCGAGCGGAAAGCCCCCGGGCCTCCGGTGGTCCAAGGGTCGCGCCATGATCCATCTTTGGGGAAGACATTTGGCGCGAACATTGCTGCCGGACTCATGACATAACTCGTCCAGTAGGGGATCGCACCGTATGGGGGGATCGGGGGATTTTGGCAGTATTCCCCTGGGTCTTTGAAGCAGCCGGTCCCTTCAATGATGTCCAGTACCACGGTGTCTTTGGGCGCGTAGAACGTGGGGTCATAAAACTTCCCGCCCACATACTGCGCAAACAGGTTGCAGTTGGAGATCCGCCAGGCCCCAAAATACGGAATGGGGTAGCCGAAGCAGATGGGCTGAATCATGGCGTAGTTGCCACCAAATTGGCTGTTGGGTTCTTGGAAGTACCGGAACATTCGGTAGGTGCCGTTCAAACTCCCATCGCTGTTGCGTTCGTAGCCAAACCCAAGGGTGACCGGCGGGTGGTTGCTTGGGGAATCACGACCGCCAGGGAGTGATCCATGCGCTTGGTAATACCCCACAATGGCAGCTGCCACGTTGTTGCCGTACTGCGACAAGTTGTCATCGATGTACGTGAGTTGGCGATCGTTCCACTCCGCGGCGTACGCGGCATGGGCTTTGCCCAGCTGAGACAGGTTGGTCAGGGACTGGGTGAGTTTGGCTTGATCTCTCGCCTTGCCAATCGCCGGCAGCAAGATAGAGACCAGAAGGGCAATGATGGCAATCACCACCAGCAACTCAACAATGGTGAATCCACGCTTTCGGGACATGCCATCCTCCTCTTGATTGACCTCTGCACCGTACGGACGCCCTGCGGGTTTGCCAACCCCTAAACCACCAATGCGACAGGATTGACCATCCTGAGGATGGGCCTGGTGGTGTCATGTCATTGGGTTGGATCAGCGGGTATGGCCCGCGATGCGCTGCGATCAGTCGAGGGCAATGCGGCCGAAGAAGAAGCCGATGGCTCCGACGACCAGAGCGCCGCCAGCAATGCCGCCCGCCACAACCACGCCGCCGGCTTCAGCGATCGAAGTCACCAAGCCAGGGGTGATCCCAGTGACAGATGCCACTGCAATCCAAAGCACCACGCCCAAGGCCAAGAGCACGACCACGGAAATTCCGATGGCCAGCCCAGAGCCGCCACCATCCTGAACTTCAGGTTCAGCTGAGGCAAGAGGGGTCGCCATTGGGGCCGCCGAGGCGACCGGAGCGACGGAGCTTGCAGCATCAAAGAGGCCGGTCGCCCCAGCGGGCATGTCGGCATCGTTGTCGTCGTTGAACGCTTCGTCCAGCAATTCCGCACCGAGCGCGGTGTCGTCGGAGTCGGCCGTCAGGTCCAACAATCCGGAACCAGATCCAACCGCTTCGAGCGAAAGGTCATCGCCAATGGCATCACCAATTTGGGTGGCTTCCGGGTCGTCGTCGACCCAGTCTTCCAGACTCGCACCAGTGCCGCCAGCGGTGCCTCCTGCAGGAGCAGCCGTATCGAACATCGAGACGCCAGTGCTTTCCGAAGTGTCGGTCAGCCCGAGTCCGGTGCCGGTGTCGGCCAGTCCCAAACCAAAGCCAGATTGACCTGAGGTGTCGTCAAGACCCAGACCCCCAAGAGCATCGTCGAGATCACCAACGCTGTCGTTGCTTCCGGCCAGGACGTCAATATCGGCAGCGGCGAATTTCAGGTCTTCGCCGTCCCGGATTTCTTCCAGCTGCCCAGAGGCAACGAGGGCTTTGACTTCCTCCTCGGTCTTGCCGAGTTTGGAGCAGGCTTCTTGGAGGCTGTAGAACATGTCGGCCATGGTGTGGATCTCCTGACGGTGCCGTTCGAATGGGACAGAATACCACTCCCCGGGACAATTGCTCTGTTCTGAGGGCTGAAAATCACGCTCTTGAGGCGATCAAAAGGGGGCCGCCACCGGGAATGTGGTCAAATCGGACCGTCCAGGACGGGGATGGAAACAGGGCCATCCACCAATCTCGCCTCACCGGCCGAACCAGATGGGTATCACGGTGCACCACCGGGCTTGCTGGACCCCCTCGGTGGAATTCGAATTCGATGGTCAGCGCTTGCTCATTGGGTGTGGCCATGGCCCGTCGCATCCACCACTGTCCATTTGGAGCCCGCCACCGGGTCCAAACGGCGACGGGTGGGCGCATGGTGTCGGGATCTGGTCCGAGCTCGATGGCCAAAGTGCCCCCCTGCGTCACTCGCGATTGCAGGGCCAGGACTGCCTGCTCACGCGCTTCGTCGTCCAAGACATATTGAAGTGCCGCGAACAGGGCCAAAACCGATTGGAAAGATCCGGCTGGTGGCTCGTTGAACGTGCCAACCACAAACCGAAGCCCGGGTTGAGATCGCCGAGCGGCATATGCGACCAATCCTGAATCGTGGTCAAACCCGGTGCGTTCGATTTCGCGCGGCCAGGCGGCGAGGACTGCGCCGGTGCCGCACCCGGCATCCAGAACCTGTGCTGGTTCACCCAAACACTCGTCCAAGTGCTTGGCGATGGCGCTCGGGCACCGGCCCTTGGCCAGATACAACCCATCGGACAACTCAGCCCATGTGGCGTGCGCAGACAGTGGTTCGCTCATGGGAGTATCGTCGCAGGTCATGACCCTTCGTGTGGCTGTTGTGACTTCTTCTCGGGCGGATTGGAGCCATCTGCGCCGCCCGGTTGCCGCGTTTCATGATCATTCAGAATTGGAACCCATCTTGGTGGCCACGGCCGCGATGGTGGACCATGACTACGGCTCGGCCATCGCCGAAGTTGAAGCAGAAGGCTACGAGGTGCCGCATCGCATTCCGTGCTTGGGTGGAGACCGCGATGTGGACATGGCGGCTTCGGGCGGGCGGGCCCAACTGGGTTTTGCGAAGTGCTTTGCGGAACTCCGGCCCGACGTGGCTTTGGTCACGGCCGATCGTTTTGAAATGCTTGCGCCCGCCATCGCCGCCATGACGATGCGGATTCCCATTGTTCATGTTGAAGGCGGTGAGGCCAGTTTGGGCGTGATCGATCACGCCATTCGCAACGCTTTGACTCAGCTTGCTTCGATCCACATGGTCACCACAACCGAAGCGGCCCGCCGGTTGCAACGGATGGGCGAAGAGCCGTGGCGGATCCATCAAGTTGGCGCAGCGTCCCTCGATACGTTTGTGCACGATCCGGACGTCGGAGACGACGCGGTGTCTCAGGCGGTGGGACAACCTGTCGATGCCTCGACCATTTTGGTCGCCGTGCATCCGGTCACCTTGGACGAAGATCCAATCGCACAGGGACGTGCAGTATTCACCGCGCTGGAAAGCATTGATGCCCCGATGGTGGTGTGCTTCCCAAACGCCGATGCAGGAGGACGGGCCTTGCGTGAAGTTGGGGCGTCGTTTTGTGCAGAACGTCCCAACGCCACCCAAGTGGTCAACCTTCCCCCGCGAATCTGGTGGGGCTGCTTGCGCCGAGCGTCGGTGTTGGTGGGCAACTCCAGCAGCGGGGTCATGGAGAGCACCACCGCTGGACTTCCTGCCATCGACGTTGGCAACCGGCAAGAAGGTCGAGAGCGTGGGGCCAACGTGTTGTCGGTTCCAGCTGATCCTTCGGCCATTCGGTCCGCCTTGTCGCAAGCCCGATCAGACGCGTTCCGAGTGCAGGCCAAAGAAGCGAAGAGCCCGTACGGCGATGGCACTGCGGCCATGAAGATGGCCAAGATTCTTGCGGATCTTCCGGATCGCAACACGCTTTTGAAGAAGCCAGTGATCCCTCTGTTGGAAGATGCCGGTGATGATTTCAATCCGACCGGCGTCGTCGATTGAGTGAAGCTTCTTCGGTTGGGGTTGCGGCAGCGCCTTTGCGCACCATGCCATTTTGAATGCGTTCCCAAGCGCTCTTGGCGTTGACGGCCGAGTGTTCAATACCGATCGAACGTCTTCCCCAAGCTTTGGCCACCGTGCAGGTGCCCCCACTTCCCAGGAAGGGGTCCAAAACCAGATCGCCTTCGTTGGAGCAGGCCAAGATCACGCGTTCCAGATACACCTCAGGAATTTGGTTGTGGTGTTGGTGTCGCCGTTCCTTGTTGTTGCCTTGAATGCGCCCCCAGTACTTTCCGTACCAGACATCCATTGGAAGCCGAAGACCCTTGTTCTGATCTTTGGCCATCGTCCGTGGGTCGGCATAGACACTCGCACGGTCCGAGAGTTCCATGATGTGCTCTGGATTCCAGATGCGTTGGTCTGGATCTTTGGCGAAATACAGAGCGTGCACTTTGCTCATGATGAACGAGGAGTCTCGGTTTTGACCAAACCGAAAATGCCAAACGCACCAGTTGATCATGGTGAGTCCACGACGCTTGAGGTGCACCACAATTTCGGCCGCGGTGTCGTCGGGAATATTCACCCACAAGGAGCCGGTGGGCGAGAGCGCGTCGATGCAGCCATCGAGCCAATCAAAGGTGAAGCGCTCATATTCCGCGCGACTCATGCCATCGCGCCATGATTCGTATGGCACGTCCCAGTTGAACGGTGGGTCGGCAAAAATCAGATCCACTTCTCCACGTTCTGGAAGCTTCGCCAACACGTCGCGGCAATCGCCCACGTACACCCGAGTGTTGGGGTTTCGAGATGAGTGTGCT
>CAXBRK010000098.1:0-7658 GCA_963978155.1 uncultured Phycisphaera sp. | reverse complement strand
CGCTTCAGGACCTTCCTGTATTGCTTGTTCTGCTCTGCTCGTCGCTGGCGGTGGGACAAGAAACGCCGCCCCAAGTGGAGTGGTTCACCGACCACAGCGGATCTCAAGAGGAGTCACACGCGCATTACATCATGACTTGTGAGGATGGTGGCTATCTCCAAATCGGTGAGACGGGCTACGTGGGTGCTTCGGCCAAGATGTTTGTGGTCAAAACTGATGCGGCGGGAAACCTCGATTGGAAGCGTGAGTTCGGGTCGGGCAACAAAAACATGGGCAACTCTGCCCTCGAAGTTGAAGATGGCTACTTGGTGTGTGGCATGCTTTCTCGCAACAGTGCCATTTTGAAGCTCAACAAATCAACCGGTGCCACCATTTTTCAAAGAACGCATGACCTCGGCGGAGCCGATGCTTTTGAGCACTTGGCATTGACCGACGATGGCCTTTTGGCAGTGGGGTACCGCAACGCCGAGGATCCCAACAACACCTTCTTTGTGTATGGACAAGGGCACATCTCTTTTCTCGATGCCAACGGCAATTTGCTCGGCAGCAACAGCGTCAACCAGCATCTGTCTCAGGCCTACCGGGTTGAGCCAACTGGAGATGGCTACATCATTGCTGGTGGGACCGAGGATGCCTTGCAATATGGGGTCATCAAAATCAATGCTTCTGGCAATGTGCTTTGGAGCCGGACGTTTGGCGGCAACAACGAGGACCATTGCTTCGGAATGGATCTCGGTGCCGATGGTTCCATCTTCTTGGCTGGCCACACGTTGTCCGGCACCGCGAACTGGGATACCTACACCATGAAACTGTCCGGATCGGGCACACAGTTGTGGCAACGCACACAGGGCAATCCCCGTGGTTTCAACCCGTCGTACATCCATGATGAAACATGGGGCGTTCGGGCCACCGCCGATGGAGGTTGCATCATCGCGGCGGGTACCGGCGATGAGTATTCCTATTCCGAATGCAGTGGGGGTGTCTGCTCCGACCAGTGGGAGGCGTACATCGTCAAGTTTGGTCCTGATGGCGATGTGCAGTGGCAGGAGACCTACGGAAGCAACTCGGGGAACGACTGGGCGGCCGAAGACATCGACTTGACGGCCGACGGTGGGGCCATTGTGGCCGTTGACAATTCACAATTTGGCTTCCTGAAATTGGCCCCGTTTCAATCCGCCCCCTCTTCAGAGGCGGATCTCAACGGAGACGGCATTGTGGGCTTCGCCGATCTGGCCCTCCTGCTTTCTCAGTGGGGCCAGACGTGTAGCGGTTGTCCAGAAGACATCAATGGTGATGGATCCATTGGATTCCAGGACTTGTCGGTGGTGCTGTCCAACTGGGATTGAAGCCAAACCCTTCCCATTATTGAATCGGCACCCGGGTGTACGGGGCGCTGATGGGGACGAGCCTTTCGTCAACGGTCTTGGTGTGCGTGGTGATGATGTCAATGGTGCTATGGCCTGGCTCCAGCTCGATCGATGCACTCCAGTTGCTTCCGTTGCCGGTCATGGTGGACCAGTTGTCTTGAGGGAAGAGTTCGTAGAGGTACCAGTTTGAACCGTCGGGTCCGCGGTCGTACATCCAGAAGATGCGGCTGTCTTCGGGTTCGCCACCTTCGGGGAACGTCACGGTCACTTCGAGCGTGTTCCCGTCTTGGTTGGTGATCATGGTGGGTACTTCCAATCCTTCGTCGCCACCGGCAAAGATTTGGGCAAAGAAGGCGGACTTGGCTTGGGCTTCATCTGGTGAGTCCAGATGCCCCGCGCGGCCGTGGCCGGCGTTGGGCTGGATGTAGGTGCGCAAGTCGGGCAGCATTTGGCTTGCGGTGGGCACGTCGTAGGCCACCCAGTCGTGGGAACCAGGCAAGCAGAAGTACTCGACACCTCGGGCTTGCACCTCTTCCCAATTTTCACTGAGGTAGATGTCATCAGCAATGCGATTCATGGCATCACGCATGTCTTGCTCCGACCAGCCCATTTCAGCGGCGGCAAGGAGGAGTTCTGTGTTGAAGCCTTGGTAGTAGTACTCCCATTCTTGATCGCCTTCGGGCAAATCATCCGCACGTGCTTGCTCAAAATCTTCGTTGGCTGCCGTCACCTCGGCGAGGGCCACAGGATCCAGCGCCCGAATGGGGGTGTATGCGGTTCCGGCGACAACGCTGTACACGCCGGTGATCCGATCGTCTTGAATAGAGCTGATCAGGGGCGTCATGCCGTTCTTGGAGTTTCCGTGGGCCACCACCGGTCCCGCTTGGATTTCCTCCTCCGCGAAAGCAGCGGTGATGCTGCGCATCATGATGGAGCCCCACAGAAAATATTCGGAGTAGCGCCAGTCGAGCGTGGCACCGAATCGCTGTCGCATCATGTTTTCGCTGGGCAACTCGGGGTAGGAGTTGACGGATTTGATCTTCGTGATCACCACGCCCGCTCCGGCGTCCAGCGCAACTTGTTTGTCCGATGAAATGGGATGGTCGCCTTCAAAGTCATCCAGTCCGGCTCCGGTGATGGTGAAACCTTGCGCGGAAGCGTTCAGCGGCACGATCATGCGCACCGGCACCCGGATTTCGACCCCGGGCCACCAGTCGTCGACGTGGATGTTGATCACTTTCTGTCGCGTGGTTCCATCGATGGTGTCAACGTGCCAGTCTTCCACAATCTCCACATCCAGCGTGCTGGGATCTCGGAGACTGGGCAGGTGGAACGGCTCTTCAAAGGTGGGGCCAGCGCAGGGACCAAAGGCCGAAAGCAGCGCGGTCAAATCTGGGAAGCCGGTGTTGCCATCCCCATCGATGTCGCCTTCGGGCGTATCCCAACTTCCGAGCAGCGAGACGAGATCGGTGAATCCCGTTGAACCATCTTGGTCCAGGTCGGTGGGGCAAGACGAAGCCGCGTTGGCGATCAACGCGCAGGACAACACACTGCTGGTGCAGAAAACGGTCATGGGTCACCTCTTTTGAAAGTGCTTTGGACCACCACCACGGTGGTCTCACCACACTACGCAGGCCGTTTGTGATTTCATCCCCAACAATTCGACATCGGTACCATTTTGGCCATGCTGCCAACGATGCATCGGATTATGGACACCTTTCGCAGACGTATGCCATGCCTTTTGGCCGTGCTGACTTTGTTGTTGCCGGCCGAAGAAGCGCAAGCCGAGCGGGGGCGACCGATCATCGACGACACGTTGGGGTTCAAGCGTCTGCTCAGCGACCAAGGCACGCTGCTGCGTGGCGTGAGTTTGTCTTGGGATGGCGGAGATCCGTACGGCAGCCAAGCCAAGTTCATGCCCAGCCAAGCTTCGCTGGACGCTCTGGCCCAGAAGTACGGCTACAACACCGTGCACCTGTATTTGGAAGGTGATTCCTCGGGGAACACCGATCCCGTGGGCTACAACGCGGCCGATTGCGACATCTTGGTGGAGCGGTGTGCGAAGGCGAATCTGTATCTGATCATCACGATTGGGTGCAACGGTGAAAATGGAGCCATCCACTCGATGGATTTCATTCTCGACTTCTGGCGGTTTTACGGGCCGCGTTACAAAGACCGCACCCACGTGCTCTTTGAAGCGAAGAATGAGCCGGTGCACTTTACGGCCGCGCACTGGGTGCCCAAAGATTGGGAAGACCAGCTTCTGATGTACGAAACCATCCGTGCCGCCGCGCCGGACACCATGGTGCTCTTGTTGTCGTACATGGGCTTCCGCTACGAAGGCGCGGTCTCGGATGCCGTCCGTTACCTCACCACCCACGGTGTGGATTGGTCCAACGCGGCGGTGGCCTGGCACGGATACGAAACCCGGCAAGGCATTGAGGCGTGCTTGTCGCTGCTGCGTGACACTCCCGACTTCCCCGCGAGCTTGTGCACGGAGTTCTGGCCCGGAGACACCGTGCCCGATCCGAGCATTGAAGACGATGAGTCGTACAACGCGGCTTTTGAATCCCACCACACCGGTTGGCTGCAATTCCAGTGGCTGGCGGCCAACGATGCCGAGTTGCCAGGTTTGGCGTACCGGCTGGAACGTGCGGGCGTGGTGTGGACGCCCGATCACCCCGACTGTCGGTGGCCGGCCAGTGGCAGCCCCAAGATTCCCGAAGACGGTTCGGTTGTGGCCATCTTTGACCGCGGCCGGAATGCGTTCGTCTCGGCTCCGGGCGGCGGCGATTTGCGGGCGGACCGAGCAACCTTCAGCACCCAGCCCGATGAACAGTTCACGCTTCGGCATGTGCGGCCAGGCGTGGTGGCGTTCCAAGCCGAGAACGGGTGGTACGTCTCGGCGTCGTGCTCGACCGATGCGTTGACGCCAATCTCGCCCACGGTGGGACCACGCGAATCGTTTGAGTGGATCGAACTTCCCAGCGGCGATGTGGTGTTGCGTTCGGTGGGGGGCGGAGGTCACTTGGTGCAGAGCGCCACCCAAGAGTTGGCTGGTGAATTGGTGAAAGAGGTCATGATGGCCGACGCCGACGATGCCAATCTTCTGGGCACGCACTATGTTTTCTTGGACGGGACAAAGCCGCAGTCGGCTCCCGCGCCGCGGCAGCGGTTCAACGAAGCGGCGGTGCCGGAAGGCCCGTACAAAGGCAAACCGCACGCCATCCCTGGTGTCATTGAGTTGGTGGATTTCGACCACGGTGGCGAAGGCGTGGCGTACCACGACTCGGCCCCCGACAACATCGATGGGTTCTACCGACCACGTGAAGGGGTGGACATCCAAGCGAGTTCGGAGGGCGGATCGGTCGTCAGCTGGATCGAAGATGGTGAATGGCTGCGCTACACCGTTGAGGTTGAGGCCTCGGGGACGTACCAGTTGGTCATCCGTCATGCCGGGGGGGAGGGCGACCTTCGCCTCGAGTGCGGTGGTGAAGATCTCGCGGGCACCCTTCGCACCACCTCCACCGCCAATTGGCAAGACTGGACCAACCTCACAACGACGGTGCGCTTGCCCGCGGGCCGTCAGCAGTTGTTTGTGCGATGTGGTGCGGGGTACAACCTTCGCAGTTTGACCTTCACCCGCCTTCAGGATTAAGCCATCCTTCTTTATGATGGGGCAAGCATGACCGATTGCTTCGTCGCCACCTTCTACCGATTTGCGTCCCTTGACGACCACGTTGTCCTGCGCGATCGCATTGAAGCGCGGTGCCAAGACTTGGGCATTCGCGGCATCATTTTGCTGGCCACCGAAGGCATCAATGCCACCGTCTCGGGCACCCGAGATTCGGTGCTCGCACTGCTCGATTTTTTGAAATCTGATCCGCGCCTCGCCGAGTTGACTTGGAAAGAGTCTTCATCGCACGGGCACCCGTTCCGCAAGCTTCGGGTTCGGTTGAAGAAAGAGATCGTCACCATGGGGGTCCCCGGCGTGGACCCGGCCCGGTTGGTGGGCACGTACGTCGCTCCGAAAGATTGGAACGCGTTGTTGGCCGATCCGGACGTCATCCTGGTGGACACCCGCAACGACTACGAAGTGGAAATCGGGACGTTCCAAAACGCCGTGAACCCAAACATTCGCACCTTCCGCGAGTTGCCCGCTTGGTGTGAAGCCAACATCGATGCCGGCAAGAAGCCCAAGGTCGCCATGTTCTGCACCGGCGGGATCCGCTGTGAAAAATCCACGGCGTACCTCAAGGAGGCCGGGGTGGAAGAGGTGTACCACCTTGAGGGTGGCATCCTGAAGTACCTCGAAGAGGTCCCCGCTGAAGACAGTTTGTGGGAGGGGCAGTGCTTCGTCTTTGATGAGCGGGTCTCGGTGGGCCAGGACCTTGAAATCGGTGAGTACGACCTCTGCCGCGGTTGCCGAAGACCGCTCTCGGAAGCAGACACCCAGTCCGAGCACTACGTCCGCGGGGTGAGCTGCCACCGGTGCATTGACGAAACCACGCCGGAGCAAAAAGCTGGCTTCGCCGAGCGGCAGCGGCAGATGGATCGGGACAACGAGGGAACTCGAAAATCCTCAGGTTGTACTTCGTTGTAAATCGTTCCAAAGTTGGCCATAACCGATGAGCTCATTGCAGCTGGAAACGACAGTCAAACAAGAACCTTTGGGATGATCTTGCAGTCGAGTAAGTGCGGTGTACAACAATGCGCGGTCCTCAGGTCGATCTACAGAAGTTACGCACACAATGAGGTGCCTCGATTCCCATCCTTTGAACGAATGCAAAGTCGTGCTCTTAATCTTTGCTGATCCTTGAAAGAACGCCCGTTTCAGTCGTTGTGACTCTTGCTTGTCTTTGCTGTGGGTGTGGCAGAATGAGACGTTTTTGTCGGAGAAGTGTTGTACTAGAGGAATGCCGATTTTTTTATCAGAAAGAACACAGATGTCTGTGTAAGAAGTGTCTTGACGGAGATCGGTGAACATGCTTCTTAATTCGTCGAGACAGCTCTCAAAAAGTTGGTCGTGAGATGTTTGTACCCACTTCAAATGAACTGGATAGGTGTCACGTAGTTCACCTTGCGAGGGCGGTATGGGCATCTTTATTTCATGATTCTTCATGAACTGCGTAATGAAATGGCATACGAGTGGTATCACTACGCGTGGTAAGCGGTAGCTCACCTCCAATTCCGACCAGGGCCCCCGGAACCCTGCATTTGACATCACCTCTTCAGTCCAGGTGCCGGCCGTGTTGTAGATGTCTTGTGTCTTATCAGCGGCCAGGATCATTTCACCGTTGTCAGCGAGTGATTTCCTTAAAACATCCCACCAGCTTGGCCGAAAATCCTGACCTTCGTCGACGAGTATGGCGTCGTACTTTTCGAATCCATCATCTTCTACGGCAGTGGAGGTGAGGCGTGGGATCTCTACATTCAAGATCCTCTCCAGCGATAGATTTTGTTTTTTTTGAGACTCCCACAGGTTGTGGTATTCCATGTAGAGATCAGATTTTTCTACAACACGCTTGCACCAGTTGTGGAAATTTAAGAACTCAATATTGGCGCGAATAGTCTTTCGGGAGGCTGTATGCCTGACGGTCAAGTCTCGAAGATAATTCAGCAGGGTAATGTTGAAGCAAACGACAAGTATCTTTTTTCCCTCTGCCGCTAAATTTGCTGCTCTTGCCGCAAGTACCAAGCTCTTCCCGGACCCAGATGGTCCGCGTATACGCCGGTATCCGGATTGCGTTCTGGATTCGATGAGTTTTGATTGTGTGTCATCAATTTCAAGTGGCTGTCGTTGAACCTGACTGAAGTATGGCTCACGAAGCCAGCCTCGGAGATCTTCTGCAATCTCTTCGGACATGAGTTGTGATGATTGTCGAACTGATTCAGGAAATATTGCCCTGAGGCTTTTCGACTGTACATCTTCCTTTGCTGATATCGGATAGGTGACTTTGTATTTCATTAAATCTTTAGATTGATTGATCAAACGGTCAAATGCCTGTGCAACATCCTCTTTACTCGCGCACGGAAAGATTAAACCCGACGTGATCGCTGCTTTTCCAGCTCGTTGATCTAAGCGTGGGCAATACAGTTCGAAAATTTCTTTGGCATAAAGTTTCATCTTTCGGATCGGATTGTTTGCCTCAAGAGAGAACTCTTCCCCTTCCTGGTTTTCTGCGTAAAGCCGACCCCCTTTGTCGAAATATTTCATCGCCTTTAGGTCCCAATCTTTGACTTCAAAGACTGCAATTCCAACTTCGGGGTTGAGAAGTACAAAGTCAGGTC
>CAXBRK010000097.1:0-7767 GCA_963978155.1 uncultured Phycisphaera sp. | reverse complement strand
CAACCGGTGGCGCGGCGGGACGAGGTGCTGCTGGCGGAGGTGCTGCTGGCGGAGGTGCTGCTTGGGCTGACTGTGGGGCATTGCCCTGGGCCGGACCAGCGGAGGCTGGCTGAGCTTGGGGTTGGGGCTGGGGTGTCGGAGGCCGAAGCTGGGCGTTGAAGGCCATTTCACCGACCCGGCCATCCACCGCTTCCAACATTTCGTCGTACAGACGAGAGGCTTCTCGTTTGAATTCGATCTTGGGGTCTCGCTGACTGAAGGAACGGAACGAGATGGATTCTCGAAGCATGTCCACTTTGTGCAAGTGGTCCTTCCAAGAATCATCAAGCACTTGCAACAGCACCGTGCGCTCCAGTTGATCCATCTCGAAGGACTGAAGACGCCGGAAGAGACGATCCAGCCATGCCTCGGCGTCGTCGCGAATCTGCGCGCGATCTTCGTCGTTGAGAGGCAAGCCATTTTCCTGAGCGAAGGCTTCAATGTCGTCCGGGGTGGGGTGGGCCTTCAGCGTCTCTTCGACCCGACCCGCGAACCGAATATCGTCCCACAGCTTTGCTTCTTCATCAAGAAGACGAAGCAACTCGCGAGGATCGTTGGCCGGCAAAGTCTGGGGTGTCCAATCAAGGTCATAGCGCAGGGCCACGTTCTGACAGAACCGCTCCATGGCCACCGCTCGGTCGACTTGCAACTGCTGCCCGGTCATTTCGATCAAATACCGAATGGGATAACGACGCACGCGATCGGCGTAGGTCGTGCGAACCCGTTCGAGCACAAAATCGATCTTGCCTTCGAGATCTTCAACCTCATCAAGGCCATCCAGATCAATTTCCATACTTCCCATGAACTGCTTCATCCAAGCCTGCAGCGCATCGACGCCGGCCGTTTCGGTGAACCACTGTTCGATGGGCTGCATGTCAACCGCTTCGATCGTGGCATGAGCCGCCGCCACGGAAGCGGTGCGGACTCCAGCCCGATCAAGCTCCATCAAATCAGCGACCTTGACGGAAGCGGCATGTTCTTCCTGCAGCCAATCCGCCAAGTCCACCAAACTCCACGCTTCGCGATCAAGATCGGCGGGAAGGAATTCGCCCAAGGCCTTGTCGATTTCGCTGGAAGCATCTTCCTTGGCCATCGCACGCAACCGAGCCTGCACGTCTTCGGCGTCTTGCAACCGGACGCGATCGGGATCGATTTCGCAGTGCAGGTGGGTGCTCGCCCAATCGGCAATACGCTCACGCGCGAAGCCTGGATCCAAATACTTCTGGACGGCGTCTTCAACGGACCGCTCGATGCAGCCAAGCATCTCGTCTCGGATGCCTTTGTCTTCGATGACCGCCTGCCGACGCTCGTAGAAGTCGTGACGCTGGTGGTCCATGACTTCGTCGTATTCCAAAATGTTCTTTCGAATCAGGAAGTTGCGTTCTTCCACCTTCTTTTGGGAACGAGAGATGGATCCCGTCAACATCTTGGCTTGCAACGCCACGCCTTCCTTCATGCCGGTGGCCCGAAGGATGCTCTTGACCCGGTCGGACGCAAACATCGCCATCAAATCGTCCTCGAGGGACAAGTAGAAACGGCTGGAACCGGGATCACCCTGACGTCCTGATCGACCACGCAGCTGGTTGTCGACGCGGCGCGACTCGTGACGCTCGGTACCAATGACGTGCAGCCCGCCAAGATCGCGGGTGTTGTCGGCAAACGAGATGCGGTGCAAGGCGCAGTACCCCGCCTTGTCGAGCTCGGCCAGACATTGCTCTTCGGTCATGCGCTGGGCTTTTTCAGGCTTGATGAATTCGACACCATTTTCCTGAATCCACTCGCGCATGACCGCCAAACGGTTGGCCGACATGTCATCGGAAGCATCACCGGTGTCACGGCGGGAAAGATGGCGCCAGATTCCGGCAAGAATGGTCTCGTCGTCGTCGGCCGCACGGACATCTTTGGGCGCCACGTTGCGTTTCTTCCAGTGGTCGACCAATGCCTCTCGGGTGAACGGCTGCAATTTGATGTCGGTGCCGCGGCCGGCCATGTTGGTGGCGATGGTGACGGCCCCAAGGTGCCCCGCCGAAGCCACGATTTCGGCTTCGCGCTCGTGGTGGCGAGCATTCAAGACTTCGTGCCGAATGTTGTGCTTCTGCGTCAGCATCTGAGACAACATTTCACTCTTCTCAACACTGGTGGTTCCGACCAAGACGGGACGCCCCAAGTCGTGGAATGCAGCGATTTCATCCACCAAACGTTCGTACTTGTCCTTGGCCTGCATGTAGACCACGTCGTTGCGATCTTGACGCGCAATGGGCAAGTTGGTGGGGATCACCACCACATCGAGGGCATAGATTTCGTGGAATTCGGTGGCCTCGGTGTCGGCGGTACCGGTCATCCCTGCGAGACGGTCGTACATCTTGAAGAAATTCTGGATGGTGACCGTGGCCATGGTTTGGGTTTCTGGCTTGATCGGCACCCGCTCCTTGGCCTCGACCGCTTGGTGCAGACCGTCCGACCACTGGCGACCAACCATTTTTCGACCGGTGTTTTGGTCCACGATGATCACGCTCGGCTTGCCATCCCCTGGATCGGGCATCACCACGTAATCGCGATCGAGCACATACACGGCGTGGGCCCGAATGGCTTGCTCGAGCAAGTGGGGCATGTCCGTGTTGGGCTCTTGGTAGAAGGAGCCGATCTTGGCTTCACGCTGGGCTTCCTCAATACCGGAGGTCGTGGGCTTGACCTTCTTCTTGTCTTCTTCAACTTCGTAGTACTGGGTGAATTGGTCTCGGGTGGCTTCGAGTTTGGGCAGCTCCTCTTTCGCGGCCGCAAGCTCAGATTTCATCGCCTTGGCGGCCTCGGCATCGACCGAGTTCTTGATCTCCCCTTCGAGACCCGCAATACGTTCCACACACTTCCGCACTTCGTCGTCGGCCTTGGCCCACTCGCCTTGCTTCTGCATGAGATGGCGAGCCAAACGATCGGCCAATTCGTACCGGGGCTGGCTGTCGTGGGCCGGTCCCGAAATAATCAATGGGGTTCGCGCCTCATCAATCAGGGTCGAGTCCACTTCGTCCACAATCGCAAACTCTCGGGTCTTGGAGAACTGCATTTCCTTGCGAGGCTTCATGTTGTCCCGCAAGTAATCGAAGCCGAACTCACTGGTGGTGCCGTACACCACGTCGCAGCGATACGCCGCACTCTTCAACTCGAAGGTCTGTTCGTGTTGGGGGTGAATGGCCCCGACCGTCATACCAAGCGCCCGGAAGAAGGGGAACGTCCAGTCGCGGTCGCGCTGCACGAGGTAATCGTTGACGGTGACCACGTGCACTTGGTGGCCTTCCAAGACTGCCCGGTACGCCGCGAGGGGCGCAACGATGGTCTTGCCCTCACCGGTTTTCATCTCGGCGATCTTGCCTTCGGAAAGGACCATGGCCCCGATGATTTGCACGTCGAAGGGACGAGAGCGGAAAGGTGGCTTTGATTTGGGGTGCAAGGTCCGCACGGCTTCGTAGAGCTCGTTGGGAATGTCGACATGACACCAACCGGGGATCGGCGCTTCACAGCCACGGAATGCACCTTCTGGGGCCATCGCCTCCGCCGCGTCCATGGCCGCCTTGGTCTCGGCGTACAAGGACTGCACGTTCTCAGGCAGCGTGGATGGATCGAAGCCACGCTCCGGATCGAAAATCGCCCTGATACCCACCGCTCGGTCCATGGCTTCTCGCGCGACCGCAAAGATCTCCGGCGTCAGCTCTGAGATCGACGCACCATCGGCGAGACGACTGCGGAACTCACCGGTCTTGGCTTTGATTTCAGCATCGGTGAGCGGACGAACCGAAGATTCCAACTCGCTGACCTGCTTGGCCAATCGCAAGTAACGAGCAACCATGCGGTCGTTCGCGGAGCCGAAAATCTTCTTCAACACAGGGCCAATGACGGGGAGATCCATGGGATGACCTCTTCAAAAAGTGCGTGGGTGACGCAGGGAATGATGTTCAAACAGAAAGGGCGAATGCGGAGGGCGACCGAAGCCGCAAGAAATCAACACATTCACGCGCCAGGAGGCGGGAGGCTGGTCCACACAGACAGCGGATGTCGAACCGTCTCAACTTGAGGTTGAGGGACAACCGGACCGGCTTCCACCAAGTCGCCACAGTCGTCGGCGGACGCAAACGCCAATGCTTCATCAACATGATGCTCGGAAGACCACACGGTGACCAAACGCACCGGCATCGCCAACGGGCGAACCCCGTCAGCAACCGCATGCAGCGTGCAGAGGAGCAGCAGAGCTCCAACCGGAAATCGTGCGGCAGAACGCATCAGACCCTCCACTATACCGCCGCTTTGGACTTTTCTTGGGGGTTCTTTGCCATGTCCGATACATTCGAAGCAGAACCCCCATGCCACGCCTGACCCCACTGCCACGTGACGCTTTCGATTTTGCCGCGGCTCGGCACCTTCTGGTGCGGGCCGGCTTTGGCGGCACGCCAGGAATGGTGCAAGGTCTGCTGTCCAAAGGCCTGGATGGGGCCGTCGACTGGCTGGTTGATTTCGAAGGCGAGTCTGCCACTGGACCCGACCGAATCGTTCAAGCCGACACGTTTGACCCCCGCATCAAAATGCAGCTCACGGCGGCCGATTACGAGGCGTACCGAAAGGCCCGAGAAGCCGGTGACGAAGAGGCGATCGCCGCTTTCCGCCGCAAACAAGAACAGCAAGAACGCGATGACCGTGGTTCCATGCGTTCGTTCGAGCAGTGGTGGCTTTCCCGGATGATTGAAACGCCTCGCCCCCTGGAAGAAAAGCTCACGCTCTTTTGGCATGGTCACTTTGCGGCCAGCTACACCACCGTCGAAAATTCGTGGCACATGTTCCGGCAAAACCAGTTCTTCCGGAAACATGCCGCGGGCAATTTCGGCGATCTGTTGCACGGCATCATCGAAGACCCGGCGATGTTGCGCTTCCTCGACAACAACCGAAACCGCAAAGGCTCCCCGAACGAAAATCTGGCCCGAGAGATCATGGAACTCTTCAGTTTGGGAGAACCGGAACTGCTGGGACGCAAGCGTTCGCCGTACCGCGAGAGCGACATCAAGGAAGGCGCCCGAGCACTCACGGGATACACCTATCGGGACAACGACTTTTTCTTCAATGAAGACCAACACGACAACGGTCTCAAACGCATCTTGGGACGCAGTGGCCGATGGAATGGGCACGACTTCGTGGACATGCTGCTGGCGCACCAATCGTGTTCTGAATTCATCGCTTGGAAGATCTACCGCGCGTTCGTCAACGATGTTCCTGAAACCCCACCCCGCGACGACGTCCGCAAGGTGGTGGTGCAACTTGGCAAGACCCTCAAAGGCCACAAGTACAACCTCAAGAAAACCTTGGGCGAGCTCTTCCGCAGCGAACATTTTTACGCGGCGGCCAACCGCGCGGCCCACATCAAGAGCCCGATTGAATTGGTGGTGGGCACCGTGCGTGACTTGGGCGTTCCGGTGCGAAATGTCGACACGCTCCGTACAGCGGCCGCCCGTTTGGGGCAGCGGCTCGGGCACCCCCCGTCGGTCAAAGGTTGGGATGGTGGCCGTGCTTGGATCAACACCAGCACCATGTTCCTCCGGCAGAACACCGCGGTGTGGATGCTGACCGGCCGTGATGCCGGCGGACACCCCTGGCCCAACGACACCACCCCGTTTGATCCCATGCCACTGGTCGAACAGTTGGAACGCCAAGGCGAGATCGATCCCGATGAAGCCACGGTGTACCTCCAACGTCTCTTGCTCGCCTGCCCCGTCGACGATGCCCGATCACAAGCCATCCGCCAAGTCTTCACCCTCGCCAACGACCGTGTCAACGCCGACAGCTTGACCGCCGCGCTCTGCGTCTTGACCGCGCTGCCCGAATACCAATTGTCCTGAAAGATCCCGCCATGACCCACGACCACGATCATCTTCACGACTGCGACGGCGACGGCAACATGGCCTTCACCCGAAGAGCGTTCTTGCAGCGGAACTTCGCGTTGGCGGCGTTGGCTCCGACCGTGCCGTGGTTTGTGCAACAAGGCGCATTGGCCTCGGCCGCCCCGCTCGGTCTTTCCAGCATTCCCGGCGTGGCGGAAGAGCGCGCTCTGGTGGTGGTGCAACTCGGAGGAGGCAACGACGGGTTGAACACGGTCATTCCCTACTTCGCCCCGCAGTACTACGACCGCCGGCCCACGCTCGCCTACCGCGCCCCTGGATCCAACCCAAACGCCACCGGTTGGAACGCCGATGCGTTGCCTCTGGACGCCAAACTGGGCCTCGGCCTGCACCCCGCTCTCGCGCCACTCAAAGAATTGCACGACGATGGTGAAGTCGCCACGATTCCAGGCTGTGGGTACCCCAACCCCAACCGATCGCATTTTGCATCCATGGATATTTGGCACACCGCCGACCGCAACCCCTCGGGCAGCGACGGTTGGCTGGGCCGGTATTTCGACACGCACCCGATCACCGAGGGAAGCAACGAGGCGGCCATTGCGATTGGCAACAACGCCCCGCGTGCGTTGACCGGATCAAGTGTGCCTCCGATTGCCTTCCAGAGCGCCCAACAGTTCCGTTGGACCGGGGCGGACATTCACGAGTCGTTGGGCAAGACCTACCAAGCAATGAGTGGCGAAGCCGCTTCCACGCTCAGCCAAGCCGCCACCGCCAACCCCCAGCTGGATTTCTTGGTGCGCACCAACATGGACGCACAAATTGCCGCCGATCGCATCCGCGGCGCGGTGCGTGCGTCCAATGGCGTGTCCTATCCAGGGGGCAGTCTGGCCAACCAACTCAAACTCATTGCCAAGATGATCCGCGGCGGATTGCGGACCCGAGTTTTCTACGCTTCGATGGGCGGCTTTGACACCCACTCGGGACAGCGCGGCCGCCACGCCCAGTTGATGGGGCAATTTGCGAACGCCATCAACGCGTTCCAAAAGGATCTTCGCGAAAGCGGCGACGACGAACGGGTCATGACGATGGTCTTCAGTGAGTTTGGTCGGCGGGTGGGCGAGAACGCCTCGAACGGCACCGACCACGGCACCGCGGGCCCGATGTTTGTGATTGGAAAGCACGCCAAAGGCGGCGTCCACGGCCAGCATCCCAACTTCACCAAACTGGATTCCGGTGATCTGCGGTACACCATGGACTTCCGCCGGGTCTATGCCGGCGTGCTGTCGGGTTGGATGCAGGCCGACCCCAGCAAGGTCGTCGGAGCGCAGCACCAACCCCTGGCGGTGGTCTAATGTTGGGCATGCGTCAGATTGCCGCCCTGCTCTTGCTTGCCGTTTGGTCCGGCTGTGCCGAAATTGAAATCGAACCCGCGGCCACCCAAGGTGAACGCGTGGAAGTGGTGGTTGACGTGGATGGCATGGTGTGCGATGCGTGCGCCAAAGCCGTGGTCGACCAACTGAAGCGCACCGATGGCGTGGTGGGCTCGGCCTGCAGTTACCAAACCAAAACCGCCGTGATCACCTTTGATGCCGGGGTCACCGATTTTGAAACGATCCAAGCCCGCTTGACTGCGATCGGCTTCCCGGTGCAAAAAGCCGGGGTTTCGGAGCCCCCCGCCGAGCCGGAGGTTGCTCCGACTGCGGGCGATTCCTAAACTGTGTGCTTCGCCCCGTTAGCTCAGTCGGCAGAGCAGCTGACTCTTAATCAGCGGGTCGTAGGTTCGAGCCCTACACGGGGCACTGGAGCAGGGTCGTGCTCTGACGCGCAAGTGTCGGCATGACCCTGGCTTCGT
>CAXBRK010000096.1:0-7787 GCA_963978155.1 uncultured Phycisphaera sp. | reverse complement strand
AGTTCATGGACGTGATGGCCTGCGGTCCGCAAAGCGTTGGAAATGGCGGCGGCGGATTTTCGCGAGATCATGGCCTCAGCATCGGGTCCGCCTGAGAGCACGGTGATGTTCAGTGGTGCTTGGGATTTGGCCATTGGACCACCTCCGGAATCAAGTTCACCTGGTGGTGCTCTGCGACCAACCGTTGCACTTGGTGCATCAGTTCCATGACTTCTTCGGAAGTCGCTTCTGGCGTGGTCACAATGAAGTTGGCGTGTTCTCGGCTGACCGATGCGCCGCCGACACGCATCCCTTTGCCCCCGGCCTCATCAATCAATTGGCCTGCGCTGCACCGATGCTCACCGAGCAAGGGGTTTCGAAAAGCGCAGCCACTGCTGGGCGTGTTCGCGCCGAGGGGTTGCCTCTCCGCTTTCTCCGCCATGACCTCTTTGAGTTGTCGCCGCAGCTGCTCCAGATCTCCGGCCTTCAGTTGAAAGGTGGCGTGGGTCACAATGCCTTGCAACCGAGACTGCCGGTAGGAAAACTGGCATTCTTCGGCCGTCTGCTCAAAGGGCGTGCCGTCCCGTAGGACGCCTGAGCAGCGGATGAGGGTGTCGCTGATTTCGCCCCACCGGCCCCCGGCATTCATGGCCAGTGCGCCACCGATGGTTGCCGGGAATCCCGCCAATTGCCACAGCCCATCAAGGCCGAGGCGTACGGATTCAGGAATGACCTTGCGAAGATCTGTTCCGGCTCCAGCGTGCAGCGTTTGCCCCTTGAACGAGTGCTGGGCAAATTCACCCTTGAGGCGGATCACGACCCCGGGAACACCGCCATCGGAAACCAGCAGGTTCGAACCAAGTCCAAGGACCCGGACGGATGTTTGGCTGGCATGTGATTCCGAGAGAATGCCCACCAGTTCGTCGTGGGTTTCGACATCAATCAAGCACTCGGCTGGTCCGCCAAGTTTGTTCCAGCAATGCTGAGCCAACGGTTCGTTCAGGTGTTTTTTCACGACTCGTGCACCCAAGAAGGGCCAACTGACCCCACGGGTCCAGCGCCCATCACCACCAGCAAGTCGCCACCGCAAAGGACGCCGTCCAAGCGAGACACGGTGTCCTCCAATGAGTCGGCGGCGAGGGCGTTGGTGCCTCGGGCCTGGAGCCGCTCCACCAAAGTGTGCTGGTTGACCAAGTCTTGGGCGGATTCGGAATCACGAACAAAATAAATCTCAGGCACAATGACCACATCGGCCGCGCTGAACGAAGACGCGAATTCGTCGAGAAGGAACCGCGTCCGGCTGTGCTGGTGGGGCTGGAAGACGCAGACCAAGCGGCGGGGAGATTCTGAGGCTCGCAAGGCCCGCAGGGTTCGGTCAATTTCAGTGGGATGATGTCCGTAGTCATCCCACACCCGCACGGGACCAGAGTCCAAAGTCTTGGTGCCCACAAACTCGGTTCGCCGTGCCAGTCCGGTGAATTGGGTCATGGCTTCTTGCACCAAGATTGGGTCTGCGCCAGCCCACAGGGCCAAGACCGCCGCCGCGCCCGCATTGAGAGCATTGTGTTCGCCGGGCATGAGGTTGCGCCAGTGCAATTGAGATCCGGGGCCTTGGAGATCCACTTCCCGCGTCTCCACGTTGAATGCGATCGACCAGTCTGCTTCGCTGGAGAGTCCAAAGGTTTCCACTCTTGCTTTGGTGCTCCGCGTCACTTCACGGCGGTGCGCTCCTTCGTGGGCGATCAGCAATCGCCCTCCCGATTGAGCATCCGGGATGTTTTGGGCGAAGTCTGCGAAGCCTTGGATGACCCCTTCCAGGTTGTGGTAGATGTCCAGATGGTCTTCTTCCACATTCAAAATGGCGGCGTGCCTGGGTCGGTGGGCATGAAAAGAACGATTGAATTCGCAAGCTTCAGCCACCATCAAGCCCGGAAGGCCCGCCATGGGGCCGATGGGGATCTTGGCGGCCCCCACTTGGCTGCCGCCACCAAGTTGAGGGACCTCGGCCCCGATGATGAACGAGGGCGCCAAGCCGGCGTGCACCAAGGCGTGACAGCACATCGCACAGGTGGTGCTTTTGCCATGGGTTCCGGCGATTGAAATGCCAAAACCTTCTTGCTGCAGCCTGCCCAATGCGTCGGCGTAGCGGATGACTTCAAGCCCACGAGAAGAAGCCCCTGCCAGAACCGGGTGGTCGGCGGGGAGCGCGGCGGTCGCGATGACCAAATCGATTTCTGGCTTTAGTCCGGCGGCGGATTGGTCGGTGGTCACCGTGATGCCATCTTGCTCGAGTGCTTCGGTGATTGGGCTGGGCACTTTGTCTGAGCCCGAGACCTGAGCGCCTCGGGCGTGCAGCACTCGAGCCAAGCCACTCATGCCGCATCCGCCAATGCCTACCAATTCAATATGTCGGCCAGCCAAGGTCATTCGTTGCGGTCTCGGATGCGTTCCGCGGTTGGGAGCAAGGCGGTGAGTTTGGCGGCGCGGGTGCTTGGACTGGGGTGGGTTGATAGAAATTCGGGGGTGCGTCCCGTCTCCTGTTCCATGGCCCGCCACAAATCAATTGCGGCCTTGGGTTCATATCCCGCGGCGGCGGCAATGTAGATGCCCAGTTCATCCGCTTCGTGTTCGTGGGCTCGGGAGAACGGCAGCGCGACTCCGAGGCCAAAGGCTGACTCGGCCATCCGCATTTCCCGATCGTTGAGTTCACCGTCGGTCGCGGCCAAGACCACTTGGGCGGCTTGGGTTTGACTCAGGCGTTCGGTGCCATGCCGGGCCACGGCGTGGGCAATTTCGTGACCCATCACCGCGGCCAATTGGTCATCGCTGGTTACGAAGTTGATCATGCCGGTGTACACCGCCATCTTGCCGCCGGGGAGGCACCAAGCATTGACTTGGCTGTCGTCTTGGATGACCCGCCATTCCCAGTCAAAGCTCTCAGCAAGAGAGGGATGCCGCTGCTGCGTGGCGGCCACCAACCGCTGCATGATGCGGTCGACTCTTTGATGCTCTGGCGAGGAAACCGGGAGCACATTCTCAGATTCCAGAGTGCTCTTCCACGCCACTTCCCCCAGTCGAACATCCTCGGAGAGCGGAAAGAGGTTGAACTGGGTGCGGCCGGTCCCGGGAACGGTGGTGCAGGCCGCAAGACACAGAAGGGAGAGAAGGGAGAGGTAGATTCGCATGGCAGTAGAGAGAATATCGGTCCCGGCGGGGGGTATTCCCGAGGACTAGAATGGTCCACATGTCCCGCTCGAGGATTGCCAGTGGCCCGGTGCACACCCACACCGCTTCGGCGACGGATTTGCCGTCGGCCTTGGGCATGTTGCAGCGGCTGGCGCTGGGGTCTGGGGATGGGTGGAGACGCCTTGTGGTTGATCTGTCCACACCGTTGGACCCCATCCATGAGATCTGCGGCCGGGCGCTGGGGCGGCGTGTGGCGTTCAAATCACGTTCTGGCCGGACCATTGCTGGGGTGGACGCCGCCCTCCGAGGCGACTGGATTGACGACATCACCCTGAGCGCTTTGCGGGGTTTGATGCCCGACGCTGCGGTGCTGGGGTGGAGCCGGTTTGACCCCGCGGTGGAAAGCAGCTCCGGATGGATGCCGTTTGGGCGAAGAGGTTGGATTCTCCCGCGATTGCAATTGGAAGCGGGCGAAGGGTGCCACCGGTTGGTGGGATACTTGCTGCCCGGGGAGCGTCCGGAAGCCATCGAGCCGGCGCGAGCCTCGCTGCTTGTGCCACGGCGTGCGCCGGTGACCGCCCGCATGTACCGGCAGGAAGAGGATTCAGATTTCCGTGACTTGGTGCACGGAGCAATCGAAGCCATTCACTCTGGAGACTTGGAGAAGGTTGTTCTGGCTCGCAAGGTCAGTTACGCCCTCTCGGAGCCAATCGATGCGGCGTACGTGCTGCACCAACTTGCTTCCGGAAACCACTACGCCTTTTTGGTGGAATCTGGCGAGCATGCGTTCTTGGGGGCCAGCCCGGAGCGGTTGTCTCGAAGAATCGGGCAGCGTTTGCAAACCGAGATGTTGGCCGGGACCGTGCGGGCCCGCTCGGCCGACGAAGCCATGCAACTTTTGGAAAGCAGCAAAGACCGCCACGAACACGACGTGGTGGTGCGGTCGGTGACCGAACGGCTGTCTTCGATTGCCGAGACCAGAAGGAACGAAGATCAAGTCGCCGTCGTTCCGGCCGCGGGTGGGCTGTGGCACCTGCGTCGTCAGCTTGAACTGACTCTGCACGATGCGGTGGATGATGCTTCGGTGCTTGGGCTGTTGCACCCCACTCCCGCGGTGTGTGGCCGCCCCACCAACATGGCCCGCACCCATTTGTCCAGTCAAGAAGGGTTTGATCGCGGTCTCTATGCCGGCCCCATCGGTCTGTTTGATGGATCCGGTCACGATGTTGCGGTGGCGATTCGTTCGCTTCGTTTGTCGCCCGAAATGGCCACGCTCTTTGCGGGAGCTGGCATCGTGCGAGATTCACAGCCGGAGATGGAATTTGTCGAAACCGAAGCCAAGTTGGCGGTGGCTCGTGCGGCGCTGCCCGGAACGGGGTGAGGGGTGACCGACCATTCTGGTGCTGACAATCTGATGTTCGCTCGCGAACTGTTTGCCACATGGAAGGCTTGTGGTCTTGGTTGCGTGGTGCTCGCGCCGGGCGCGCGATGTGCGGCTCTGACCCTGGCCGCCCGCGAGACCGGATTGAACGTGGTGCGTATCGATGACGAACGCGCGGCGGCCTTTGTTGCGTTGGGATGGGCGCGGGTTGAAGGTCGTCCTGCGGCCGTGGTGACCACCAGTGGCAGTGCGGTGGCCAACCTCCTCCCGGCGGTGGTTGAAGCCCATCAGTCGGGCATCCCGATGTTGCTGGTCACTGCCGATCGACCGGTTCGTCTTCGGGGCACCGGCGCCAATCAGACTGGTGATCAGGTCGCCATGTTGGCCGGATCGGTTGATCACTCTTTGGTCGCTGATGCGAGTTCGCACGCTTCGGCCTTGGCGTTGGATGCGTGGCGTTCTGCCGAACGCGGTGTGGTTCATCTCAACATTGGTTTCGATGAGCCGCTCCTGCCCAGCCCCATTCCCGAAACGCCTCAGCTCGAGCTGCCTCGTCGTCGAACGGTGCTCGACTCGGCTCCAGGTCCCGCCACGCGGCAAGTGGCTCAGCGGCTGATGGCAGAAGAGCAGGGCATCGTCTTTGTCGGGCCGTTGGCGCGACCACGTGAGCGACGGGCCGCGCGGGCCTTGGTGCAGGCTTTGGGGTGGCCGGTGTTGGCCGACATTGCTTCTGGCATCCGGGATATTGAAGCCACACTGCCTTGGGGTGGTTGGCTGGATGCCGAGGCCGAGGTGCCCTGTCCAGTGTTGTTGCATTTGGGCGGTCGACCCACCCACCGAACCACGGCTTCGTTCCTGGCCCAGAACGCCGCGAACCGCTTGATGGTGCCATCGGGCCACGGACGAGTGGAAGGAGACGACGAGGCCGCGCTGGTGCTGGAGACCACTCTGGAACACCTCAGCATGGCGATCACAGATGTGCCCTCTTCCCCTCGGCCCCTCCCCACGGAGATTGATTCGATTTGTTCCAAGTTGCAGTCCGCTCGGCAAACCGCCCTAGAACAGTGTGGATTTTCTGAACCTTGGATTGCGGCCCAAGTGGGTTCGGTGACGCCTTCCACTTCACGGTTGTTGGTGGGCAACAGCCGATCGGTGCGTGAACTGGATCGTTGGTCCACCCAAGTGGTGGCCGATGTTCATGCCTCGCGTGGGCTCTCTGGCATTGATGGTCAGATTTCCACGGCGATTGGTTTGGCCCTCGATGGCCGCCCAGTGGTGGCGCTGTTGGGAGACCAAACCATTCGTCATGATCTTTCCGGGCTGGCCCAACTTGCAGAGACCAACTTGCCCGTCGTCGTGGTTGCTGTCGACAACGGGGGCGGGCAAATCTTCCGGGACTTGCCCTTCGCCTCGGATGTTCCCTTGGATGACTTCGTCTCCCCTCGCGCCACCGATTTGGGGGCGGTGGCCAGCGCTCTTGGGTACCGAACGATCGTGGCTGAAGACCGCGGCTCATTTGCCCAAGGCTTTGCGGCTTTGGCTGCGGCCGGGACACCAGGCTTCTTGCATGCCAAGTTGGCTCCGGAAGCGGAGCAACTCCGGGCCGAAGCCAACCAATGGGTCAGTTCGGCATGCCGACCGTCGTAGCTGTCACCGGATTTCTTGGGGACCCCTCTGACTTTGACGGGGTGAAGGGATCATGTTTCAAAGATTGGTCTTGGCGGGTCCTCACCCCACTTGATTTGGGGGGCGGTTCCATCGTTGAAATGGCTTCCCAGTTGGAACATTTTTCCGCGGATCTGCGAATTGGGTATTCCATGGGGGGGCGGGTCATGTTGGCGGCCCAAGACGGCACGCCCACCGTTGCCTTGTCGGCGGGCACCGGACTTCATGGTGCTGAGGCTCGTGATCACCGGGCCCAGATCGATGACGAGCGGGCCGATGAACTGCGACAAGATCCAGAGGCATTTTTGCAGGCTTGGTACGAGCAGCCCTTGTTTGATGCGCTGCGCACTTCGCCGGTGTGGGAAAGCGTCTTAGCACGCCGGTCTGGGGTGGTGCAACACTCTGAGGCATGGGCGACGGTGCTGGCCGCGGCCTCGCCGGGTCGGACCCCGGTGCCCACCCTGAAGGGACCGCTTGGGTTTGTGGTCGGAAATCTCGATCAGGCCTATCGTGTACCACCACAATCTTTTCCCCATCGGGTGATCCCACGAGCTGGTCATGCCATCCACCTGGAGTCACCAGAGGCCACAGCGCTGGCCATTCACGAGCTCTTCAAGGAGTTGCAGTCATGACGGTGTACACGCCCCAAGGTGAATTTACGGACATCTGTTACGAGACCACCGGCGACGGGATCGCCAGGATCACCATTTGCCGTCCTGAAGTTCGAAATGCTTTCCGTCCTCGAACCGTGATTGAAATGCGCGAAGCGTTGCAGATGGCCCGGATGGACGGCTCGGTTGGGGTGGTCATCCTTCGCGGCGAAGGCGAGTTGGCGTTCTGTTCGGGTGGCGATCAAAAGGTTCGTGGCGACGACGGATACGGCGACGAAGATGGGCATACCGGGCTGCACGTGTTGGATTTTCAGCGGGAGATTCGCACCTGCCCCAAGCCGGTGATTGCTTCGGTCGCGGGGTACGCCATCGGGGGCGGCCACGTGCTGCACATGTTGTGCGACCTGACCATTTGCTCGGACAACGCACGCTTTGGCCAGACCGGTCCCAAGGTCGGTTCGTTCGACGGGGGATGGGGCGCCTCTTACATGGCCCGCATCATTGGCCAAAAGCGGGCCCGTGAGATTTGGTTCTTGTGCCGTCAGTACGACGCGAAGCAAGCCCTGGATTGGGGCTTGGTGAATGCGGTTGTGCCCTACGACCAGTTGGAAGCCGAGACCGAGCAGTGGTGCCGGGAGATCTTGAGCAAATCACCGATCGCTATTCGATGTTTGAAGGCGGCGCTCAATGCCGATTGCGATGGGCAAGCCGGACTTCAAGAGTTGGCGGGGAATGCCACCATGCTCTTTTACATGAGCGAAGAAGGCCAAGAAGGGCGCAACGCCTACGTGGAGAAGCGTCCTCCTGACTTCTCCAAATATCCTCGGCGGCCCTAATGCAGGACTGGATCGCCGCGACCCGGCCACGGACTCTGGCCGCCGCCTTCGCGCCGCTGGTGTTGGCCACGGGGTGGCTGTTGGCCCACGAACAGTTCCACGTGTTGCCCGTTGGGTTGGCAGCGCTTG
>CAXBRK010000095.1:0-7795 GCA_963978155.1 uncultured Phycisphaera sp. | reverse complement strand
TTGGCGCGTGAGGACACATTAACCTGTGGCCGCCACTCGACCAGTGATGCCGTTGCCTCGGGCGGCGGCAAAAATGGACTCTCCGATTCGAAGCGGGGCCAAGTTGTGGCTGACAAACAGTTCCAGTTGTTTGGTTTCAGGATGGAGCAGGCGGACTTCCCAACTGTCCCACTGGAACAGAGATTCGATCGCGGAGTGGATCCGGCGGTCAAGAATTTTGAGTCGGCCGGCGATGGTGTCGCCTTCGTGACCCGGTTCATCGAGCTCCAGAATGCCAGCGGAGAATTCATGCACTTCGCGGAGTCGCGTGAGGGCAATTCGTTCTGGCCCCAAATCCCACTGGGTGAATGGTGCCGACTGATCTTGGTGTGGCCGGGCTTCCGTGATCACCTCAAAATGTTCAAGCAAAAATTGCCGAACGACATCTGGAAGGCGTTCAGCCTCGGTGATGCGGAGGGGGGGTTTGCCTGGGTGGCCTGACATGCGTTCTTGGAGTGTACGCGTCCGGGTATCCATCTCGCTCGTAGAATTAAAGGATGGATGCGGCTTCTGTTTCCAAAGTTCACAAATCCTTTGGGTCCAAGGTCGCCCTGCGCGGGGTTTCTTTCCGGTTGCCCAAGTACGGCGTGGTCGGTTTGCTTGGGCCCAACGGGGCCGGAAAAAGCACCATGATTCGGATGTTGGCGGGGGTGCTTCAGCCCGATTCTGGGACGGTGCTCATTGGAGGCACCCCTCCCTCTCGAGTCGAGGTCCGTTCGCACATTGGGTGGCTCCCCGAACACAATCCTCTTCCTCTTCATCGGACGGTTCAAGACTGGGTTGTTGAGGCCTCACAGTCCAGGGGGGGCACCAAAAAGCAGGCTTTTGACGCACTGGACCGGTGCGATCTCGCGTTGCATGCCGATCGTCCCATTGGGGTTCTCAGCAAAGGATGGCGACAATTGGTGGGCCTTGCGGCGGCCTTGGCGCATCAACCTGAGGTGTTGATCCTCGATGAACCCTCGACAGGAATGGACCCACTGCGCCGGCGATGGTTTCGATCGTTGTTGCGTGAGCTGGGTGCCGAACGTTCTGTGCTCTTGAGCTCCCACTTGTTGGACGAAGCCGAAAGAGTCTGTGACGAAGCGATCCTGTTGTCTGAAGGTTCGGTTCGGGCCCTCGGTCCCCTGACGCACATTCTCGCGCTCTCAGGGGGCGGCGATCTGGACGAGGCCTTTGTTCACGCGCTGATGCCGAAGGGGGCGAAATGAACTCCATCCGCATCGGGATCCGAGAGGGCATCATGGCGGCCCGATCTCCAGGCTTGCTGTTGGGCGCGGCCTCGAATGCATTGCTGTGGGGGTTGGGCTGGTGGCTCGCTGCCCCGGCGGTCGCTGCGGGATTCGCGAATGGCGCTCCCGCCGATACCGCCCGAGTCATCCAACTCTGGACGGTCACCGCTGCAGTTCTTCTCCCCATGCTGGTGATGCGGACGGTTCTTGAGCCGGACCGCACTGGACTGCTTGAGTGGCGACTTTCAGGCCCCGTGCGGCCCATCGGCCTGGTGGTCTCCATGCTGCTGACCACGATCATCGCGTTGTTCTTGTTTGTCTTACCGATGGTGCCGATTGTCGCGGTCTCACTGCTTCATGAAGCATCACTGCTCACGATGTTCGGCCAGGCGGCGGTTTCAACTGTGCTGCTGCTCACGTGGACGGCCGTCGTGGTCGCCACGACGGTTTGGCTTCGCTCAACGTTCTTGACCTTGCTGTTTACGTTGATGGTGCCGGCCTTGGCTCTTGGCGCTGTTGCCGCCCTTCCTCTGCTGGCGGACCGAGTTGATGATGCCGGACTCGCGTGGCTGAGTTCGGCTCTCTCGAAGCTTGCCCGTGCACTCGCCAGCAACCATCCTTTGCGGCTTTCACAGGGGCTTATGGACGGTCAGGTGGAATGGTCCTCCCTGATCAATCTTGGCTTGCTGGCCTCCGTGTCGCTCTTTGCGGCTTCCGAAGGCCTTCGTCTTCGTGCATTTTCGGGGCAAGCAGGTCTGCGTCGCCACATTGTGGTTCGCTCGGTCGGTCTGTCGGTCCTGGCCATGGCTCTCTTCGGGGCTTCCAATCAACAGGTTTCCGGCTCCTTGGATCTCACCCCGCGAAGTCGTGCTTTGCCTTCACCAAGGTTGATGGAAGCCATGTCCTCCCTGCCTGACGGCTCGACGGTTTTCTTGACATTGAATGGCGATCAGGTGCCGCAAGATGACTTTCGATTTGCGCAGCGCATCCTTCAACACGCTGCCGAACAACATGCCGTCGAGGCCGTTTGCGTCGACTTGTCGGCTCTGCGGCGGGGGGAGATTGCCTCCGATCAGATTGCCGGTTGGCAGAGTCGTTTTTCAGAGGCGAGTGTTTTTCCAGATCAAATCAAAGACGCGATTGCGTATCTGGAAAGCCAGTCCCTTCGATTGGCCCCATCCGAACACGCCGACGTCATTGTTGGCATCGACGAATCCTTAACCCGCGTTCGAGCTGGCCTCCGAAGGGGTGTGCTGCCAGATCTCAGCGCCATCGCCCGTCAACTCGCGGCTGCCCTTCAGCAGCTGGCCAATGTGCAATTAGAGACTGCCGCTTCAGGGGACACTCTTCAGATCGCCAGAGAACTCTTGCTCCTTGCTGACGATGACCAATTTGTTGCCGCGAAGTTGTTTTCTGGCAACGGAGGGATGGCCTGGATCCAAGAAGGCCGGATTCAGGCGTTCCGTCCGGCCGCTTCATTCTTGGTCCAGTTTGAAGCCCAGACGCCTCTTCGAAGTGAGGCCGCGCTGAGTCAAGCACTCGAATCATTTGCAGGATTGGAACCTGCACCAGTCTCCATCATGGCCCCCAAAGGCTCTCAGGAACTTGTTGAGACAGTGGGCTACCAACTGCAGTTGCGAGGCCTCCGTGTTCTTCCTCTTGAGGCCAACGCCCCAGAACGCGTCCTTTTGGTGTTGGCGGATCCGCCTCCCGCAGTTGAATCTGACCCGGCCGGCTTTGCGTTTGTCCGTGAAGTTGCCAACGTTATGAAGGACCCCAGCCAGAACGTGGTGCTTTGTATTGGTCCTTCGGTTCGTGCCCGCTATGGATTGAACTCTCCTTGGGAAGAGGTTTTGTCCGAGGTTGGACTTGATGTGGCCTTGAAATCAGCACTTGGAGAATCCGTGACCCGGCGCAGCGAACGCCAGACCGATCTGCTCGTTCGTCCTGATTGGCGTTCAGACGCTCCAGTATCAGCCTCAATTGGGGGGCTCCCCGTTGCCTTCCCCCTTGCGGTGGATGTGGGGTCTGAAGGAGCATGTCTGCAGTGGCTGCCGTCACCTCGGCGAGGCCGAGTCTCGAATTGGACCTCGCCTGATGCCACGGTTGAAGCCGAAGGTTCCTCAATGGGATTGGTTCGATTGATTGATGATGGGGAGCGCCGTCTTGCGGTCGTTGGCTCAGCGCGTTGGCTCTCACCGAATTTGGCCTCCAATCCAACGTCTTCGAGCGCGACTGCGGGCAATCATGAACTGGCCTCTTCGTTGCTTCGCTGGGCTTCTGGGCAGGATGCACTGGGTCAAGGGCCCAATGCCGCTTTGGGGCGATTCCAGCCTTCGGCTCCCGAACGGTTGGTTTGGGTGATCTTCGCGGTGGGCCTGATGCCGCTCGGCCTTGCTTTTGCCGGAGGCCTTTCCGCTTGGAGGCGTGCTTCATGAATTGGCGTACCACTGGATGCGTTCTTGTGTTGGCCCTGGCCTCGGTGGTCTGGTCGTCGTGGAGTCGCCCACTTGATCTGTTGCCTTCTCCAGAATTGAATCTTGACGCGTACTCTCAGATCGAAGTTCTCGGGGATACCGGCTGGTCCATGTCAAAGGAGGGCGATTGGCGTGCGACCCGGCCCAGCCGAGCTCGGCTGTCCAACACTCGGGTTGAACAATGGATTCGCTATTTTGACCGCCTTGAGTCCTGCCCTCCTCCGGAAGAAACACCAGCACACACCATTCGCTTCTCCGAGTCAGATTCAAGCGGCCCACTCGACGTACCGGTGTGGTTTGATGTGGTTGGCCCGGCCAAAATCCAACTTGATGGGCGGTGGTATTCCGTCAGTTCAGAAGTCGTAGAGCCCATTCGTTTTGGCCTCGCGCCATTCCGCACCCTCCAGGTGGTCCCGCCGTCTTTTTCGCCCACGGCGGTCAGAATCACACTCGGCGATCGGGTCTCACTTGAATTGCTCAGGACTTCGTCGTGGTCGATTCGTGAACCTCTCGAAGCACCAGCCGACTCTGGAGCTGTCCAAGCTTGGTTGGAAGCCGTGGAGTCGAAGGCGGCCGCAGCGATTCTTGGGGAAGTGCCTGCGACGCAGGGCCAACTGCTTTCAGGCTTGTTTCCGGTGGCCGCAGAACTCTCTTTGGTCGGTACCGAGTCAATGCCAACCCGGTCCATTCGATTCGGGAAGCGTCTGGCCGACGGCTCTCGACTCGCACAAGTTCGAGGTGAAGATGTCGTCTTTGTGGTTGGCCCGGAAGACACTGCCTTCATGTTGCCAAGTCCAACCCGATTCCTTTTTCCGACCTGCACCACTCTTCTTCCGGAACGCATTCACACCATTGCCGTCGGTGACACAGCGGTACGCCGAAACGCGTTGTCAGGGCGATTTGACTTGGTTGGCACACTGTTGCTCGACCTACTGACAGCTACGCCCGCCTCCAACTTTGCCATGTCTGCTTCATTACCAGATGGCGCCCCGTTCCAAGCGTTCAGCCAAGCGGGGGAAGAGCTGTTCTCCGGGCAGATCCAACTCGAAGGCAGTCAGCTAGCGGTGTGGAGTGACGGTCTTGCTCGCATCATGCCGGTTGGTGATGGGTTGATCGGTTGGTTGCAATCGGCAGTCGGTACAGCCGATCCGGACCAAAGCTCATCGTCGACCCCTGAGGGTGAAGGCTGAGCGTCTCCCTCGGATTTGGGATCGGTGATTTGCCCGATCCATTGGGCATCGATACCGGCCCAACGAAAACCCACGCCTCATCGATCAGTCCCGATTGCCAGTACGCGTGCAGCAGGGTCGGCCCGGCTTCCAGCAGCACGACTTGGACGTTCATCTTGGCCAGCGCTGCGAGTTGCTCCGCTGGGGTTGCCCCTGTGAGATGAATGTTGTTCGTGTTGTTCTGAATGCTTGCACTTTGGGGGATGGGGCCGCTTCGGGAAGCCACTGCCACCATTGGAATTTGACGAGGTCTGTAGAGCCTTGGGTCAAGGCGGCAATCGTCGGCCTTGACGGTTCCCACGCCAGTCAGGACGGCGTCCACCCGGCCACGCAGACGGTGCACCTCGGTTCGGGAGGCGATGCCAGTGATCCAGCGACCTTGGTCGGGCGGGGGGCACATGTAACCTTCCGCCGTCTGGGCCCACTTGGCAATCACGTGCGGTCTGGAGTGGTTGGACCACGTGAGGTGGGGCGCATTGAGCCGATCGGCGCCGACATGTGGCATGTGCATCACGTCAACGCCGTTCTTCTGAAGAAAGATCGCGCCACCCTCAGCGGCAGGGTTCGAGTCTTTGGTGGCGTAGACCACCCTGCGAACACCAGCCTTCAAAATGCGTTCAGTACACGGCGGTGTGCGACCATGGTGGTTGCATGGCTCAAGTGTGACCACCAACGTGCTGTTGTTGGCTCGGCGGCCAGCTTGGTCAAGGGCGATGACTTCAGCGTGAGGGTGTCCGGGCTGGATGTGGCGACCCTCTCCGATGCTCTGCCCTGACTCCGACAGCACGATGCAGCCGACGGGGGGATTGGGGCGAGCGGAGACCAAGCTGCGAGCGCCCAACCTGACCGCTCGGTCCATGGCCACGGATTCAGAAACGAAAGCCGCCCCGCAGGAGCGCGGGGCGGCGTTTGGGTCTTCGTTGGGCATGGACCTCAAGCCTTGAGGACGTCCTCAGCCAATCGCGGAGGAAGCATGCGGTACTCGAGCGGTTCCATCGAACTGGAGGCTCGGCCCTGGGTGAGGCCACGAAGGGTTGAGGTGTACCCGAACATTTCGGAAAGTGGCACCTCGGCGGTGATGATTCGGACGATCCCGCGGAGTTCGGAATCGACAATCTGGCCTCGTCGAGAGGAGATGTCGCCCGAGACGGTGCCGAAGAAGTCTTCCGGGGTGGTGATGGTCACCTTCATGATGGGCTCGAGGAGGCCAATGCCGGCTTCTTCACAGGCCAATTTGAAGGCCAGTCGGCCGGCTTGCTCGAACGCAACTTGGCTCGAGTCCACATCGTGGTAGGAACCAAAGACCAGGTCGACGAACACGTTCACCATGGGGTAGCCGCCGAGAACGCCGCTCTTCGCACATTCGCGAACGCCGTATTCCACACTTGGAATGTATTCCTTGGGAATCACACCTTGAGAGATGGAGTCTCGGAAAGCGACGCCATCCTTCATTTCAAGGCCGAGTTCCTCGGCTTCGGACGGGGTCATTGGCTTCACGGTCAGGACGGCATCGCCATATTGACCGCGACCACCGGTTTGCTTGACAAACTTGCCACGAACTTCGTTGGCGGCTCCACTGAGGGACTCTCGATAGGAGACCTTCGGTTGGCCGACGTTCACGCCAATTTTCATGTCACGGACGAGGCGGTTCTTGATGATCTCAAGGTGGAGTTCGCCCATGCCGGCGATAATGGTCTCGCCCGTCTCATCGTTGTACTCCGAGCGGAAGGAGGGGTCCTCGCGGCGAATGGTGACCAACGCGTCGCCAAGCTTCTTGCGGTCATCGGCGGTTTGCGGCTCGATGGACATGGAGATGACGGGGTCAGGGAAGTGCATTCGCTCCAGGATGATTGGATCTGCTTCCGAGCACAGCGTGTCTCCAGTCATGGAGTTCTTGAGGCCAACCACGGCGACGATCTGTCCGGCTTCACAAGAGTCGAGTGCATCGCGGTCCTTGGCGTGCATTTCGAAGATTCGAGAGATGTTCTCTTTCTTGTTGTTGCCTGGATTCAACAGACGTGAGCCTCGCTCGAGGGTGCCTGAATAGACCCGCATGTAGGTCAGGTCGCCGTGGGTGTCGTTCACGATCTTGAAGACCAAGGCGGAGAATGGGGCATCTGGGCTGTGGGGCCGAGTCAAGGAGATTTCTTCGTCCTTGGGGTCGGTGCCTTCCACATCAGGGACTTCGGTTGGATTGGGCAGGTAGTCAATCACACCGTCGAGAACGCGTTGCACCCCAATGTTTTTGAGTGCGGATCCGCAGAACACTGCGTAACCCTCTTGTCCCAGAACCGCCTTTCGGACGGCTTTGCGGATGTCTGCTTCGGTCAGTCCATCTTCGTCTTCGAGGTACTTCTCCATCAGATCGTCATCGAATTGCGAAGCGGTTTCGATCATCTCGGATCGGTACATGGTGGCGGACTCTTGCAGTTCTGCAGGGATGTCACGCTCTTCGACCACTTCACCCTTGTCGCCGGTGAAGAAGTAGGCCCGCATGGTGATCAGGTCGACCATGCCTTCAAAGGTGTCGCCGGCGCCAATTGGAATTTGCACCGGAATTGGGATGACACCGAGACGCTCTTTGATGGAGTTGTAAGAAAAGTCAAAGTCCGCCCCGAGCTTGTCCATCTTGTTGATGAAGCAGATGCGGGGGACACCGTATCGGTCGGCTTGTCGCCACACGGTTTCTGACTGGGCTTCGACGCCTTCTTTGCCGTCGAAGACCACCACGGCACCATCGAGGACCCGCATAGAGCGTTCAACTTCAATGGTGAAGTCAACGTGGCCGGGGGTGTCGATGAGGTTGACGTGGTACTTC
>CAXBRK010000094.1:0-7863 GCA_963978155.1 uncultured Phycisphaera sp. | reverse complement strand
GGTCGCGATGAGCACCGGCCCCCCCGCACCCGAAGTCAGCGTCAATTTTTGCGGCGTGGCCGGAGCATCAGACATGACGGAATTCTAGGAGGGCAAACAAAACGAAGAACGGGCCGCCCGAAGGCGGCCCGTTCGAAAATTAAGGGGTTCAGATTCTGGTCCGTGAGGATCAGAAGGTGAACTGGACCTGACCGGAGATGGTCATGTCATCATCGGTAGCAGCGTCGTTCTCGAAGTCGATTTCGAGGGTCGCCTTGCAGCTGTCGCTGTAGAAGTGGTTGATACCGATGTCGAGGTCGTCGAAGTCACCAGTATCAGCTTCGACATCTTCGTAGCTGATGTAAGCCTGGGTGGCGTCGGCAAAGAAGTATGAAGCCTGAATGGTCATGGCTTCCCATGCACCGTCGAGGACGTCGGTCATGGCTGCGTGAACGGCCCAAGCGTCTTGCTTGTAGGTCACGTCGAAGGTGTTACCGTCGAAGCGGTCGTCGTCGGACATACCAACACCGATGACCAAGGTGGACTCGGAGCCAGCCATGGAGCAGATGCCGTTGCAGCAGCTGTCCCAAGAGCCCATGGCGAGGAAGTCAACGCGGAAGTCGTTGCCAGCGTCACCAGCATCGTAAGCCTGCATGGAGACCTTGAATTGGTCAGCCGAGTAGCAGATGCCGATTTGCTCGCCCCGACCCTCGAGAGCAGCACCGGTGGCGGTGTTGTTGATCATGAGGGTGTTGGCTTCGTCGATGGAGTTGGCACCGAAGAAGTTGGACTTCACGTTGCCAAAGCCGATGGCGAGACCGTTGTCCATCTCTTGCCAGATGCCGTAGTCACGAAGCTCGTCACCAGCATTTTCAACACCGTAGAAGCCAGCGTTGCCGCCGAGCACGTAGTTGAAACCCCAGTTCCAACCACCAGCGGAGCCTTCGAAGCTGAGGTGGGAGGAGCCGATGGCACCTGCGTAGTCGTCGGAATCTTCGTTCACGAAGCCGTAAGCGAAGAGGCCGGACATGGAGAAGGCGTCGTCGCCTGAGATGGTGGCGGAATCGTTGATGATGCCGTCAATAACGCTGTCCAGGTCACCGGCAGTTCCGGTGCTTGCGATGGTCAGCACGCTAGTTCCGGCAATCAGGCCGGCGTGGGTCGCGAGATTCATGGGAAGCAACTCCTGAGTTGTACCGGCGGGGGTCTTAAATTCCCGCTCGGCCAATGGGGGGTGGAACCGCTCACGCCATAAGACTGGACGCGAACGACACGACGGGAACACTATCGTCACAATCCCGTCGATTTGTTGAGGGGAGATTCTATCTCAGTGGGCGCGAGGTTGCACAAGTCCGGAAAGAAATGTGGAAGGTCCGAGAACAGTCATCACAGGGGATAATGGCCGTTTATACACGTAAAACAAGTCTTCACAGCGGTTTACGACTCCAATTTGGACACCGCCTCAGCAATTCCCGAGCAAGATTCATGCCGCAACCCCTCAAATTGGGGCATGTCCGAACCGCAAAAAATCTTTTTCGCGCCGAGGCGTGCGGCTTCCCGCAATCGTTTCTCGGACTGTGGGACCGGACGAATTTCGCCGCCCAAGCCCAATTCACCAATCGCAACCGCATCCGGAGGGACGGATTTTCGCAAATGTGCTCCGGCAATCGCGAGGGCCAAGGGCAAATCCGCGGCAGGTTCAGTGGCGCGAAGCCCCCCGCTCGCGGCGGCAAAGATGTCCTGGTCGGCCAATTGCAAACCACAGTGTTGTTCCAGGACCGCAATCACCATGGCAAGCCGGTTGGCATCGATGCCGGTGGCTTTTCGCTTTGCTGATCCCAAAAAGCCCGAGACCACAAGCCCCTGGACTTCCGTGAGCAGACAACGAGAGCCAAACAGCACGGGCGCCGCCACCGTGCCGGGGCGGGGCATTCCATTGGAATCGAGCAACGCCCCCCCACCCTCGATGGGCTGGAGGCCCTCTCCCGTCATTTCGAAGAGCCCAACCTCCATGGTGGTGCCAAAGCGGTTTTTGACCCCTCGTACCACGCGGTGGGCATGGTGCCGGTCGCCTTCAAAGGACAGCACGACATCAACGATGTGCTCCAGCACCCTGGGGCCCGCCAGTTGGCCGTCCTTGGTGACATGCCCCACCGTCACGATGGCGGTACCGGTGGCCTTGGCGAAATGAACCAATTCAGAGCCGCAATGGCGAATCTGGCTTGGGGTCCCGGGCACGGCATCCACGCCTCCGTGGTGCACCAACTGGATGGAGTCCAAGACCAAGACATCGGGCTGGTGCTGGCGGGCTTGTTCCAAAATGCGGCCCAAGGAGGTCTCCGCCAAGAGCAGAAGATTGTCCAGCCCATCCAAGCCGCCCACCAGACGTTCTGCCCGCAGGCGAACTTGATAGGCAGACTCTTCGCTGCTGGCATACAGCACCCGGCGCGATGATCTGGCCATGCCTGCGGCCGCTTGCAGCAGCAACGTGCTTTTTCCGATCCCTGGATCTCCCCCAAGCAAACTGACCGACCCGGCGACCAAGCCGCCGCCCAAGACACGGTCGAACTCCCCAGAGCCGGTGGAGAATCGAGCCACTTCCGGAGCTTCAATCGCGGACAGCGGCAACGCCTCGACCACACTGGGACGCCCGGCCGCTTGCGTGGACAAGCGAACATTGGCGGGGACATCTTCGACCTCGACACGTTCCAGCGCATCCCACGTGCCACAGTCGGGACACTTTCCTGCCCAAGTTGGATGCGTCGAGCCACACTCGGTGCACCGAAACGTGTGCTTTGGCGCTTTGGGACCAGACTTTGGCATCACAAACCCCTTTTCCTCAGAGCCCATTGATCAAACACGAGCTCATGCCCCTGCCACCACTTCGTGCCGGACACGATTTCGAATACCCATCCACCTGACCGATCTGACTTCAGGTGACTCTCAGTGACGCATGCTTCGACGCATCCGACCCGCCCAAACAAAATAGGACCAGACGGCGGAACGCCACCCCAAGGGACGCTCGAATCGATCCGGTCGTCCCAATGCGGTTTCTTGCCGCCACTTCCAGTACGCCGAACGCGGTGAGAAGCCGGCCCGAAGCATCAGGATCCCAGCTCCACACAATCCATCGATCACGTCTCTGACACGCACAGTTGCACTGTATCGCTGACGGCAGGAAGTGCCTGAAACAAAGATTGTTTTCTTGATCCGTACTGACACATCACGTCAGAAAGAGCATCGCACCGGCCCAGAGACAAAAAAAAGCGCCGCCCGAGTCGGAGTGTCGGACGGCGCTTGTGCGAAGGCAAATTTAAGGTCATTGAATTCTAAAGCAAAGAATGCAAGAGACGCAAGTGATTTTCAATCTTTCGTGTTCAAGCCGACACTGGAGAGAATCGACTTCCAATCATGCCGATGCGCCGGTTGGTTTCGTCTCGAGGCAAGAACGGTCGACCGAGGAGCACCAAAGCAATGGAGGCCAGACCACCAATGAACATGAACTCTTGCATGCCGAAGTACACCATGGCACTGGTGACCAACAAGCAGACCAAACTGGCTGGAATCAAGCCTTCCCAAGCCAAACGCATCAGTTGATCAAAGCGGAACCGCGGCAGGGTCCAACGCACCATCATGGTCAGTGCGACCATCAGAACGACTTTGCCCATGAGGACGCCGAACTGGATCAATGGCAGGAGAATCGCGCCCAACGCACCCCAATTGGCGGGGTTGACGTCGGGCAAATCTGGTCCGAAGGGGAGCGGGTTGACCGACCAGCCACCCATGAAAATCACCGCGAAGAATGCGGAACCCACGAAGACGTGGATGTATTCAGCCAAGAAGAAGGAAGCCCACTTCATGGAGGAGTATTCGGTGTGCCAACCACCCACCAACTCGCTCTCTGCTTCGGCCAGGTCAAACGGGGCCCGGTTGGCCTCGGCGAGCATGCAGATGTAGAACATGATGGCAGGCAACGGCATGTGCAGAAGGAACCATCCGTGATCCGTTTGCTGACGAATCACTTCATCCATACGCAACGTGCCTGCGGCCAACACCACACACAGAAGACAAATACCCATGGGGATTTCGTAGGAAATCATCTGGGCCCCCGCACGCAAGCCGCCGAAGAAGGAGTACTTGCTGTTGGAGGCCCATCCCCCCAAAGTGACCCCGTACACGCCAAGCGATGCCGAGGCGAGCAAGAAGACAATCCCCAGATTGAAATCCGCGCCTTGAAGACGAACCACGCCTTCTAGACCAAACGCGGAAAGATCCAATCCTCCCGCCCAAGGGATGGCCGCGATGCCAACCATGGCAGGGATCACCGACAAGAACGGGGCGATCGAGAACAAGGCCACGTCCACTCCACGAGGTCGGAATTCCTCTTTGGTGATGAGCTTCAAACCATCAGCGATGGGCTGGAGCAAGCCAAATGGACCCACTCGGTTGGGCCCCACTCGATCTTGCACCCAGGCGGACAACTTGCGCTCAAGCCAAATGCCGTAGGCCGCAGCGCCAAGCGCGACGTGCAACACGATCACAATGACAAGGGCTGACGCCATCAACTGCGGGGTCAACCATGCGGGAAGTGCGATGGGAAGCAAGTCGGTCATGGGGAATCATTGTAGGTCCCCATCGCCAATTTGCCCAAAGTGGCGTCAGGAACTTGCGGAAAGTTCAGCCTCTTCGGAGGCGGGAAAGTGATCTTGCAAGGCATGCACCGTCCAAGTGCCCGCACGCAAAGCAGCAATGGCCTGCACGGCGGCTTGGGCGCCGGTCAATGTGCCAATGAGCGGGGTGCGGGAAGTGACCGCTGCCGCACGAATGCGGCCCTCATCGGTGTCGCCACCCTTTCGGGTTGGCGTGTTGATGATCAACGCCACCTCACCGTTCTGAATCATGTCCAAGACGTTGGGGCGACGACCTTCGGAAATCTTGGCAATGGTCTCGACCTGCACACCGAACTCTGCCAATCGATCGGCGGTGCCGTCCGTCGCCACGACGCGGAAGCCCATCGAACGGAGATCGCGAGCAATACCCACCACCCGTTCTTTGTCGCTGGAGCGGACTGAAAGGAACACGGTGCCTTCGACCGGCAATTCCAAGCCCGCGGACATCAATGCTTTGGCAAAGGCAATGGGGGCCGCTCGATGCAGCCCCATCACCTCGCCAGTTGATCGCATCTCTGGCCCCAAGAGGACATCGACACCGGGGAAGCGGTCAAACGGGAACACGGGCGCTTTCACCGCAAAGTGATGGCCCACGATGTTCTTCTCTTCCAAACCGATGGCATCAAGACTTTCACCAAACATGATGCGAGCGGCCATTCGTGCGTAGCGCTCGCCTTTGGCTTTGGCGACGAAAGGCACGGTGCGTGATGCACGCGGGTTCACTTCGATCACAAAGATCTCACCATCTTTGACGGCGAACTGAACATTCATCAATCCCCGAACACGGAGCCGTCCGGCCAAAGCACGGGCCGCTTCACGAATGCGATCGACCACCGGTTCGGGCAACGAAACTGGGGGCAAGAAACAGGAGGAGTCGCCGGAGTGGATTCCTGCTTCTTCCACATGCTCCATGACACCAGCTACCACCGCTCGGGCCTGACCTTCAGCAATTTGCAGGTTGGGCTTGGGTTCGGCGTTGGGGTCAAAATCGGCCACCACATCGACGTCAACCTCGGTGGCTTCGGCCAAGAAGCGGTCGATCAGAACGGGGGCATTCTGAAGATCAGAGGCTTCCAAGCTTTGCCGGATGTAGACCCGGAGGGCGGCTTCGTCGTAGCACAGCTCCATGCCGCGGCCGCCCAAGACATAGGAAGGACGGACCAAGACTGGGTATCCGATGCGTCCGGCAATCTCGACCGCTTCATCCAGCGTGTGCGCGATGCCATTTTCCGGTTGCCGCAAATCCAACTCGCGAAGGACGCCCGCAAAGCGGTCGCGATCTTCGGCCAAGTCAATCGAATCCAAACTGGTGCCCAACAACGGAACACCGGCGGTGACCAAGCCTCGGGCCAGGTTCAGCGGCGTTTGTCCGCCAAACTGCACCACCACGCCGACCACCCCGCCCGAACGATCGGGACGCTCCAAGCCTCCACCATTCAGTCGCTCGATGGCATTGAGGGTGTCCTCGAGGGTCAACGGCTCAAAGAACAACAAATCTGAGGTGTCGAAGTCTGTGGAGACCGTCTCCGGATTGGAGTTGATCATCACCGACTCAAGGCCAACATCACCGGCGGCAAACGAGGCTTGAACGCAGCAGTAATCGAACTCAATGCCTTGGCCAATGCGGTTGGGACCACCACCAAGAATGATGACCTTTTCCCGGTCCGTGACGCGGGCTTCACACTCGGCGGGGCCGACACCGCCTTCCCCGGTTTCGGTGGGCGCTTCATACGTGGAGTAGTAATACGGCGTCGCCGCTTCGAACTCCGCGGCGCACGTGTCCACCAGCTTGTACACGGGGGCGATTCCGAGCGATTTCCGTCGATCTCGAACTTGCAAAATGGCCTCGGGTGAAACCGATTCCAAGAAGGCCCAAGCAAACTGGGCATCCGAGTACCCAAGTGCTTTGGCTTCATGCCACAACTCCGCCGAGACGGCGTCAAGTGAGCCACAGTCGAGCAGCCGATCTTCAAATTCGACCAACGACGCAAACTGAGCCAAGAACCACCGATCGATGCCGGTGAGATCATGAATCCGGTCGATGGTCCAACCGGCACGAAGGGCGGCACGCACAAACCAAGGCCTCCCCTGCGAAGGCACCGACAACTTGCGGGCCAATTTGTCCTCCGGGACCGGCCATTCGGCCGCAGCGTCACCGCGCTGGTGCGCAAGCCACGGATCCAGCGGGTCCAAACCAAAGCCATGGCGTTTTACTTCCATGGACCGAATGGCTTTCTGGAAAGCCTCTCGGAAAGTTCGGCCAATGCTCATGGCTTCGCCCACACTCTTCATTTGCGTGGTCAGCGTTTCGTCGGCCTCAGGGAATTTTTCGAACGTCCATCGCGGCATCTTGACCACGCAGTAATCGATCGAAGGCTCCCAGCACGCGGTGGTGGTTCCGGTCACGTCATTGCGCAACTCATCGAGCGTGTATCCCACGGCAAGTTTGGCCGCGATTTTGGCGATGGGGAATCCAGTGGCCTTGGACGCCAGGGCCGACGAGCGGCTGACGCGAGGGTTCATCTCGACCACCAGCATTTCGGCGGTCTCTGGGTTCACGCAGAACTGCACGTTCGCGCCGCCAGTGTCCACGCCCACTTCGCGCAAGATGGCAAATGCGGCATCTCGCATGCGCTGATATTCGCGGTCGGTCAATGTTTGGATTGGGGCCACCGTGATGGAATCACCGGTGTGCACACCCATGGCATCGATGTTCTCAATGCCGCACACAATGATGCAGTTGTCCCGCCCGTCCCGCACCACTTCGAGTTCGTATTCCTTCCAGCCAAGCACCGACTGGTCGATCTGCACTTGGCCGATCATGGAAGCCGACAAGCCGCGAGTCACGATGTCCTCGAACTCGGCCTTGTTCCACGCAATCCCCCCACCAAATCCACCCAAGGTGAACGCCGGACGAACGATCAACGGAAGGCCAACTTCGTCCAAGAACGACTGGGCTTCCGACATGGATTCCACAGTGCGGGCTTTGGGCAACTTCAGGCCAAGCTTTTCGACGACCTTCCGGAAGGCTTGTCGATCTTCGGCCCGGTGGATGACCTCGCGATCAGCGCCGATCATTTCGACGTTGAATTCCGTCAGCACGCCCTCGTCGTGCAGCTGGCAAGCACAGTTCAATGCGGTTTGCCCACCCAAGGTAGGAAGCAAAGCATCAATGGGTGTGCCTCGTTCCTGTTCCAGTTCCAAAACCTTGCGG
>CAXBRK010000093.1:0-7898 GCA_963978155.1 uncultured Phycisphaera sp. | reverse complement strand
CCCGGGCTACGAGGTGGTTCGAAAGTTGGGTTCGGGCGCCATGGCCGCGGTCTTCTTGGCCCGCCAAATCAGCTTGGACCGTCTGGTGGCAATCAAAATTCTGCCCAGCCGCTTCAGTGCGAATACGGACTACATCAAACGCTTTCAACAAGAAGGCAAAGCGGCCGCCAAACTGAACCACCCCAACATCGTTGCCGCGGTGGACGTTGGCGCCGTGGGACGGCGCCATTACTTCGTCATGGAGTACGTGGACGGCACCGATGTGCATGAGCTCCTCAAGAAAGAAAGCAAACTTTCTGAACGACGCGCGCTTGAGATCATTCAAGAGATTGCGTTGGCATTGCAACACGCTCATGGCAAAGGTTTCCTGCACCGCGACATCAAGCCGCGGAACATCATGATCACCAAAGCTGGGGTGGCGAAACTGGCCGATCTCGGACTGGCCCGACATGTCGACGACACCGAAACGGCCGAAGCCGAGAAGAACAAAGCGTTCGGCACACCGTTCTACATCTCTCCCGAACAAATCCGAGGCAAGATGGATATCGCCGCCCCGGCCGACATCTACGGACTGGGTGCAACCTTCTATCACATGGTGACCGGCAAGGTTCCCTTCACCGGAGCCAACCCCAAAGAGGTCATGAAAGCCCACCTCAAAGAAGAGTTGGTGCCACCGGACCACCTGAATTCCGAACTGAGTTCTGGGTGCGCACAAATCATCGAACACATGCTGGCCCGACGGGTCGAGGACCGGTACCACTCGGCCGACGACTTGCTCATTGATCTGGAATTGGTCATGCAGGGCTTGCCGCCAAAATTTGCACGCTCTGGCCTTGATGCGTCGGTGCTCGCGGAGACGGCTGCTGCCGCCGCCGCGGCCACCGCCATTCCGACCCAAGTGGCCAAGCCAGCCGTCGCATCCGCCCCCCCGACTTGGATGATCGCCGCTTTGGTGGGCAGCCTGTTCGTGAACTTGCTGCTGTTCATCTTGTACTTGTTGAAATAACCCCCACTGCATTGGAGTCCGGATGGACCTTTACCTCGATAGTGCCGACCTCGATGAAATCCGTGCCGCCCGCGACTTGGGCGCTTTGGATGGTGTCACCACCAACCCGTCCATCATCGCGAAGGCAGGCGCGGACTTTCACGAACGCATGGCCGCCATTTGCGAGTTGTGCGAAGGACCCGTCTCCGCAGAAGTGACCGCCACCGAACACGATGCCATGCTCGAAGAAGCCGAACCTCTTCTCGAGATCGGTGAGCAGATCGTGATCAAACTTCCCTGCACCACCGATGGCATCCGAGCCTGCAACAGTTTGTCGAGCCGCGGGGTGCGAACCAATCTGACTCTGTGCTTCCAACCTTTGCAAGCGCTCATGGCCGCCAAAGCCGGCGCGTTCTTGATCAGCCCATTCATTGGGCGACTTGATGACATCGGTCAAGACGGGATGGATTTGATTCAGCAAATCCGAACGATGTACGACAACTACGGCTACGAGACCCAAGTCCTGGCCGCATCCATTCGACACCCCATGCACCTCGTCCAGTGCGCGCTCATTGGTGCTGACGTGGCAACCGTGCCCTTCAAGGTGATTGAAGGGATGCTGAAGCACCCCCTGACCGACCAAGGGCTGGAGAAGTTCTTGGCCGACTGGAAGAAGCGGGGCTGAGCCGAAAGGTGGCCCATTTCCGGTGGGCCGTCTTGAATCAGTCGTCGCTGATCTCCACCATCACTTCCACCTCAACCGCCGTGCCCAAAGGCAAACTGGGACAACCCACGGCCGCCCGAGCGTGGCGGCCCGCTTCACCAAACACCTCAAAAAAGAGGTCGCTCACCCCGTTGGCCACAGTGGGCTGAGCGGTGAATTCTGGGTCTGAAGCGACAAACACCCCCACCCGGACCACCCGGCTCACCCGATCGAGGTCACCCAAGTGGTTCTGAAGGGCCGACAGAGCGTTCAAACCGCACTGTTTGGCCCCTGCCACCGCATTTTCAACCGAGCACGTGCTGGGAACAGGCCCCTCTGCGAGCAGGGATCCGTCGCAAAACGGGAGTTGACCGCTCACAATAAGCAGGTTGCCGGTCTGGGCAACTGGGACATACGAACCGGCCGGAGCCGCCGGGGCGGGAAGTTGCAGGCCAAGTTCTTCAATTCGGGCAGCGATGGCAGACATGACATGATCCTTTTTATGGTCTGAAAGGGGGCCAGAACGCCCCGTACCTTTGTAACTCCTTCACAATCGGTTAGCATTCTCTCTCATCTTTCTTGGTCGGGAGCGGGTGATTCCCATTTCCTGATACCGCTCTTTTGAGCACCATGTCCTCATCTCCCCGATTCCCGGGGAACCGCCAATCGGCGACCCGAGGCCCGACCGACATCTTGCACGGAATCTTCGGATTCCAACCCTTTCGTCGGTTCGGTCCCTGGTTGGCCGACCATCCGCTCTGTTCCCCTCTTCGGAGACCTACGCCATGAAACGTACGCGTGGATTCACCCTCGTCGAGCTGCTCGTTGTGATCGCGATCATCGGGCTGCTCATCTCTTTGCTCCTCCCGGCCCTCGCCTCAGCGCGACGGAATGCCCAGTCCACCCAAGACGGCAACCAAGTGAAGCAGATTCACGGTTCCATGTTGTCCTTCGCGGACGACGAAACCTTGCCCACCCCCGGCCTCATCAACCGGCGGGCCGACCGCTTCACCAACCGACAAAACCCCGGTGCTGGCCCCGAGCAAACTCGCCGCAACATCACCAGCGCGTTGTACTCCGCCTTGGTCGCCAAGCGTGCGTTCAACACCGACATCTTGGTGTCCGCCGTGGAAACCAACCCCTACATCGGCGAATACCTGAACTACAACTACGACGCCTACAAGCCCATGGCCGACACCTATTGGGACGGCGACGTGGCTGAATCCGGTGCCGATGCTGTGTCCTTGCCCGCCGACACCGACGAGAACATCTTCCAAGCGAACTTGTCCACCGTCGCCTACCGCAACAACACCGCCAAAGGCGAGTTCCTTTGCAACACCTCGTACTACCACATGCACCTCATCGGCCTTCGCAAGAAGACCAAGTGGCGCACCAGTGCGACTTCCACCGACGCGTTGCTCGCCAACCGGGCCCCAACCCACGACCCGAACACCGCGGCCAACGACTGCCAGATGAACGGCATGACCATCGAAGACTACGAACAATCCTGGACTCTCGGCTTCCACGGTGCCGCTGAGCAGTGGGAAGGTCACGTCGTCTACGGTGACAACCACATCGAACGTGTTCAGGACTTCTTTGCCTCGCAGTACGAACCACAAGATCAAGTCCAGTGCTTCTCTGACCTTGGTGTCAAGAAGGACAACATCTATGCCGGTGAGTTCAAGGATGTTGGCAACTCGGTCTTCCGAGGTGGCGACTGCTACTTGGGCATGATGCGAACCAACTTCAACAACTTTGCCCAACTTTACGCCGAGTCCCTCGCGGACTGATCTCAACCCAAAGGAGACATCAACGATGCAACGCAAACGCGGCTTTACCCTCATCGAGCTCCTCGTGGTCATGGCGATCATCGCGGTTCTCATCAGCCTTCTGCTTCCCGCTTTGAACTCCGCCCGCCGCAAGGCTCGCGAAACCAAAGACCGAACCCAACTCAGCCAAATCCACAAGGCTTGGTTTGCTTGGGCTTCGGACCAGAAGGGTCGTCTTCCCACGCCCGGCCTGGTTTACCGTCAACAGATCAATGGCCAGTTCATTCAAGGCCGTGGCGCTGAGCGCAACGATTTGAACACCACCGCCAACATGCACTCTGTGTTGGTGGCTGAGAACTACTACGACACCGAGATCTTGGTCTCACCCACCGAGCAAAACGCCAACGTGATCGTCAAGGATGATTACAACTACGCGGTGCTCAATCCAAACCCAACTGGCATTGGCCCCATCTTCTGGGATCACTCCATGGCCGCCAACTTGGACAGTGAGTGCAACATTTCGTACGCCTCAACCCCAATCTTGGGCAAGCGGCAGCGTCAAAAGTGGAAAGACACCGGTGATTCAAACTTCTGCATCATCGGTACCCGTGGCCCATGCTTGGGCTGGGGACCTGGCCAACCTGGTGCCGTTCCTGAAGAGGACTTGACCTACGAACTGCTCGGTCCTGACAGCAAGTGGTCTGGCAACTTGTGCTTCAACGACGGCCACATCAACCGTGTTGACACCTTCGTGCCCGACGAACTGCAATCCAGTGGCGGCTTGGTCTTTGACTGCATCTTTGTCAACGACCAAGGCAACGGCATGGACGGCCTTGACTCGGTCATCGGTATCGTTCGGTCGATCCAAGGCAACACCAACGCGGCCCCAGTCGGTGTGAACCTGCTGGATAGGGAATCAACCCCCGCCGAATCGGTGTCTGAGGAACTCCTCTTCACCTTTGACCGCCCCTGCGGTTAAGTCGAAGCGACATCACTTTGAATGAAGGCGGCTCCCTTTGGGGAGCCGCTTTTTTAACGGCCCAATCGGCCGCCCATGGCCGCAGCCAAGACACACAGCGTGACCACCACCAAGGCTGATGCGAGATTCTCCGCCAACGGACGATCGTTGCCCACACCAATGGCTCCAGTGGCGAAAGCACTCATGGTGGTCAGCCCACCCAGAAATCCCGTGATGACCAACGGACGCACCCAAGCTTCCCCCCCAGTGGTCTGCAGTCGGGCCAGAACAAACCCGGCCAACAAGCAACCCGTCACATTGATGGCATGCAACACGATGGGGCGACCACCGAACAGCATCAAACTGCCGCCGCGGAGGGCCGCGCCCAAACCGCCGCCAAGGCCAATGCAGGCCAAACTGAGCCAAGGATGTGAAGAGAGCATGCTTCAACATCGACTGCCGAGGGCCTGCCCCTAGAATCATGTCCATGACACTCCGGCTGTTTTCAATGTGGACTTGGCTGTGGCTTGTTCTTCTGGGATCAAGCATCGCGGCCCAAGAAGCCCCCCGCCCGGTGCTGAAAACCGTTGAGAAAATCGCACTCCTCCCCATCAAAGGTGAGATCGACCAAATTTCAGCTCAGTCGCTCGGGCGCCGGCTGGACCAAGCGTTGGCCGATGGCTGCGACGCCGTCGTGCTGCACATCGACACTCCAGGCGGCGCTCTAGACGCCACCTTCTCCATGACGGAGATGTTGAAAGACCCCACTCGGACCCCGCCCGACCTGATGGCTTGGATTGATGATGAGGCGTGGAGTGCCGGCACCATCCTGGCGGTGGCTTGCCCAAGCATCGCGTGTGCACCACGAGCATCCTTTGGCGACGCCGCCCCCATCCAGGCCATGCCCTTGGCCGGTCTCTTGGAAATGGCGCCCGCCGAACGGGCCAAAATTGAAGCCCCGCTGCTGGCCGACGTCGTGGATTCCGCCCGCCGCAACCATTACGACGAAGCGCTGGTTCAAGCTTTTGTCTCGGTTGGGTTGGAACTTTGGCTGCTTGAGCATGTTGACGACGGCCAAAGGATTTGTGTGGGCCGCTTGGAATACGAACGCCTCTTCGGCGAAACGCCCCCCCGTGATTTGCCCATATTGAACGACGAAGCCATCGCCAGCGACGACGCGTTTGTGCCCAAGTTCGAAGACAGCATCCCGGTGCAATCTCCCGAAGAACTGGCCGAACTTGATCCTTTGCAACGGCAAGCCCTTGAAGCAAAGCTGTCACTGTTGCCCAGAGCCCGCGAACTCCTTGGCCCCGAGGACAAGGACCAATGGAAATTGATTCGACAAATCACGTCTGCGGACCGGCTGCTGGCCCTGAAAGCCGAAGAGGGCCGCGCGCTCGGCTTGGTTCGTCACATCATTTCCGACGTCGACGATTTGTCCCGCCACTACGGAGGGGCGGAGATCGCGCTGTATGAACTCAGCACCACCGAGAAGCTGGGGCGATTCTTGACCAGTTGGCCGGTGCAACTGGGGCTGATCGCCATTTTGCTGCTGTGCGTCGCTCTGGAATCTTTTATTCCGGGCACGACCGTTTTTGGTTTGATCGCCGTGTTGTGCGGGGTCTTCTTGATCAGCATTCCCGTCCTGGTCGGCTTGGCCGCTTGGTGGGAAATTGTGCTGATCTTGTTGGGACTCGGATTGTTGGCCATCGAAATCATGGTTGCCCCCGGGCTGTCTGTTCCAGGCATCTTGGGCGCCATCACACTGACCGTTGGGTTGGCCGCCGCCTTCACCGGGCCGGGGGCACCGATCGTGCCTCAAGAAGCCATCCCGGGAACCATCCTGTTGTTCCTGCTCTTGGCCGGAGGGGGCATCGTGGGGGGCCGAGCCCTCCGCCACGCGCAGCAACGTCTGTTGGTGCTGGAAGATGTCGTGGCCGAAGGCCCATCCCACCGCCGAGTTTCCATTGCCATTGGCAGTGAGGGCATTCTCGAATCCGATGCCCACCCTGTTGGCAAGGCTCGGTTTGCTGAAGGAGCACGTGATGTTCGTGCCCGAGATGGATTCATCGAGGCGGGTGCACGGATTCGGGTGGTGAAAGCCGGGTTTGAACCTGTTGTGGAGATTGTTGAATCATGATGGACCACCTCGTATTGGCGGCGACTGTTTCAGATGGGCTGGTGCTGGGCATCATTTTGCTGGTGCTCGCCGCCGGGCTGATCGCCAGTGAGTTGGTGATTCCTTCGGGTGGGCTCTTGACCATCGGTGGCGTGGCGGCAGCCATCGCCGCGGTGGTGGTGGTGTGGAATGAAGACACCACACTGGGGCTGAGTGCGGCCGCCTTGGTGCTCTTTGGATTCCCGATCGGCGGCTATCTCCTGTTCAATTGGTTCATCACCACCAAATCAGGGGGCCGGTTTGTGCTGGGCGGTTCGGAAGACGGGCGCGGCACCGACGACCGCCAAGCCAAAGAAGCCGAAGCCGCTCGGCAGGCCAAGCACCACGCCCTCAAAGACATGATTGGTCAACAGGGCCTCACCGTCACCGAACTCCGGCCAGTGGGACGCATCGAAGTGAACGGAGAACGCCACGAGGCTATTTCCGAGTCTGGAATCATCGATGCGGGAACTCCTATTGAAATCGTGAACGCTTACGACGCACAACTCAAGGTTCGTCCGGTACCCTCCGGACAGGAGAACGCTTCATGAACCCCCTCTTGATCATCCTCGGCGTCATCGGCGGCATTTTTGCCCTGGTGGTCTTTGGCTTGGCCTTCAACATCATCGGCCTCTGGTTCCAATCGGTGGTCTCCGGCGCGAAATCGGGCCTGTTCGACCTCATCATGATGCGGTTCCGGAAAGTCAACCCACGCGTCATCGTGGTCAATCGAATCACCGCCAAAAAAGCAGGCATCGACATCCCCACCGACTGGCTTGAAGCACACTTCTTGGCCGGGGGACGGGTTGGCAATGTGGTCATGGCCATGATCGCGGCCGAGAAGGCCGGCATTGATCTGGTCTGGGATCGGGCGACCGCCATCGACTTGGCCGGACGTGACATTCTCGATGCCGTTCGAGCCTCGGTTGACCCCCGAGTGATCGACTGTCCCAACCCTGATGTTGGCAAAGCCACCATTGATGCGGTGGCCATGGACGGCATTCAACTGAAAGCCCGCGCTCGTGTGACCGTGCGGACCAACATCGACCGTCTGGTGGGTGGTGCAACCGAAGAGACCATCATCGCCCGAGTTGGCGAGGGCATCATTACCTCCATCGGCTCGGCAGCAACCCATTTCGAGGTGATGGAACACCCAGACACAATTTCAAAGTCTGTCTTGGAACGAGGCCTCGACGCCCAAACCGCCTTCCAGATTGTGTCGATCGACATCGCTGATATCGAAGTTGGCGAAAACATCGGCGCCCGCCTCCAGGCCGATCAGGCCGAGGCCGACACCCGGGTCGCACGAGCCAAGGCTGAGGAAC
>CAXBRK010000092.1:0-7916 GCA_963978155.1 uncultured Phycisphaera sp. | reverse complement strand
CTTTGTTGTCATCCAGGATGCGCAGTGGCGCGCCAGTGGCGGCCGCCAGCCAAGCCACCGCGTCTTCTATGGGGGCTTCTTCCATGCGCACTTCACAATCGGTGTACAGCAGGCGCCCGAGATGCTCGGCACTCCCTGCGTATCGGTCACGTTCCAGCCGATCTCTGACCTGCTGAATGCGTCCGCTGAGGTCTTGCCCCGAAGTGGAGGAAGACATCGCTCCGGCAATCGTGGCGAAGAGCAAGAAGAGTGACGCTGGCTTTGACATGGACACAGTGTCGCCGGAAACCCCGTGGGGTGGGCGAAAAATGATCCGAAAGGCAGCGCTCCGCGGCGCTGCCTGGCGGCGACACGCCGTCACGACCCCGACCCCATGTCTCATAAAAATCCGTTTCCAGCCTATTCAGAGGCCTGGCGCAGGTTCGGCGCGTGTCTTGCCATTCAACAGGTACAGCCCCCAGAGGACCCGGCCATGACCATGAATGTGTTGTATCGATTGACAGCTGCCACGCCCCATCGCAAGAGAATGGGATTGTTCACCGTCGCGGCTTTTGTTTGTCTTTGTTGAGCGTTCGCAGCAGGACGAAAAAAGCCCCCTCCGAGGAGGGGGCGTCGGGTGTTCACATCGTTGAGGAACAGATTCGACTCGGCCTGAAGGCTCAGAGTTCGATCTTGTCGGAACCCATGGCTCCGTGGTCGTCCATACCGCCCTTGGAAGGACGGGCGAACTCGTCGAATTCGCTGGCGCCACCACCACCGACTGGACCACTGCCGTCGTAGGCGGTGGTGTCGTTGTCGCCCCATTGGGCACGCTTGAGCGAGAGGCCAATCTTTCGCTCGTCGGTATCGACTCGCAAAATCTTGACTTCCACGGACTCGCCGCTCTTGACGACATCTTGCGGGTTCTCGACCTTGTGGTCGGCCAACTCGGAGATGTGGAGCAAACCTTCCAAGCCATCTTCCAGGCTGACGAAGACACCGAAGTTGGTGATCTTGGTGACTTCGCCTTGAACCACCATGCCAGGCTGGTAGTTCTCGGGGATGGCGTTGATCCATGGATCTTCGGTGAGTTGCTTCACGCCGAGACCAACACGTTGCTTGTCTCGATCGATTTCGAGAACCACGCACTGGACGGTGTCGCCCTTCTGGTACTTCTCGTTCGGGTGGGCAACCTTTTCGGTCCACGACATGTCGGAGACGTGAAGCAGACCGTCGATGCCGGGCTCAATCTCAACAAACGCGCCGTAGTTGGCAATGTTGCGGATTTGACCCACGATGACGGTGCCCACGGGGTACTTCTCGCTGACGAGTTCCCATGGGTTGACTTCGGTCTGCTTGATGCCAAGAGAAATCTCACGCTTCTCGTGATCGATTTCCAAGATGACCACTTCGACTTCTTGGCCCACTTCCACCACTTCGGATGGATGGTTGACCCGACGCGTCCACGACATTTCGGAGACGTGCACCAAGCCCTCGAGGCCTTCGTCGAGTTGGACGAACGCACCGTAGGTGACCAGATTGACGACCTTGCCCTTCACGCGGCTGTTGACCGGGAAGCGTTCGTCGAGGTTCTCCCACGGCGAGTTTTCGAGTTGCTTGAGGCCGAGCGCGATCTTTTCTTTTTCGCGATCGATCTTGAGGATCATCACTTCGATTTCTTGTCCATGCTTCAGCATTTCGCTGGGGTGGTTGATCCGGCCCCAAGACATGTCGGTGATGTGCAGCAGTCCGTCGACGCCACCGAGGTCGATGAATGCACCGAAGTCGGCAATATTCGTGACGGTACCGGTGACCTTCTGGCCTTCGTCGATCTTGCCCAAGATGGTGTCGCGTGCTTCGGCACGTTCCTTCTCTTGCAGCTTTCGACGGCTGATGACGATGTTGCGTCGTTCTTCGTCAATCTTGAGGATGACGGCGCGAATGGTGCGGCCGACGAACTCACCCAAGTCGGTTTGTCGACGGATGTCCACCTGAGAGGCGGGCATGAAGACCGGCACGCCAATGTCGACCAAGAGGCCGCCCTTGATCTTCCGGACACCAAGGCCTTCGATCTCGTCGCCTTCGTTGTGGTCTTGGAGAATTTTTTCCCAACCACGGATGCGGTCGGCTTTGCGCTTGGAGACGTGGACTTCACCACTGAGGTCATCGACGCCTTCAAAGAGCACTTCGATTTCATCGCCGGCGGCAATCTCATCCCAATTTTCGAATTCGCTGCGGTGCACGCGGCCTTCACTCTTGAGGCCGAGCTCGATGATGACATCGTCACCGGCTTTGCCGACGACTGTGCCGGACACGAGTTCGCCGGGGGCTGCGGTGTTGGACACTTCGCCGCCAAGGACGGTATCCATCACGTTGTCTTGTCCGGCGTTTCCGAAGGCTTCGGAGAGTTGCTTTTCAACATCGGCATCAACGTTGCCAATGGTGGAGATCAAGTTGTAATCAATCATGTTGTTGACCTTTCACCCCAGTGGTGAAAGATGCTTCCTGTGATCCTCGGCGCTGGATCGAGTTGTGAAATCTTCCGACCCAGAACACCCAGGCCGATTGACCCCCAATTCGCCGGAAAAGGGGGATCGAATACTGTACCTGTGGCCGAGAGCATCCGCGAGGAAATAGGGGGATTTCTCAGCTTTCACCCTCGCCTCGACGCCCAGTGGCGTCTCCGGCGTCCAGTTGGACCGAGCGGCGGAACATCAACATTCCGGCGAACGAGAGCACCACGCAGAGGATGAAGGCCATGCCTCCTTGCCCTGGCTGGGCCACTTCAACCGTGCGATAAGCCAAGGCTCCGATGCCCGGTGCCACCAACCCGCGGAGGCCGGTCAGGGTCACGTGGACCCCCATGTACCGGCCGGCTTGTCCGGGAGGGGCATAGTCGAGGTGCCCCAAGGTCCAACCAATGGATCCGCCAGCCATGGCGAGGGCTCGAATGGAAATGGCCAAAAAAAGCAGCCAGAGGGTTCCCGTGAGCGAGGCGGTCAGCAGAAAGACATTGGCGCTCACGAAAAACCAGCCGTGCACCAGGCGGTAGCGGAGGATGTGCACCCGATCAAAAAATTTGGCCCATCTGGGCACGGCGAACGGCAGCACCAGCATGGGCAACGTTGAGCCCAACAGGATGCCCCCGAAGTATCCCTGTTCGAACCGTTCCCGGATCACTTGGATGATGATGGGCATGGCCATCAGGTTCCCACTGCCAAACACAAACATCGCCGCCATGTACCGACTGAACCCTCGATCTTTCTGAAGGATGGCGATGGCATCACGCCATGGGCGTGGCTTGGGGCGATGTTCAGCGCGTTCTTGCTCGATCAGTTTCGGTTCGGCTGGAGCAGGAATCCTTCGGTACAGCATGGATCCCAGCCAGAGTGCGACGGCGCCGACAAGCAAAATGATTCGGAACGTTTGGTGGTCGCGTTCCAGCAACATCCCCGAAGTGGCACCCGCCATGGCCAGAGTGAGCGCGGTGATGATGGACATCCATCCGGCGTAGCGTCCCCGCTCTTTCGCGGGATACATGCAGCGCCAAAGCGTGCTGCGGATGGTGATCATGCCGCCCCAGCACAGCCTTGCGCCCGCACAGCCCAGCACAAACAGCAAGAGTCCCCAGCTGGTGTAGGGCACGAAAGCAGCGGGAATCATGGCCAACGCGGCCCACCTCAGTTGGCGGGCGATGGCATCTCGTTTGGGTTTTCCTTGTGCCGATTCGGCCCACCACAGGCTGGCCAGATTGGTCCAGGCCGGCGCGCCTGAGAGCACGGCGACCGCAGCGTCCAGCAAGGGCGTGGGGACCACAGATTCCCATGCGATGCGGGCGAACACAGTGGCCACATTGCCATCGACTGGTGAAATGCCCACCACTGAAGTTGCCGTCGCCTTGCGTTCAGCGCGGAAAGATTCCACCGGGGTTGCTGCTTCGGAGGTGTTGGCGGTGGGCTGCGTCATAAAAAAACCCCGGCGGGGGGCCGGGGTGTCAAGTTCGAGTTGGGAGCCAAGGGACTTGGCTCAACATCGATCAAGTTGCCGACGGCGAACTTGATCTTAGGTGCCAATCAGCGAGGCATACCGGAGGTATACGTGATTGGGAATGGGCTCAAGCGGCTGGGATGATCTCGAAGCCAGAAGCGACGGATGTCACCGTTGAGCATGCGCTCGTTGATGTTGTCCATCACCATCTCGTTGCGCATGATGTCGATGTCACGCTGCGACTCGTTGATCAACTCAGGAGTTGGATTGGCAGCGATGGAGGAGTAGTCGGTCCCAACGGAGGCACAGGCACCAAGGGGCAGGGACGCGAACAGGACGAGGACAGAAAGACGCATGGTGATTCTCCATCCCGGCAAGGCACCGGGATTGCGTTTGATACCCCGAATCAGGGGTCAACGTCAAGCGGGAAGGCCAAATCGCCTCACTTCCATCTCGGAAAAAGGCCCATTGGCTGGCTTGAATGCGGTCTGGGGCTAGGATTCATGCTCGAAGTTCAATCTTCGGGCACGATCGGGTCACGTGTGCTCGACCTTTGTTCGTTGCCTTGGGATCGCTCACCGCGGCGATGGCCAGGCCTCCACCGAGTGGAAGGCCGGGACCGACGGGATGCGAGCCCCCCTCTTTATGAGGGTTCGGGCAGCCTCACCCGATCGTGTCCGAGGATTGAAAAAGGGGGCCACAAGGCCCCCCGGCTGGGATCAAAAAGCGAAGAATCGGTTCGTTAGCGATATCGGGACGTCGCCACCGACTCTTGGTTTTTCAACAGAGCCCGTGTCCTTGGACCATTGGGCAATTCGTACAAAGTTGTGCCCACAATCGCGTGGGTGTCCGCGTTGACCAACTGGACCTGTACATACACAGTATCTGGGGTTACTGAATAGGTGCTCAGCAAAACCGCTCCGGCATTGAAGTCTCGAGCCAAGTCGCCAATCTCACGGGAGAGAAGGAATTCGCCTTGGCTTGACCGAATGGGGACATTGCTTTGACGCAGGGTCATCTTGATCAAGTCATTTCTGGTTCGCTGTGAAGCGGCGGTCGCGAGACACTCGGCCGTCAGTCGCCCAAAATTAGACGTCATGCTGTAGCCATTGAGGTTCACAGTTGTGCCGTAAATGATGGGTCGATCGCCGAGCTTGGAAATATTCCTTGAGCCAAACAGAGACTTGATCGCATTTTGAGCGGATGCGAGGTAATCGCCGTCTTTGGTAGGCAGGACAAATTCAGGTTCGGTGTTTGACAACCCCGAGTAGTAAGAGTGCTCGTGAATCGGCTTGCGAAGTGGGTTTTCCACTGCCCGGAGGTTCAGTGAAGAACCTGAGCAACCAAACAGGCCCAGCGACACGAATGCGAGGGGCAAGATCTTATGGAGCGGGTTCATAAAGTGATCTCCTTTCGCTCTCAAGATCCACTGACTCGAAAGCGTCGTCCTGGAAGGTTGGTTCGTTCACGGTCCACTTCCATTTCGTACTGCAACAGTTGCTTCTGTTGCTCACGATCGAATTCAATACGATCTTGCTCTCGTTGTTGCTGGAGCTGAATTTGCTTTAGTTCAAATTCCATGCGTCGGTCTCTGTTTTCGGCCGCAGATCGCATCGCCGCAGCGAACATTTGGTCCTGCGTGTCCCGCATAACTTCAACCATGCTGTCCCACTCCTCACGAGGGATAGACATGAGCACCCATGCTTTCCAGCTTGACCATTCGTCGTGGCCCTGGGCCAGAGGTCGTCCCAAGAAGTCATCCGCGTCATGGACATGGACCTTCTCAAAGTAGGCGTCTTCTTGCTGCAGATAAGCAGCCATGCCCGCAAGGACCGTGTCAAAAGCGATGTTCATTTGCAGCACATCTGTATCAAGCCGGTCGTCAATGTCGCCCGTGTCATCATGCTTCCAGCGACCATCCATCGCATACAGAAGATTTCCACACTGTTGGCAATCTGCGGTGCCACCACATGACTTCTCGCAGGCGACCTCGCGGCCGGTTTGGGGGTCAAAGCCATGCTCGTTGCAGGTTGGGTTGCAGGCCGAGCTTGAGGTACGGATTGGGCCGTCGATGGGTCCACACAATTTGCATGTTCCGGCATCAACATTGACGACCATCAGTTGCCCGAGAGTTCCCGCGGATCGCGGAGCAAGGAGTTGACGCATCTGGTCGTAGACGTCGTTGCGAGCGCTTTGGAGTGCCTGCCGTTCATCAAGCATCGTGTATCCAACCCGACTTCGAGCATCATTAAAGATCGAAGCGGTCAGATCTGAAAAGTTGGCGGAACGATAAGCGGTGTCAGGGATCGCACTCCGGCCAACAAAATAAATCTTGTCAGGATCGCTGAAAGGCACTTTGCCCTTGACCCAATTTGGCGCTGCTTCGTCAGCGGGGGCTCCAACTTGAAGCGTAACTTCATCATGAAGTCTCCAAGTTGAACCACATCCCAACAGCAGACATGACGACAGCGATAGGAACAGAACTTTCCTGAAAGAAGAGTAAATGCCATTCATTTTTTTATCCCAGAAGAATTAGAGCGAGTGGTGCTCGTGTGTGGTTTCGCTCAGTCTGCAGCGGTGCTGCAACTCAGAGCACATTCATTCTGAGTATGAAAGATGGGGATATGCGATCAAGATTTTTTGGTCTGCATGCAGGCCAATTTGACTTATGGGCCTGTCCCAAGGTCCCGTAATGCCTTGGCGTCCTTGGCATCCCAAAGTGCTCCGAGAGAGATCCCGCGGGTCCCCAGGAACGGCAGGACCTGATCCACCCGTCCCAAGTGGGCACGTAAACGGTCATTGCCGGTGTCTTCGGACTCGAGAAGATCGGCCGCTCTGGCGTGGAAGGTCAGCAGGGCAGGTGCCAATGCTTTGGCGGCGGCTTCCCGGGCATCGCGCGTTTCGCGGTTTGCTGGATTGAGCAGGACCGAACGCAATTTCACCGTCGCGCCTTCCATGCAAAGCAGGTCTTCTGCGGCAAGCGTGTCACGACCGGCCAACGACTTGAGCGCGTCGGCCCAGCGGCGGGCGATGTCTTCGTTTTCTCCACCACCCAACACGACGAATCCCTCCATCACATGGCGATTGGCCGAGGGAGAGACGCGCGAGGCAATCCTTCCGAGCATGCGAGCCAAGTCGCTTCGGTTGCGTTCGGCAAGGTCCAGGTTGGTCGCTTTGGTGATCCCTTTGCTCAGGGTTTGGCACATGGCCATTGATTTCCAGGCGGGGGTGTCGGCATCCAAGTCGAGGATTCGTTCGGCCAGATCCAACAAGGTCGCGCTGCTGCCCGTGGCGGCCAAGACCGAGAAGGCAATCATCTGTTGTTGCGGAGTTCGATCATCATCGTCGTATTCGCCGAACGCTTCGAGCAATCGAGCGCCATATGCCCGGGCGAAGGCTGGAGTGCACTCACCGGAAAGCGGAGCCATGAGATCGGCTCGAACGGCTTCCAAATGATCTTCACTTGGGTTCCGCGCGGACAGCGCTCGGGCTGCTTCTTCGGCAAATCGAGAGATCGTGGATTCTTGTGATGCCCCTAAGGTCCGGTCATCGGCCAAAGCCCGGATGGAGGAAACACCCGTAAGGCCGTCGGCAGCATGGACAGCTGGAGCCGGGGCCAGAGCGGCGAAAGCAGGAACGAGCACTGCGGTGACAAGCTGGTACTGGGCGATACGCATGGGAGCTCCTCGGGATAGACCCCGGATTGAACAGAACACGGTACCCCGCGATTCGCCAAGGCGTCAATAAACCAGCGATACACTCTCAAAATGCCAAGGAATGTGTGTATGGGGTTCCTCGTGTGGTTCTGTGTGGAGGCCGCGGCCTTCGGGCAGTCTGCCCCAGAAGCGTTGTCCGACTTGTTGGTGCGGCGGGCGAGGATGTTTGCCGCCATTCCTCTGGCCACGTCCTCGGATCTGGAACTGGCCCATCAGCTGGCCGTCCGGGCCACA
>CAXBRK010000091.1:0-8007 GCA_963978155.1 uncultured Phycisphaera sp. | reverse complement strand
ACCCCGTGGCGGACTGATAGTGCCGATGTGTCGTGATTTTCAGGTCCATCCTGCTTGAGCAGATAGACTTTGTTCCATGCTTCCCCTGAAGGCACGGCTTCTGCATGCTTTGTTGGCTGTTGTTCTGTGGTCGGGTCTCGCTCTGGGCGCATGGATGAAGCCCAGCGAAAAGGGACACGGCACCCACCGTCAGTTGGGGCTTCCTCCATGTTCGTGGATGCTCATGTATGACATGCCTTGTCCTTCGTGTGGCATGACCACCGCGGTTTCGAATGCCGCGCATGGCCGCTTGTGGACCTCATTTCGGACCCAGCCGGCGGGGGCCACCATTGCTGTCTTGACCTCTGTGGTTGCGGCCGCGGCCACCGTTGGGGCACTCTTCGGGAGTCCACTGGTGGCCTTTTTGTTCAGTGCCCTCACGCCAAGTGCAGCATGGATGGCCGGTGGGGGGCTTGTTCTGGCTTGGGGCTATAAAATTCTGGTCCACCAAGGTTTCCTCCATTGATCACACCGAAACGCTGCTTCCTGTTCCTTCTGATGCCCTTGCTTACAGGGTGCGCGGCCTTCGGTCTTGCCTCAGCGATTGGCCAGTCGCTCGAAGAGCAGACGGTGATGGAAGTTGCGGCCGAGTATCCCTACTTGGAGGGAGAGATCGTGGCGATTTTGGTCGATGCGGATTTGGGTATCCGGTACGAGCATCAGAACGTCGTTCAGACGGTCGCCGCCAGCATGGCCCAGCGTCTGCTCCAGCAGGCCGATTGTCGTGTGATCAATCCGCGTCAAATTGCTTCATGGCAGCTGCAACGTGGCGAATGGAATTTCACGCCCCCGTCCGACATTTTCGATGAGTTGCGTTGCACCCGATTGGTGGTGATCGATCTCATCGAATACCGCTTGAACCCCCCGGGCAACCGGTTCTTGTGGGAGGGGTATGCCCTAGCCACCGTGAACGTGTACGAGTCCGATGGGTTCGATCCGGATGGGCCGGCGGCCATCATCGATCTCGAAGTGGCCTTCCCAGACGTGGCCCAGTTGACCCGGGCCGAAGCCAATGCCGAACAGATCGAGTTGGGGTTGTTGAACAAGTTCATCAAAGAGGCGGGTTTCTTGTTCTACCCGCACTGGGAAGCCAAATTCCCTGACCGATACCGCGGAGACCCCATCCCGATCGGCAATTCCAAACGCACGGAGCCACCAACGCTATGACCCGCTTTCTATTGATCATGTTGGTTGGAGTTCTTTCGAGCTGCAATGTGATTGCCCCCATCGCGGCGGTGATTGAGCCTGAAGACACCACCGCGCGGGCATACCGCTTGCCCAACCGTCCCTGTGTGATCTTTGTCGAAGATCGAGTGGGCGCCATTGGCATGAATCTGCCTGGAGTGCGTTCCCGTATTGGCAAACAAGCCACGGCCTACCTGCTCGGCAATGAAATCCATTCTCGCATGATCGAGCCCGATGATGCGCTTCGTGTGGCGCAGGCTTCTGATCGCGCAAGCGAGATGCTTTCGCTTTCGGAAATCGCGCGCCGTTGTCGAGCGGACCTCATGGTGAATGTCCAAGTGCGAGCGTGGGCTCTGGTGGGGCAGGATGGCGTGCCGCGGCCAACCGCCACGGCAGTCGTGCGTGTGCTTGACATGACCAAGCGGCAGCAAGTCTTCCCCGATCCCAATGGCGACGGCCGTGAAGGGTTTGTGGTGGCTCAATTGGCCATCACGGACCCCAACAAAGTGCAGTCGCGGCAAGATGCTCGGCGGGTGAATTTGGAACTGGCCGACGAACTGGGGCTGCAAATTGCCCGCCTGTTCGACGAGTACATCACGAACCCGCTGGGCCAGAACCTGCGGTAACGCTCTTAGCTGCCAATGAATCGGAGGATGTCGTCGTACTCCCCGATGGCCGCTTGAGTGGCGTCAAAGATATTGCTGATGGGGCTGTCTTCTGATCCTGGTCCATCTTGGCTAGAAAAGAAGATCCCGTCTGCCCCAGCGCTCAAAAGCAACATCGAGCCCCGTGGCTGGGTGTACAGATCATTCGGATTGCCCACGCCTTCCCGAATTGCTGGATTGGCCAAAATGCGTCCGACGTTGCCTTCAAAGAAAGCAGTGTTCTCTTGGGACAAGATGCAAGTGGGGGCGTTGTTCGAGAAAGCTTGTTGCTTTCGAAGCTCGCCGAGACCGCTGAGGCCAGCTTCAAAATAGGGGGCTCCGCCTTCGGTACGGAATTGCCATGTTTCAGGATTGCCGTCGTTTCCAGAACGATTGTTGGGCAGCACACCCACCGTTCGTTGCCGTCTTAGAAGCGCCAAAGGTTGCCCCCAGGCATCAACCACATCAACCAGGTTTTCTTCGTCACCGACTTGACCAAAGGCCTTGACCAAAGTTCCTTCAGGTGGGGTGAAGTAGGAGGGATATTGGCGTCCTCCAATGAGTGGTCCATCTCCAAGCAGTTCAGAATTGATCGCGAACTTCACCGTGATTTCGTTGTTCCCGTTGCCAAAGGACATTTCGTATCCATTGAATTGGGCGTAGTCCGGATGGACCCCAAGGATTCGGTATCCGCCCATCATGTGGTAGAGCGCGTTTTCCAGACTGCTGATTCGGGGGATGCCATCGTTGGCTTCCGCATCTTGGGCCAGCAATGCTTCAGGGACCACTCCGGGATACTGGCCGTGATCTTGGAAGAACGTTTCGCAAGCGGCCGCAAAGGCTTCCATGGTTGACGTGGTTTGGGTCGCTCGAGCCCGTTGCTGGGCCGAGGAAAGCGCACTCAACAGGAGTGCTGCCAGCACCCCAATCAGGGCAATGACCACGAGGAGTTCAACAAGGGTAAAAGCGCGGCGGCGGTGCATTGGCGTCTCCGATCGGAAAAACAAAGTGTACCGGCGTGAAGCCGGTGATTTCACCTTACAAGCGTTCAAGTCGGGCTGCTATCTCGATGGCGGTGAGTGCTTCCACCACCTCGCCCAACTCGCCGCCCATGATCTTGGTCAGTGGCCATGAGGCTTCGGCCCTGTGGTCGACGACGATGCCCTCTTTCCACCGGTAGGTCCGGATCTTTTCGGCCCGTTGCCCCCCTCCAATGAGACCTCGGCGGGCTTCCGCTCGGGCCGCTTCGGCTTCCGATTTTCGAGCATCCCAGATCCGGGCCCGCAGTAGATTCCAGGCCCGCTTTCGATTTTCAGATTGGCTTTTGGTTTCCTGCATCCGGACTTCGATCCCCGTGGGTTCGTGGATCAAGTGAACCGCGGTGGCCACTTTGTTCACGTTTTGGCCTCCAGGTCCCTGAGCGGTGGTGATCATTTCTTTCACCTCGCCCGGATCAAAGCTCAAATCCACTTCCTCGGGTTCGGCCAACACCGCCACGGTCGCCGTGGAGGTGTGGATGCGGCCTTGGGTTTCGGTGGCGGGCACGCGTTTGACTTGGTGGGTTCCGGATTCAAACGCCAGATGGCTCCAACACGCTTCGCCGTGAATGCGAACAATGGCATAACGGAGACCGCCAGCCTCGTTTGTCCCGTGGTCGTAGGCCTCAAACGCCCAGCCGTTGCTTTTGGCGTAAGACTCGTACATCTTCAGCAGGTCGCCGGCCCAGAGTCCAGCTTCGTCTCCACCGACCCCGGCTCTGATTTCAAGAATCAACGCGCCGATGCGGTCGTCCTCGGCCCGGACCAAGGCCGCCAGCATGTGATCAAGCAGATCGGGCAGTTCAGCGGTCGCGGAATCTTTCTGTTCGGACGCCAATTCACGCAGTTCTGGGTCAGATTCTTCCGCCAGCATCTGCTCGGCCTCTTGTTCTTGGGCTTTGAGCTGTTGGTATTTCGTATAACCAAGCGCGGTGGGTTCCAGAGCTCGACGACGCCGGGCCAAATCGGCCATGCGCTCATGGTCGGTGAGGACTTCAGGATCGCTCATGGTTTCACCCAGTCGATGCCATTCCTCGGCAATCCGAGCAAGGTGGGCGAGATGGCGTTCAGGATCGTTCAAGATGCAAGCAGTATGGCTGGAAATGAAACACGCCGCGGCATGGCCGCGGCGTGATGGTCTGGCAAAGTGGGTCGCGAGGGAAAATCCTCGAGCGAATCACTTCTTCTTGTTCTTGAAGTAGCCGCCGGCGAATTTCTTCTGGAACTTCTCGACGCGGCCGGTGGTGTCCACGAAGGACTGCTTGCCGGTGAAGAATGGGTGGGATCCGGACCAAATTTCCACAGTCATCTCGGGGACGGTGGCGCCCACGGTCATGACGTGCTCACCTCGGTAGGTGATCTTGCAGTCGTAGTACTTGGGGTGGATGTCCTTCTTCACGGCGAAGCTCCAAATCTCACGTAGCAGGGGAAAGAGGCCTGACCCTCTCAGGGGCAGATCGCCCATTGTACCCAATATTCGGCCTCCGGCAAGGGGGGGCCGTGTCAAACGCCGTAGGGGCCGATCTTGGGTTTGACCAAGCCCGGGGTATTGGTAGAATGATGGGCTCGGACCTCCTGAGGGCCGATTGACATCTTTTCCCCGATAGCTCAATGGTAGAGCGAGCGGCTGTTAACCGCTAGGTTCCAGGTTCGAGCCCTGGTCGGGGAGCTTCCTTGCCACGGTTCCCGTGGCTTTTTTTTTGGTATGGCTTGAGTCGTTTGCACCTTCAAAAAGTGGAGCGACTTGGCCCTGATCTCGCGGTCCGGCACCAACTCGACCTCTTGATTCAAAAGAATCCTCAGATAAAATATTGATTGGCATCCAGAGTCTCACGCGACCTCTTGAAGCGTGGGCGGCAACCGGGTCGAGCGCGATCACGGTGCCGAGGTCAGCCCTTCTAGGGTGATGCGGCACACAAGGCCATGCCTTGTGCAGCAACATCAGCGCTCGTTGACGGTCAACGGCAACCTTCAAGGCTGATGCCCTCTTGATGTCATGGAGTATCACCATGACACGTTTCAAATCAACCACACCTCTCCAGCCCAGCGATGAAGTTGAAGCCGAGGCTTTGCGTCGAGCCACTCAACTCGCGGATGGGCTGTATCCCCACCAAGTCGAGGGTCTTGCCTTCTTGCTCGGTCGGCGCCGAGCAATTTTGGCAGACGACATGGGACTTGGAAAAACCCGCCAAAGCATCTTGGCCATGCAGGAAGCAGCCCCCCAAGGGCCATGGCTGGTCGTTTGTCCAGCTTCAGTCAAACGAAATTGGGCCCGAGAAATTCAGACGGCGCTCGGAGGCGAGCAAACCATCACCGTGGTTGGTGCTGAATCAGTACCGACAACGTCGTACACCGGATGGGTGGTCATCAATTACAACATTTTGACCAAACATTTGACGGATTTGAAAAAGTTGCCATGGGCCGGTTTGATCTTTGACGAAGCGCATTATCTCAAGAACCACACCAGTCAACGAAGCAAGAATTGTCGAAGTCTCGTCGACACCACGGCTGGGGATCCCGCCATCCACTGTTTGACCGGAACACCGATGACCAATCGGCCTCGTGATTTGTTCCCACTTCTTCAGATCGTGAAGCACCCCATGGCCCGAAGCTTCATGTCATTCGCCAAAAAATACTGTGATGCCTACAGCAATCGCTTTGGTTTGGTCACCGACGGGGCAAGCAACTTGGATGAATTGTCCACCCAATTGCATGGGATCATGCTCCGGCGACGAAAAGATGAAGTTCTGAACCTCCCACCCAAATTCAGGCGCTGGCTTGAGGTTGATGTCCCATTGGGTACCGCGGCCAATGAGATGCGGCACGTTATCGAGATGTTGATCAACGGTGTCTCGGATCAACACACTGCGGAACACGCAGCGGTCACCAACAAGCGCGCCAATCATGACCGTATCCACCTCCTGGCCCTGCTGACCAAAGTCCGCCAGAAGGTGGCCATGGCCAAAGTGAAGCCAACGATTGAGTTTGTCCAAGGGGTGGTCGACCAAGGGGAAAAAGCGATTGTTTTTACCGGCTTTGATACACCCGCGAAGGAACTGCAAAAAGCCTTCGGTGAGGAAGCGGTTCTTCTCACAGGTTCTACCCCAGCCGATCGCCGGCAAGAGCTGGTTGATCGATTCCAGAATGACCCTCGAGTGAAAGTCTTTGTCAGCAATCTGGTCGCGGGTGGAACAGGGATTACCCTCACTGCGGCCACTCAGGTGGTCTTCAACGATCTTGACTGGGTGCCGGCCCATCACTGGCAGGCAGAGGATCGTGCGTATCGGATTGGGCAAACCAATACCGTCAATGTGACGTACATGGTCGCCACCGATACCGTTGACGCCTTTGTGCAACAAGCGCTTGCGGTAAAAACAAAATTGGTAGAAACCGTGGTCGATGGCGAGCACAACGGGGAGCTGGGTGAGACCGACATTTTGCGAGACCTCGAGTCTGCTCTTCGACAACTCTCGCCGGGGCTTGCCGACGCCAGCAGTGTTGAATCTGATGACCCCAAACATCGGAACCAAGATTGGGCCAAAAAAGTTCTCGAGGCGGCTGGCGAACACCTTCGAAGCCAATTCAAAAAGGGCGAAGACCTGGACGGCAATGATGCGGGCAAGGAGGTCGTGGCGGAGCACCCCGCGTTGACCCCAGAAATGCTTCGTTCCCTCGCCCAAGCCATCACTGGTCCCCAAGTCAGACAGTTTGAGTTTGCAAGCTCTCGTGATCCATCGACCAAATATGTTGTTTCGGTCTCTGGTGGGGATATTGACTGCACCTGTCCAGGTTTCCAGTATCGAGGGACCTGTCGTCACGTTCTGGAGGTCAAGAACAAGCTTGCACTGAAGTGATGGTCTTGGCGCGGGCCAATCAGAAATTTCGTGGTGGTGAGTGGCTTCGACTGGTCCTCACCACCACTTTTTCTTGTCGGTGAGTGTTGGTGGCTTTGGGGCTGCAGAGGCGCTGCCCCTTTGTGATCAAATTGACGTCTGATCCCTGTACGCTATTCGTGTGAATCGTGCTGCCATCATCGCTGCTGTCCGAACCCCAATTGGCCGCTACGGCGGCTCGCTTTCAAGCGTGCGGCCCGATGATTTGGCCGCACACGTGATTCGTGCTGTGGTTGATCGATCAGGTATTGATCCCTCCTCCATTGATGACGTCTACTTCGGCGCGGCCAACCAGTCTGGCGAGGACAATCGGAATGTGGCCCGAATGGCATCTCTGTTGGCCGGGTTGCCAGAATCCGTCCCTGGAGTGACGGTGAATCGCTTGTGCGCGTCGGGGTTGGAAGCAATCAACGTGGCCGCACGCATGATTGAATCAGGCCAAGGTGAGGTGTATCTGGCCGGGGGAGTGGAGTCGATGAGCCGGGCCCCGTATGTGGTCTCAAAGTCGAACGCTGCCTTTGGTCGGTCACAAGAGATGTACGACACCTCGATTGGCTGGCGGTTTGTGCATCCCAAGATGGAAGAAATGGGGCATACCGATCCTTTGGGTATCACGGCGGAGACGGTGGCCCAAAAGTACGGCATCACCCGAGAGGCGCAAGACCAATTTGCTCTGCAAAGCCAACACCGATGGGCCTCGGCCCAGGAGCGTGGTCTGTTTGCCGAGGAGTTGGTTCCGGTCTCGGTGCCCCAACGCAAAGGTGAACCACTCTTGGTGGACATTGATGAACATCCGCGTCCATCGACCACCGCGGAGGCCTTGGCCAAGCTTCGCCCTGCATTCACCAAAGACCCCTCGGGCTCGGTGACCGCCGGAAACGCTTCGGGGGTCAACGATGGTGCCGCGGCGTTGATCTTGATGGATGCTGATCGAGCGAAATCCTTGGGGATTGAGGTACTGGCTTTCGTCGGCTCCAGTGCGGCCGCCGGGGTTGCTCCCGCGGAAATGGGCATCGGTCCAGTCCCTGCCATCCAAAAAGTCATGCAGCGGACGAACCTCTCCGTTGAGGCCATTGATCTTGTGGAACTCAATGAGGCCTTTGCGGCTCAAGCGGTTGCGTGTTGTGAGGCGTTGGGCTTGGATCAGTCCAAAGTGAACGTCAACGGTGGCGCCATCGCCATGGGGCACCCTTTGGGGTGTACGGGGGC
>CAXBRK010000090.1:0-8032 GCA_963978155.1 uncultured Phycisphaera sp. | reverse complement strand
CGCGGCCGTGGTGGGGGCGGCATTCCCGACACCCTCGAAGAGAAGCAGGAAACCATTGCCGAACGCGCCATCGAAGAGTTGACCATGCTGATTGGTGAATCGCGTTACGAGAAGCTCAACGACCGGAACCAACAAGCAGACCGCCGTCGACGTGGTGGACCGCGCATGCAAGCTCCGGAGCCCAAAGCCACCCTCAAAGTCAAGGCTGGGCCCACTCCGATGACCGTCCTGTTTGACATGGCGATCCCGGCCGAAGGACCGGATGGCTTCTTGTCTGGACCCATGGGACTTTCGGCCCTGATGGACGGCATCCGATTTGTGCGCCCCTCCGCAGATGAAGACACCTTCAGCACTGTCCAAACCTTCCACGAGTCCTATCAACTGGACTGGAACGCCGAAGTCACCGAAGCGCTCAAGCAGATCGTGGAGACCCGCGCGACCCAATGGAACTGGGATCGTGAACGCGGCCTTGAGGGACCAACCACTTCCGAAATTGGAGAACTTTCAGATGCCCGCCGAACGTTGGCCGAAGTGCAAGGCCGTCTTGACAACGACTTGTTTGATCTTTTGAACGCCGTCGTCGTGGAAAGCGACGAGGAGCGATCCCGATTTGCCGTCCTTCGCGGCATCCGAAACCGACAACGCCTGGCCGCCCGAGGACTGACCGCCTCTGGGACCGATCGCATTTTGTCTGGTCTCGATCTTCCCAAAGCCAACCCTTCCGATGCGATCGCCATGCTCGTGGTGCGCCAGCCCGAATCGGCCGCCATGGCCGAGGCCACGTTCGGTGAAGAACTCACCAACACCTTCCAGATGCGCTGGGAATCCAAGCTGGAAGCTGTCGATGCCGGGCAACGGGCCATCGCCAACGTATTGACCGAAGTGGGCGATCCTGCGGACCGCAGGGTGTGGGAGTCCATCGGCTCGGCCCTGAGTGAAGTCTCTCGCACCAAGGTGAGTGATCTGCGGGAATACGACGAAACCGTTCGAGAGCAGAACGAAGACATCATTCGCTCCGTCACCAAAGCGATGGCGCCGGAGGCGGCCGAAAGCTTGCGGCGTGATTTGGCCAAACTCACACGCCCCGAAGTCTGGATCGATAAAGATTCACCAGAATCTGCGTTGCTCCGAGCGTCTTCCCTGAAAGACCTTTCCCCCGGGGTCCGGGAACAAGTTGCGGATCTTTTGGAAACGTGGCGAAATGTCTGGAGTCCCACTTCGCTGGAAATGTCAGATGCCATGGACCGCCACGAATCGGAAGAGCCCGCAGAAGGCCGGTCCGGCTGGGTTCGACGCATGGAACAACAGCGAGAACTGGACACCATTCGGTTCCGTCGGACCGAGGCCAACCAGCGGGCCCTCCGTGGTCTGCGTGATCTTTTGACCCCGATGCAACTTTCAGAAGTTGGCGTCTTGGTGTCGGAAGGCTAAGCGTTCCTTCGTACCATGAACGTATGAGTACGGCCGAACAAGCTCCACGCCCCAGCCTTCGCAGCTTCCGCCGACGGGAACCTGACGAAGCGCCATTTGCCTGCTTGACGGCATATGACGCGTTGACGGCTGGTCACCTCGCTGCCGCGGGCATCCCGTTGTTGTTGGTGGGCGACTCATTGGCCCAGGTCGCCTTGGGCTACCCCGATACGACCCACGTGCCCTTGGACATCATGGTGGCGTTGACCGCCGCGGTGCGCCGTGGCGCTCCGGGCGTTTTCGTGATGGCGGATCTTCCATTCTTGGCCGCCCTGACCGAGGAAGACGCTTTGCGCGCCGCCGCTCGATTTGTCACCGAAGGTGGCGCTGATGCGGTCAAAATTGAAATGGATGCCAGCCGAACCGGTTGGATCAAAACCATGGCCGATGCCGGAATCGCCACCGTGCCACATCTGGGATGCCGTCCCCAACATGTGAAGCGTGCTGGCGGCTACCGCGTGGCGGGGAAGACCGCAGCCGATCGGCAACTTCTGGCTGACACCGCAAAAAATATGGAAGACGCCGGGGCCGTGATGCTGCTTCTCGAAGCCGCCACACCAGAAGCCGCCCAAGCGATTCGTGAGAACACCACGCTGCCGTTGATCGGTTGCGGCGCCGGGCCCGACTGCGACGGACAAATTGTGGTGACCGCCGACTTGCTTGGACTCACCCCGAAGCAGCCCAGTTTTGCCCCCCCCATGGTCGATGGCGTTTCGCCACTGGCGACCATGGCCCAAACATGGATTCAAACCGTGGCGGACCGACAGGCGGGTGGGGATTACCAAACCAGCGACGGTGGACGCTGACCATGGGTGGCACCCTCCGCGTCCGGCCGGCGTACCTCACGCTTGGAATCACTGGGTTGGTGCTGTGGCTGGGGCCTGATTTCGCCGCCAAAGTCGAATACGCGCGGACCAAAGCCCGAGTGGAAGCGCTGCGCGATGGGCCCGCGGACACGCCGCTCAAATTGGCCAGCGACGCTGGCGTCTTGCTTACCCAACAAGTCTCTCCTTCCGTGGTGCACATCACTTCGATTGTTGAAGCACCATTTGTTGATGGGCGAGGACGCACGGGAATGCGTGAAGAAATTTCCAATGGATCCGGCTGGGTCTGGGACGAAGACGGCCACATCGTCACCAACGAGCATGTCATTCGCGGGGCGAAATCAATTGAAGTCCAACTGGAGACCGGTGATATCCGCAGAGCCACCGTCCAAGGCGCTGACCCGGCCACCGACATTGCCGTCTTGGCTCTCAACGGCAGTCGACTGCTCCCCGCCGAACGGGCTGCTGAAGCGCCCCCAGCTGGAACAACGATCTTTGCATTCGGCTCACCGCTGGAATTGAAGTTCAGCGTTTCCAGTGGCATTGTGAGCGGCTTGGGGCGCACAGCGGGTATTCGAAGTGGGTCCACCCCAATGTTCGAAGACTTCTTGCAGATCGATGCCCCGATTAACCCTGGCAACTCCGGCGGACCCGTCACCGACACCTTGGGCCGAGTGGTCGGCATGAGCACCGCGGTGGCGGACCAAGACACCGGGCCAGGGGTAGGTCTGGCCATTCCTATCGAGTTGATTGATCGGGTGGTCCCAGACCTCATCACCTACGGACGGACCGCCCATGCCATGCTGGGCGTGCAATTCCCCCGCCAAGTCAGGGCCGACCAAGCGGCGTTCTTGGAGCAAGTTGGCTTGGACCGGCCTGCCGCCCCACTGCAATCGGTCATCCCAGGAGGTCCGGCCGATCGTGCCGGGATTCGAGCTGGAGATTTGATCCTCTCCATCGACGGACGGGTCACCCAGAATGGCAGCGAGGTCAAAGGGCGGCTGGGATCAGCCAAGCCGGGAGAAACGATCACCGTCGAGATTTTCCGACCCCGCACCCAAGAAACGCTTCTTGTGGAGGTCGTGCTTGGTGATGCCAGGGGTTTGACGATACGGCGCTGAGCGAGGACACTCCTCGGTCGATGGACGCCTACCTGAATTTGCTGCAAGAGGTCCTCGATCATGGGGCCATTCGAGAGGACCGCACTGGGGTTGGCACCCGCGGCGTCTTCGGACGCCAGATTCGATTCGACCTGTCCGACGGTTTCCCGCTGGTGACCACCAAGAAGATCCACCTGAAATCCGTGATTGTGGAGCTGCTCTGGTTCCTCAGAGGCGATACCAATGTGAAATGGCTGCAGGAACGTGGGGTCCGCATTTGGAACGAATGGGCCGACGAGGATGGCAACCTTGGCCCGGTCTACGGCCAGCAGTGGCGGGCTTTTCCCAACCCAAACGGAGGCACTGTCGATCAGATTGACCAACTGGTGAAGAATTTGCAGGAGGCCCCGCACTCCCGGCGTCACGTGGTTTGTGCCTGGAACCCTGGTCAGGTGGAAGACATGGCCCTCCCACCATGCCACGCCTTGTTCCAATTCCATGTGCAAGACGGTCGATTGTCGTGCCAGCTGTACCAGCGGTCGGCCGATTTGTTCTTGGGCGTGCCTTTCAATATTGCGTCTTATGCCCTCCTGACCATGATGCTGGCCCAAGTCACCGGACTCAAAGCAGGAGACTTCGTGCACACCTTTGGCGACGCCCACCTGTACGAAAACCACCTCGAACAGGCCAAAGAACAACTCTCCCGATCGCCCCGCCCGCTGCCCACCATGCACCTCAACCCCAAAATCACCCGCCTTGAGGACTTCACAGAGGATGATTTTGAGCTTGAGGGCTACGATCCGCACCCCCACATCAAAGCGCCAGTTGCGGTCTAGTTTCGGCTTCAGGCGGGTCCAAGATGGACCGATATGGGGATCGAAGGAACCACCATGGAATTCGAACCCAAGATGCCCCCAGTTGCCCTCGTGGAGCCCCAAGCTTCCGTGGACTACCGCCGTACCCGCGAAATGACCATTGATGAGATCCTGCTCGAGAACCGAGTGGTCTTCCTCACCGGTGAGATCAATTACGCCTCGGCCACTCGAGTCATGATGCAAATGCTCTATCTGGAAGACCAGAAAAAGGGCCAACCCATCAACTTCTACATCAACTGCTTTGGTGGCGCGGTCGACGACACGCTGGCCATCTATGACACCATGCGGTTCATCTCGTCTGAAGTGGCCACCTACTGCATCGGGCGAGCCTATTCCGGTGCGGCCGTCCTGTTGGCCGCGGGCGATGCGGGCAAACGCTACATCTTGCCCCATGCCAAAGTGATGATCCACCAACCCCACGGCGGCGTCACCGGACAAACCACCGACATTCAAATTCAAGCCGAACAGATCTTGAAGTCCAAGCGTGTGCTGAACGAAATTCTCGCCAAGCACACGGGCCAAGATGTTGAAACAGTTGCATCCGATGGAGAACGCGACAAGTTCTTCAGCGCCGATGAAGCAAAGGCCTATGGCCTGGTCGATGAAGTCTTCCAAGTCCCGGAGAAGAAGAAGTGAGCGCCAACAACTCCCTGGTTCCCATCGTGGTCGAGTCTTCCGGTCGGGGCGAACGCGCCTACGACATCTACTCGCGCCTTCTGAAAGACCGAATTGTCTTTGTGGGCGAAGGCGTTGGCGACCAAATGGCCAACCTCATCGTGGCCCAGCTTTTGTTCCTGGCCAACGAAGACCCTGAAGCCGACATCCATCTGTATGTGAACTCCCCCGGAGGTTCAGTCACCGCCGGCTTGGGCATCATCGACACGATGAAGTTTGTGCCCAACGACGTGTGCACGTACATCATTGGCCAGGCGGCTTCCATGGGCTCTTTGATCGCGTGTTCGGGAACCAAAGGCAAGCGATTCACCTTGCAACACTCTCGGAACTTGATGCACCAACCCTTGTTGATGGGCGTCATGGAAGGCCAAGCCACCGATCTGGAAATCGAGGCTCGTGAAATGCTGCGAATGCGAGAAGCGTTGTACGGCATCTACTCTGAGGCTTCGGGCAAAACCACCGATGAGATTGCGGCAACGTGCGAACGCAACACCTGGCTCGATGCGGGCGAGATGTTGGAATACGGCATCGTGGACCGCGTGCTCGACAGCATGCCCATCCCTGGTGCTGACGCCTGATTCAGTCGTCTGACTCGTCGTCCGCAAACGGGACGGTTCCCGTGATGGTGAGGCCAAAGGCTTGAAGCCCCGGTAGATCTGGGGTGCTGCTGGCCAGCAACCGAAGTTGGGTGAGACCCATGGCGCGGAGGATTTGCCCTCCGATGCCAAAGTCTCGCTGCGCGGGCGGTTGGGCTCGTGCGCCCACGCCGTCGGTGCGGGTGAGGTCCGGCGCGTTGGGATCGTCATCAAGCTCTCGCTGGATGCCATGCAACAGGTCGCCAATGCCCCCGCCCATCGACTCGGGACGCAGATACACCAGCGCGCCACGACCTTCTTCACGAATCGCACGCAGCGCCGATCGAACGGCATCTTGACCAGGACGCCCAGTAGCGCCAAACACATCCCCCAACACGTCACGGCGATGCATTCTGACCAATACTGGGTCGTCAATTTGCGGGATGTCTCCATTGGCATCGGGCAAACCAACGCCACCCAGAGTGAGGGCCAAATGGGGCAGCGGGTCAATCGCGCTTCGGAACGCAACCAAATCAAAAGGACCTTCCGGGGTGTTGACCACGGTGCCGGTGAGTTCGGGAATCGTAGAAACCAATGTTTCTCGTCCCAACCGATATTCGATGATCTGCTCGACCGAGCACATGCGGATGCCATGTGCATCGGCCAACTTCCGCAGGTCTGGCATCCGGGCCATGGAGCCGTCTTCATTCACGATCTCGATGATGGCGGCGGCAGGGCGTAGACCAGCCAATCGGCACAAATCCACTGAACCTTCGGTCTGCCCGGTGCGAACCAAAACGCCACCTTCTCGGGCCCGCAGCGGATTGATATGACCCGGACGAACAAAGTCCTCCGAAGACGCCGTCGGGTCAGCCAAAAGTTTGATGGTTTGGGATCGGTCCGAAGAACTTACCCCGGTCCCCACCCCATGACGGGGATGGCCGTCCACCGAAACCGTGAAAGGCGTTCCCCAAACACTGGTGTTCCGCTTGGCTTGGTCGGTCAGGTCCAAGCGGTCGCAATCTTCGGGACGCATGGCAACGCAGAGGTACCCCGCACCAACCCGCATGAGGAAGTTCACAATCTCTGGCGTCATCTTTTCGGCCGCGCAGACAAAGTCACCCTCATTTTCTCGGTCCTCGTCGTCGACCAAAATGATGATCTTGCCGGCACGAAGATCTTCCAGAATGTCCGGTATGGGATCTAACACTTCGCGCCCATGCTACGCATGAAGTGAAGACAGTGTCGGCTTCAGAATTCAATGGACCAAGACCAACCCGGGAGTACGTTGCATGCATGATTCGCCTCGGCCCAGCCCATGCCGATTCGCTTGCCGACGCCGCGCTTGATCACCTCGCGCACGCCCACTTGGCGGTGGTCGCCGGAAGCGCGAAGGCGCGGACGCAATTTGGTTCGGCTGTGCTTCGGCGACTGGATGGATTTGAATCATGCCGCTCCATCCGAGTTGCGCCTTCACGTGACCACCGTCCTGAAGCGATCTTGATGCGCCTGCGGCACAGTTTGTCCACCCAAAATGATCCGAGCGCGGTATTGCATGACAAAGGTTCCGCCTCCAAAGAGCGCCTTGCTCTTGGATCGGAGTACAGCGCGATCATGCAGAGCATTCATCAGCAGCTTTGCGCCGTGGATGACTGCCGATGGCAAGTGGTGCTTTGGCCGGATGCCGGGCTCATGGCCGAGCGCTGGCCCGACATCTTTGATCAGGTGATCGAAGTGGTTCAGCATGCGGTCCGGCGGCGGGAATTCCGAGACGACGAGCCACCCACACTGCACCGATGGATCTTGCTGGGCTCATCGGCGCTGGAAGATCGCGTGGAAAACCCGTTGGGTCCACTCCGCAGGAGCGACGGCCTGCCTGGTTTGCTTCTTAAGCTCACCTGAAGCCCACACGCGCTACACTCTGCAACCGATGTCCTCTCCCACGGAGCCAAACCGCCCAGGTGGGTACGCCCTACCAACTGGGGCGTTGCAAGCCCAGCGTCGCGCCAAGCGCGAGTTGGAGCAAGCCGATATCCATCTGCTGGGAGACACCGCCAAACCGCATGAACCCACCAAGGGTCGGCTCAAAGCAGCACACTCAGCACGAAACCCCAACACCAGGGTGTACGTGGGCGATTGCCGCGACGTGTTGGCGAAGCTTCCAGAGCGTGGAGAAGTGGATCTCATTTTCGCCGACCCGCCGTTCAACTGGGACGTGCCATACGAATCATGGCGCGATGGCATGAGTCGCGCGGAGTACGAGCGCTTCACGTTTGATTGGCTTGATGGCTGCATTGACGCGCTCTCACCCACCGGCTCCTTGTGGGTCAACATTCCCGACGACACCGCCGCCGAGATTGTGGTGCACCTCAAGCGTCGTGGACTCACCATGATCAATTGGTGCGTGTGGCATTTCCGGTTTGGTCAAAATCGAGACTCCTCGTTCATCATGAGCAAAGTGCACGCTCTGTATTTCGCCAAAGATCCAGACCACCGCATCTGGAATCCAGAGC
>CAXBRK010000089.1:0-8089 GCA_963978155.1 uncultured Phycisphaera sp. | reverse complement strand
TCTGCCGAAGCGGCCGTAGGGGACCTCGAAGAAGAATCGAAGGGCCTTCGTGATCGTCGTCCTGCTTTGGCCTCGCAACTCGAAGCTGCGACCCGTGAAGCAGACCGACTGCGTCGAGCGGTAGATTCTGGAGCTGCCGGTTCTAGCGCTTTTGACCAAGCCGAGGCCGCCCGACTCCGAGCCGAAGATGCCCTCAACCAGCTCGATGTTGCTATTCGCCGTATCGAGACCCGCCGAGCCGTCCTCCGTGCTCAGAAGGCTTCTGCACTCGCTGCCCAAAACGAAGCGCAGGACCAACGCGATCGATGTGAAATCACTTCGGCCATCGATGGCCAAGTCGACGGGTTTGAAGTGGAACTCGGGGAACGGGTGTCTGCAGGCCAGATCATTGCTTCGGTCACCGGACAAACTGATGTGGAATTGGAATTGACAATTCCAGCGTCCATGTTCGGAACAGTCGCCGTGGGCGACAGTGTCACGCTTCGGCGTACGGGCAACGCAACCAATCGCACAGTCACTATTGACCGCATCGCACCCGCCGCCGATCCAAGTGGTCGCACATTCCAGGCGTGGGTTGAAGCCAAAGCCGACCAGATGCTGCTTCCGGGCGTCTTCGTCGAAGCCACGGTCTCGGCCGGAGCGCCAACATCAGCCGTGGTCGCACCACGCAGTGCTTTGTTGGGCGAGTCTCTTCAAACGGTGGACGCCCAAGGCCGTCTTCAAACCGTCCCGGTCCAGATCGCTTGGACCTTCGAGGGGCCGCTGCCCGAGACCGGTCTTTCCGATCTTGAGTGGGCGGTTCTGCGTGTGGGCCCAGACGCCGGCACCGATGTGATTCGCCGGGCGGGCCGACGTCTCCCCGATGGTCTCCGTGTGGATGCGGTTCGAGTGCTTGAGGGCGCGAAGTGAGTCTGGTTGAGTCTGTCCTGAAGCGACCGACGGGTTCAAACCTGCTGGCGTGGGTGTTGCTGCTAACCGGGTTGTATTCGGCCACCTCGCTGACCCGCGAATTTTTCCCAGAGTCCAGTCCTGAATCGGCTTCGGTCATTGCGATCTGGCCAGGTGCCGCGCCGGAAGATCTCGAAGAAGGCGTGGTTCGCCGCGTCGAAGATGCGTTGATTGAGCTTGACGAGGTTGATCGCGTCACGGCCTCTGTCCTTGAAGAGACCGCCACCATCATGGTGGAGTTTCGGGAGAGTGTGAGCGATGTCGACAAAGCGGTCGACGAAGTCCAGCGGGCGGTCGATGCCATCCCGGATATTCCCGCCGAAGTGGAACGTCTTACTGTCACCGAATTCGAACCGGTGCTTCCGGTCATCATGATCAACGCCTTCGGTGAAGCAGACGAGATTGTTCGGAAGCGGATCCTCAAAGACATTGAACGCGATCTCCGCGGCATGTCCGGGATGGGCCGTCTGGTCTTGACGGGGATCCGTGACGATGAAATCTCTGTCGAACTTGATCCTTTGGCCAGCGTCCAAGTGGGGCGATCGCTCCCAGAAATCGCCGGTCAAATCGGCGCCGCCATGGACGACGGCCCCGCAGGGACGGTGCTCGGTGCCGACCGCATCACGACATTCCGCGGGGTTGGCCGCGAGGAATCGGTTGAAGCCATCTCCGACATCCGCATCTCTGGTCCGGGAGGGAGCTGGCCACTCTCCGACCTTGCTTTGGTTGATGCCACTTTTGATGACACACCCATTCGCTCCCGGTACGCCGGGGTGGCGGGCTCCGGAGCCACCGGAACGATCACCGTGTACAAAACCGGTGATCAAGACGCGGTCGACATTGCCCGGATGGTGCGTGCGTACGCCGCGGGTCGCCGTGATGCGGCAGATCGTGATCAGCCACGCCTGACCTGGGGATGGTTCGAACGGTTTGCGGCAAGTGTCTATGCCTCTTCCGATGGCAAGATGGATCTTCGCAGCAGCGCTCAAAAAGCCTACGAGATTGGATACACCGCACCGGGCGTGCTCCCAGACCAGATTGATCTCTCCATCAGCAGCGATCTTGCCCGTTTTATTGAGGGTCGAATTGATCTTTTGGCACGCAATGCCGCCATGGGGGGCGTGCTGGTCTTCGTGCTTCTGCTTCTTGCGTTGTCTTGGAGAACCGCATGGTGGGTGTTTGTCGGCCTGTCGCTCGCGCTGTGCGGAACCCTCACCTTCATGGCTCTGACCGGAACCACCCTCAATCTCCTGACCATGTTTGGTTTGATCATCGTGATCGGACTGTTGGTTGATGACGCCATCGTGGTTTCCGAAAACATTGAGTCCTATGGCGAGGCGGGGCATGACCCTGAAACTGCTGCGATTCTTGGGACCAAGCAGGTCTTCTGGCCGGTGACGGCCACCATTGCCACATCAATCGTCGCCTTCCTGCCGCTGTCATTTATTCGCGGACAGATTGGCGATCTGATGGGGGCGCTTCCGGCGGTCGTGGCGTGCGCGCTGATGACCAGCTTGATTGAAAGCCTGCTGATCTTGCCGATTCACATGAAGCATTCCTTGGCCGCCCGTCCGAAGCGGGCCAAGCGCGGATGGCCGGCTTTCCGCGACGACCGTTTGCTTCCAACCTTGCAAGATGGGCACGCTTGGCTCCTTCGTCGCGCTCTGCGGCGGCCCGCACTCACCGTCTCGATCGCCATCAGCACGAGCATTTTCTGCCTTGGCCTGGTCGCCGCCGGGAAGCCTCCTTTTGAGTTCCTTCCTACCAGTGACAGTGAAACCGTTATTGCCGAACTACGTATGCCGGTGGGGACCCCAGTCGGTGAGACCGAAAAAATTGTCCAGCGCATCGAAAGCGCTGCTCGGTCCATGCCCGAAGTGAAGGGCGTGTCTGGACTCAGTGGTGCTCAGGCTTCGGTGGATGACACCAGCGGCATGACGCTCGCTGGAACCGGCTCCCATCTTGGGCAAGTCTTTATCGAATTACTCCCCATCGAGTCCCGCGTTCGTGAATCCAAGACGGTGACGGCCGACATTCGAGATCGCATTGGGCCGGTGCCGCAAGCGGAACGTCTTGTGTTCACGGAAATCCAAGGGGGCCCTGCGGGCCGGGCCATCACCATCGAGGTGGCATCGGAAGACGACACGCGTCGGCAAGCCGCGGTAGACGCCCTGAAAGCCGTCTTGGCGGGTGTCGATGGCGTGGTCGACATCGGTGACGACGATCCCGGCGAACGTCGAGAACTCCGAGTCGAAGCCAAGCCTTCTGCGGTCACCCTTGGCCTCTCGGAATCATCCATTGGCCAACAGGTCAGAACCGGACTTCTGGGATCGGTGGCCCACCGTTTCGCCCTTGACGGTGAAGAGGTTGACCTCCGGGTGCGACTGGACAATCGGACCCGTCGTTCCACCGCCGCGATGGAGCAGTCGTGGATTGTTTCCGCCGCGGGCGTGCCCGTTCCATTGGCTGAAGTGGCCTCCTTGCGCGAAGCCACCGCACCCGCCTCGATTCGGCGAGTCGACCGTCGAAGAACCACCAGTGTGGTGGCCGACTGTCGCCCGGATCTCTCACCTGAAACCGCGATGCAGGCGATTCGCCCTGGCCTTGAGCGGGTGCAATCGGAATTCCCCGGGGTGGTCATCGATGAAGGTGGTCGCCAGCGGCAGCTTTCTCGTGCATTCGCCTCCCTTCCCATTGGTTTCCTTGCCGCAACCATTGGTATTTACATGATCCTGTGCCTCCTGTTTGCGTCCATGCGTCAGCCCATCGCGGTGCTTGCGAGCATTCCCTTCGGCATCATTGGGGTCGTTCTGGGGCACCTGCTGACGGGCTACAACCTCACTTTCTTGAGTTTGGTTGGGTTCATCGCCCTTTCCGGCATCGTCGTGAACGACTCGCTGGTTCTGGTTGAATTCTTCAACCGCAAGAAGGCCGAGGGTGTTGAAACGGTTGAGGCGTTGATGGCGGCCGGACGACGGCGTTTGCGTCCTATTTTGTTGACCACGCTCACGACGGTTCTCGGCCTTCTTCCCCTCATGCTGGAGCAATCCTTCCAGGCGAAGTTCCTCATCCCGATGGCCATTTCCATCTCGTTTGGCCTGATCAGCGCGACGGTTTTGATCCTTGTGGTGCTGCCCGCCCTGCTGGTTCTGTTCGACACGTCCCGCCCAGAGCCCTCCACCCACTAAGATTCCGGAATGCTTCAACTTCCCGCCATTCCTGTGGCCCCAGGTCTTGCTGTCGGTGAGGCCATGGTGGTTCGCGATCTTCGGGAAGGTGTCGAACGTCAGCCCATCGAGGCCCAACAGGTTGATTCAGAATGCCTCAGGGTGCAGGACGCCCTTGATCGGGTTGCGGGGGAACTCGAAGACGATCGGGACCGGGTCAAGGTTGACCTGGGTGCCGAAGCCGCCGAGATCTTCGCCTTTCATCTTGGCCTGCTCCGGGATCCTGCGCTACGGGAAGCAATCCTGAACCGCATCCGAGGCAACCTTGACGATGCGGCCCACGCGACCGCCGAATCGATCTTGGATCTGTCCCGGCGCTTCCAAGCGCTCAACGACCCTATTTTCCGGGAAAAGGCAGACGACCTCCTCGATTTGGAACGAAGGCTGCTTCGAAAGCTTGGGGCACTTGGTGAGGACCGAATCCAGAGCATCGACCGTCCCGTCATCTTGATCGCGGCCCGACTCACGCCGGCGCAAGCGGCCGGGCTTGATACCACCTTCGTCAAGGCGCTTGTGATGGAGACGGGGGGGCGTACCAGCCACGTGTCGATCATGGCCAGCGCCCTTGGCATCCCCGTGATTGCAGGCTGCCGAGGGTCGACGCGGCATGTCAAAGAGCACTCCACCGTGGTTGTCGATGGCGACGCGGGGCGATTGTTGGTTCGGCCCCTGGATGATGAGTTGGCCCAACTGCGAGAAATGGCGAGTCGTCGTGCTGCTCGGATTGCCGAGGCCCTCGACCACGCCCACGAACCGGCCGTCACCGCCGATGGGGTTGAGATTTCGATTCAGGGCAACATCGAATTGGCCCGCGAGGTCAAGGGGCTGCTGGAAGTGGGCGGCGACGGGGTTGGCCTTTTTCGAACGGAATACCTGTATCTCACTTCATCCCGTGCCCCGACGGAAGAAGAGCACCTTCAGCAGTACCGCAAGGCCTTGAATGACCTTGGCGGGCGGACATTGACCATCCGCACATTCGACTTGGGGGCCGACAAGGTTGGTCTGGTGGGTCCTGATCCCGAACCCAACCCAATGCTTGGCCTCAGGAGCATTCGCTATTGCCTTCGGAACATGCAAATGTTCCGAGTCCAACTTCGTGCGATTCTTCGGGTGGCGGCTGAAGGTCCGGTCCGGGTGATGTTCCCCTTGATTGGGGTGCACTCTGAGCTGCGTCAAGCCCGAATGGCCCTGGAGGATGTCCGAGAAGAATTGCTCGAGGAAGGCCTCCCCCACAGCCGCGATTTGCCCGTGGGCATGATGATCGAGGTGCCTAGTGCCGCCTTGATGGCGTCGAGCTTCGCCCGCGAAGTTGATTTCTTCTCTATCGGCACCAACGACCTCACCCAGTACGTCCTGGCCGTTGACCGCGGCAACGATTCGGTGGCCAGTTTGTATTCCTCGGCACACCCCGCTGTCCTCCGGATGGTGAAGGATGTGGCCAGTGCGGCCCGGCATCACGGGATTGACTGTTCGCTTTGCGGAGAAGCCGCTTCGGACCCCTGCCTGACCATGTTGCTCCTCGGTCTTGGGCTGCGTACACTCTCCCTGACGCCTTCTCGAATCCCTGACATCCGCCGTGTTGTCCGGAGCGTTCGGATGGCGGACTGCGAGCGGGTCGCCCGAAGGGTTCTCCGTCTCGAATCGGACCGGCAGGTGCTTCGTTGCCTGCAGGAGGAACTTGGACGGGCAGCTCCTGACTTCCGAGCGGAGCAAGGCAGCTGACCCGGCCGTCATCGGAACCGTTCTGGAGATTTTTCCAGAGCACTCAACCCCGGAGCAAGACACCAGCCCCTGGCCACGACAAACGCAGGACACCAGCTTCTTGATGGGGCTGTCGCTTGATTCCCTGCCCCCACGTGTTCGCCTGGTGCCTTCCTCCCCATCTGTGTTCAGACTGTCGGAGATCCGTTCTCTCGACCCACTCTGAACAGAAAGTAGGCACCTGTGCCCAAGGCCGAATCGGCTTCGAACGAAGCCATCATGCTCATCAATGACAATCCAGGTCAAGAGACACGCATCGCGATTATGCGGGGCGGTCGTCTTGATGACCTCCTTTCGGAACGCCCAGCCACCGCCACCAGCGTGGGCAACATTTACCGCGGGCGGGTGACCAACGTTGAGGCGGCCATCCAAGCCGCGTTTGTTGACTTTGGTCATGGCAAAGTTGGATTTCTCCACGTCACCGACTTGCACCAGAAGTACTTTCCCGGTGAAACCAAGAAAGAGAAAATCGGCAAGAAGACGCCGCGCAGCGAGCGCCCTCCGATTCAGGATTGCCTGAAGAAGGGGGACATCATTGATGTTCAAGTCATCAAGGAAGGGATTGGTACGAAAGGTCCAACCTTGTCCTCCAATCTGGCGATTCCCGGTCGATATCTCGTCATGTTCCCTTGGCAAGACGGTGCTGGCGTCAGCCGGAACGATGTCGACGAGGAAGTCCGCCGCAAGACCCGAGAAATTGTCAAATCTCTCGAAAAACCACACGAGGACGCGGGATTGGTCGCCCGAACCGCTGCATTCGGAAAGACGGCCACAGACCTGAAACGCGACGTCGCCTACCTCAAAAGGTTGTGGAAGACCATTGAGACGCGCATTGAAAAGGCCGGGGTTCCGTGTGAGCTCTATACAGAAAGCGATTTGGTCCTCCGCACCATCCGCGATCAGTTGGGGCCCGAGATCACCAAGATTGTTGTTGATTCAGAATCAGCTTATGAGCGCGTTACGGCGTTCCTTTCGGTCGTGGCTCCAAGAAGCGCGCCGCCAGTGGTGCTCTACGACCGGCCGACGCCCCTCTTCCACGCATACCGAGTGGAGCCCCAAATCACAGAGTTGCTTCAGCGCGAAGTTCCGCTGAAATCGGGTGGTGCTCTTGTCATTGATCAAACCGAAGCTCTGGTGGCCATCGATGTGAACTCGGGGCGCTCCCGCTCGGCCAAGGATGCCGAGACCAACGCCTACTCCACCAACTGCGAGGCCATTGACGAAATCGCCCGGCAGCTGAGACTGCGTGATCTCGGTGGGGTGGTTGTGCTTGACCTCATTGACATGCGTCTGCAGAAGCAGCGTCGAGAAATTCGAGACCGCCTTGAGAAAGCCATGGAGCATGATCGGGCAAAGAAGACCATCGGTGAAATCGACCGGTTCGGCCTTCTCTCTTTGACCCGACAGCGCATGCGGCCGGGCGTCGACAAAGAACATTTCCGGGAATGCGACGTGTGCCACGGCCGAGGCCGAATCCGCAACGGCGACAGCCTGGGCAGCGAGAACCTTCGTCAGGCAGCTTTCCTGCTTTCGCGTGACGAAGTGGGCAGCGTTGAGTTGGTGTGTCACCCCGAAGTGGCCGCGGCTTTGTTCGCCAGCCGCCGTCAGGAGTTCGTTGCCCTCGAGGAGGAAACCGGGAAAGCGCTGCACGTCAGAGTGAACGACCGAATGATTCGTGATCAGGTCGATTTGTATGCCTACGACGAACGCGGCGCTGACCTCCCCATCGAGAAGTTTAAGGATGAGCCCGTCCCCAAATTCGAACACCTCCAGAAAGAGGCCGAGCTCCGAGCCGATGCCGTTGAGCAAGATGAGGATGACGAGACCAACTCGGGGTCCGGCCGACGCCGTCGACGACGGCGAAGAAAGGCTGGTCCTGCCGACGCTGCGGCAGTCGCCTTGAGCGAAGACCTGCAGCGTGAACTCGAAGAAATCGAGCAGGAAGAGCTCCGCGCTGAAGCTGAAGCAGCAGCGCGTGCCGCGTGGGTTGCGGTCCTTGAAGGGAAAGGTGAAGACCTTCCGAAAATCGCGTCCTTGGCGGACCGTAAGGCTTCAAGTTCGAACGATGCATCAAGTCCTGACGAGTCGGGCTCTGGAGGCAAGCGTCGCCGCCGCCGTCGTCGACGCCGTGGCTCCAGTGATGACGCCTCGAG
>CAXBRK010000088.1:0-8130 GCA_963978155.1 uncultured Phycisphaera sp. | reverse complement strand
GAAGGGCGGTCGGAAGAATCTCTCTTCGGCCAATCGACAACATGGTGCGGGCCTCAATGCCCAGTTGGGTGCCATAGGTCTCGAGAAGGACTTCCACCCGCAACTTCATTTCGTCGCGGCTCAAGACGCCGTATTTGGCGAACATCTTCAGGACTTCGGGTCGACGCAATGCGGGCAAGGCGTCGGCGGTGGTGCGGAGGTTTTCCAGTCCTCGCTCCTCGGCTTCTTGGTGCCAAGGCTCGCCGTAGCCGTCGCCATCAAACACGACGGTCTTGTGGTCTTTGACCAGTTTGGCCAAGACCGCACGGACCGTGGATTCCAACTTCTTCGGGGTGGGCTTGGCACCGAGTTTCTTCTCAAGGTCGGACGCGATCTCGTCCAAAGATTCGGCCACGATCGTGTTGAGGATGGTGTTGGGCCACGCAACGGGCTGGGTGGAACCCACGGCCCGGAATTCGAACTTGTTGCCGGTGAAGGCAAACGGTGACGTTCGGTTGCGGTCTCCCGCGTGCCGAGGAATGGCGGGCAGGGTGGATGCCCCCAGTTCCAAAGTGCCGCCCTTTTTCGTTCGTTTGGTTTTGCCCGTTTCCAGTTGTTCCAGAATGTCGGACAGCATTTCGCCCATGAAAATAGACACGATGGCAGGTGGTGCTTCGTTGGCGCCCAGCCGGTGGTCGTTGCCGGCACTGGCCACTGAGGCGCGGAGCAATGCACCGTGTTGGTGGACGGCTTTCATCACCGCACACAGGAACACCAAGAATTGCATGTTGGTGTGGGTCTCGTCTTGCGGATCAAGCAGGTTGACTCCGGTATCGGTGCAGATCGCCCAGTTGTTGTGCTTGCCCGACCCATTCACCCCGGCGAAAGGCTTCTCGTGCATCAAGCACACGAAGCCATGGTTTGGGGCGGTGGTGCGCAGGACATGCATGGTGAGCATTTGGTGGTCGACCGCGACGTTGGCGTGTTCGAACATTGGCGCGATTTCATACTGACCGGGGGCCACTTCGTTGTGTCTGGTCATCGCCGGAATGCCAAGCTCCATGAGTTGGCGTTCGACATCATTCATGTAGGCCAGCACGCGTTCGGGGATGGTGCCGAAGTAGTGGTCGTCGAGTTGATGGCCTTTCGGGCTGTCCGCCCCAAACAAGGTGCGACCGCAGAGCCGCAGGTCTTCCCGGTCTTCCACGAAGCGTTCGTCGACCAAGAAGTATTCCTGTTCGCTGCCCAGGGTGGTGTGCACCCGGCTCACGCCTTCGTCGGTGCCGAAGATCTTCAGGATCCGCATGGCTTGGGCGCTGACCGCTTCGATGGAGCGGAGGAGCGGGGTTTTGAGGTCCAGAGCCTCTCCGGTGTAGGAGACAAAGACGGAAGGGATGCAGAGCGTGCCGCCACCACCGCCAGGAAGGATGAATGCGGGACTGGTTGCATCCCAAGCGGTATAGCCCCGGGCTTCGAAGGTCTGCCGGGCCCCACCCGAGGGGAAGGAGGAAGCATCGGGTTCACCGAAGGCCAGGTTGTCGCCGGCAAATCGGGTTCCGGCGGTGCCATCTCCGAAGGGGTGCAGGAAGGCGTCGTGCTTCTCGGCGGTGGAGCCGGTCAGCGGAGTGAACCAGTGGCAATAGTGGGTCGCGCCGTGTTCGAGCGCCCATTCTTTCATGGCCAGGGCGACGGCATCAACGATGGAAGGGTCGAGCTTTTCCCCTTTGGCAATGGTCCGAGCGAGGCTCTTGGCCACCGGGGGTGGCAAACGCTTGGCCATTTCGTCGGTGTTGAATGTCAGATGGCCAAAGAACGCTGAGGGGTCAATGCTGGTGGATGTCTCGTTGGTCATGTGTTTCTCCTGCAAGTGGTGGCATCTTGGAGCGTTTTTGCTTGGCGAGAAATGCCACTCCCGAGGTTTTTGCAAAAGCGTTCGCGAACAACCCTCAAATCGTGTGGTTTGGACACACAGTAAGGATGATCGGCCTTATTTTGGGCGGCGGGTCGGGCGGTATCGTGTTATTTGTACACAGTTTCCGGTCAGCCTGCCGGCTTGGCCAGCCCGGTGCTCAGTTCTTGCACGAACGCGCTCGCGCAGGTGGCTGGATCCGAGGAGGTTTGGAGGCGTCTGACCAACGCGGAGCCCACGATTGCAGCATCAGCATGCTTCGTGACGGCCTCCACTTGGCTGGGAGAGACGATGCCGAACCCGCAAGCAATCGGCAGGGGGGTCAGCTTCCGCAACTCCGCCACCCGGGCTTCTACTTCGGGGGCGGTGTCGCTTTCTCCGGTGATCCCAGCCCGGGCCAACAAGTACACAAAACCCCGGCACGACTCGAGAATGCCGGCCAGACGTGATCCTGTGGTGGCGGGGCCGACCAAGAGCCCGAGCGCAAGGCCACGCTGATCGCACAAGTTGGCGACCTCTGGTGCTTCCTCCGGATCAAGATCAGGAAGAATGACGCCATCGAGTCCCGCCGCGACGGCCCGATCAAGAAAAGAGGCTCGCCCCAATCGATCGGTGATGGATACCGACAGCATGGCCACCAAACCGGCGTTGATGTGAGGCCGGACTGCACTGATGCTCTCCAGAATTTTGCCGGGGGTGACCTGATTTTGTAAGGCCTCGTGCATGGCGGCCGCAATCACGGGGCCATCGGCAATGGGGTCGCTGAACGGGAAGCCGATCTCAATGATGTCGGCCCCGGCGGCATCCATGGATTTCAGCAAGTTGGGCAGGCTGTCCGGTGTCGGGTGTCCTCCGACCACAAAAGGCATCAGCGCTTTGGTGTTTGCTTGCCGGTGCTCGTCGAAGATCCGGGTGATTCGGTTGGGGGCGTGCTCGCTCACTTCGTTCCCTCAGGACCGCCATCTTGGATGTACTTGTCCCGGATGGCCGCTTCCAGATCCACGTCATGGATGTTGGCGATGGTGGTCAACCAGGCAAAGACATCCGCGAACTCTTCGGCGAGGTTTTCCTCGTCTTTTTTGCCCCGTTCGGCATCGGCGAGGGCCGACGCCAATTCGCCAATTTCTTCAGCCAGCCACAAAAAAGTGCCGGGAACACCCCGGGCGGAGTCTGAGGCGTGGTACCGGTCTCGGATGAGCTTTTGGAACTCGGCGATGCGCATGGCGTGACTCCGCGATGGGGGGGGGGGGGAGAAAAGCGTCCGAGGCGGGGGTCGAACCCACAACCTCTGCCTTCGGAGGGCAGCGCTCTATCCAATTGAGCTACTCGGACTGGATCGTTCATCCTAGCGTTGAGACTGGGGTGAAGGGTGTTCAGTCCCGGCGGGAGACCGCTAACATAGGACCTCTCCAGCGAGGACCCTTGGTATGCCCCAACTGACGATCAATGGCAAAGTGTGTGACTTCGAACAAGGTCAGTCCATCCTTGAGGTGGCCTTGGCCAACGAAGAAGCCATCCCGCACTACTGCTGGCACGAGTCTCTTTCGGTGGTCGCCAACTGCCGGATCTGCCTCGGTGAAGTTTGGGCGCCCAATCCGCGGAACGAAGGCAAGCTTGAAGCTTGGCCCAAGTTGGTCCCCACGTGTCAGACCCCGTGCAGTGAGGGCATGGTGGTGCACACCGATTCGCCCAAAGCCATCGGCAACCAGAAGTCTGTCATGGAATACCTGTTGATCAACCACCCGGTGGATTGCCCCGTGTGCGACCAGGCGGGCGAGTGCCACCTGCAGGACTACGCCTACCAATACGGACGGGCCGAAAGCCGCTTCCTCGAAGCCAAGATCAAGGCCCCCAAGAAGGACATTGGCGAACATGTCTTGCTGTATTCCGACCGTTGCATCATGTGCACCCGCTGTGTTCGCTTCACCCAAGAGATCACGGGCACGGGGGAGTTGATTGTTGATGGTCGTGGCGCGACCGAGCAGATTGATGTGTTCCCGGGCATGGGCCTCGACAACGAACTCAGCGCGAACGTGGTGGACTTGTGTCCGGTGGGGGCGTTGTTGGACAAAGACTTCTTGTTCAAGAAGCGGGTGTGGTTCCTGACCAAGACCCCGTCCATCGACGGTTTGACCGCCAGTGGCGACAACCTCACGATCGAGCACGCCGAAGGTTCGGTGCACCGGTTCAAGCCGCGTCCGAATCCCGCGATCAATCGCTTCTGGATCACCGACGAAGTCCGCTACGGCTGGAAGTTCGTGCATTCCGAAGACCGAATCAACATGCCATCGGTGGCCGGTATGGACCCCTGGGCCGACGAGCATGCCAACGAGGCTTGGATGACCGCACTCACCACCGCCGCCGAAACGCTTCGGGGCAAAAAAGTGGGCGTGGTGCTGTCCCCGATGTTGCCCACCGAGGAGGCGTTCCGAATCGCCGAAGCTGCCCAATCGCTTGGTCAAGAAGTCGTCTTTGGTCTCGGTCCCGTGCCGACCCATGGCGAGGACAAGACCTTCAAAGACGGCTTTGTGCTGCGGGCGGAAAAAGCCCCCAATGCCCGCGGGGTGCGAGCGGCGGTTGGCACTTTGGGCACTGTGCACGAGTGGGAGCAGTTCTTGAATGCAGTTGACGGGTGCGATGCCCTTTTGGTGACCGGCAACTACCCAAGTGCTTGGTGTGAGGGTGATGCACTGGCCAAACTCTCCCGCAAGCCCATGGTGTGTGTCGACACGCTTCACTCGGCGTTGACGGAGGCCGCCACGGTGGTCTTGCCGGGGGCCACGTGGATGGAGAAGTCGGGCTGCTTCACCAACGCCACCGACACCGTGCAAGCTTTTGAACGAGCGATTGAGCCAGTGGATTTCGCGAAATGCGAAGGCTGGATCGCCGAGCAAATGTTGGCCGCAGCCCATGGCGGGGCAGCAGATGTTTTCCATGCGTGCGCGATCCGCGAACGCCTGGCCGATGCTGGTCTTTCGCAATTTGCCAACGTCGTTGTGCCCGAAGCGCACCGTGCTGTCGAAAGCGACATGACCACGGTCGAGATCTGAGCATTTGAGCGATAGCAAACACGCAGATGGACCAGATGCCGTTGTTTGGGCGGCGTTGCTGGGCCGTTGGCTCCAGCATGTGCAGGCTTTGCGAAGCGATCCTGGTTCGGACCCACGGGTAGTAGCGTCCAGCGCTCCATGGCTCGACATCCAGGCGATCACGTTTGCCTTGTCCGATCTCGATGGCCTCTCGCACAGTGAAATTGCCCACGCGCGAGCCCAAGCCTCATGGCGCGTTCGGGAGCGGTCCAAGGAACTTGGGGCGATCTGGTCGGGGGAGCCAATGCCCGCCGGTTTGGTGGATGCCATGCATGCCGTCGAAGTTGCTTTGGAACGGTCGCAGTTCGCGGGGGTGGTCGAGCTGGTGTGGGATGGGGACGTCTGGCTTGAAGTGCCGATGGTCGAACTTGATGCCCCTCAAGGAACCGTGGGTATCGCCCATCCGGGGACCTTGCTGGCTCCGGGTACGCCGCTGGCATGGTGGGCCCAATCGGATCCACCGACTTGGCTGGAAGCTTTCCCTATCGACCAATGCCAACGCACCCACCCGGGCGTGCCCCATCAGGTCTACCGGCAACTGAGTGATGAGGGGCGTTACGAATCCGACCATGTGCAGTCGGTGCTTGACGAACCGGTGCCGGGCATGCCGCTGATCGTCCCCGTCTCTGAAGAGGGAGAGTCGGCGGGTCATTTTCTGATGGATGCGAAAGACTGGGCCCAGCGGCAACGAGACGCCGGCGTCCCCGGCTAAAAAAGCGACGCTTCTCGTCCCGGGCGGAACGGACCGGTGGTCTCATTCCGTGAGGCAATGTGCAAGTTGGGCATCAGATGGGGCAGGTGTTCCCGCCAAAGATTTTCGATGGCATGTGGGTGGTTGCATTCGGCCGACAGGTGCAACAAGACAATCGCATTGGGGCTTCGATTGGTGCTGATCGCTTGCACGGCCGTCACACACTGTTGGTTGGAGAGGTGTCCGTGGCTGCCCGCGATGCGGTCGATCAAAAATGCCGGACGCCCGGACGAGGCCAACAAATCGGGGCAGTGGTTGGATTCAATCGCCAGAACGTCTGCCCCTTCGGCGAGATCCAAAAAGGCTTTGGGCATGCTGCCCAAATCGGTGGCCAACGCAAATTTCAGGTCTCGATGTTCCACCACGAACGCGCAGCACACATGTTCATCGTGTGGTACGCGAACCGTGTGGAGTTTGGTTTCGGACGACAGATCCAAAATGCCTTCGTGGAAGCGCATGAGGCTGCCATGAATCCCGACTTGGCCCGCTTCTTTCTGTTGGCCGCGTTCCAAAATGGCGGGCACTTGGTGGGCGGCCAGTGTTTTGGGCATGTTGAGATGGACATGATCACGATCGAAATGGGAGGGGAGGACACCGGCCAGATCGCTCCACCCAAGATCGAGTTCTGCCAGACAGTTCGTTAGGCGCCGTGGGGAGATCCCGGCATCGAACAGATAGCGGTCAACTCCGCCATCGGTGCGGTCGAGTTCAAGCAGGCTTGCGTTGCCCGAAGAGCCGCTGGCAAAAGTACGGAAGGTGATCACAGCCCGGGAGCGTATCCTGCAACACCATGGCCCACGACTGGACACTGGAAACGATCGATTTGGGACGCGTGCGGTACCGCGAGGCCGATGCCCTGCAACGAAAGCACCATGCGGAAGTGGTTGCCGGAAGGGAACAGTCCCCAGCACTCCAGCGGCTGCTGATGTTGGAACATGACCCCGCGGTGATCACCGTGTCCAAGCGGGCAGGGGCGGACACCAACCTGCTGGCCTCACCCGAACATTTGGCATCGATCGGGGTCGACCTGGAACGCACCGACCGTGGGGGGGATGTCACGTGGCACGGTCCCGGGCAATTGGTGGCCTGGCCAATCGTCGATCTGAATCGATTCGGTCTGGGCTTGCACGCGTGGATGCGCTTGATGGAACAAGCCGTCATCGACACGCTGGCCGAGTTTGGGATCGAAGGCTTCCGTGACGAGGAGGCCACCGGGGTGTGGATCCCCGATGATCGAGACCCAAGAGGGGCGAAGATTTGTGCGATGGGGGTGCGGGTTTCCAAGTGGGTCACCTTGCACGGGCTCGCGCTCAATGTGCATCCAGACCTCAGCCAGTTTGGGTTGATTGTGCCCTGCGGATTGCTTGATCGTCCAGTGACCTCGATGAAGCATGCAGGAAGAGAGGTTGATCTTCCTCATGTCCAAGAGGTGCTCCAGCAACAGTTGGCGCGACATCTTTCGGACCATGATGCACAATGATCGGGACAGCATGAAAGATCTGTGGCGTCAATTCAGAAGATTGCTGGTCAAAAAGGTCGGCTATTTCGATCTGTTCCGCGAAGCAGCTCGGCATGAACTGACCCCCGACTGGTTTCAGGCGCGGTATGGAAGTGTTTGGCAGCATGCCTTCGTCTTGATCAAGAACCTCTGGCTCTTCCTGGGCGTCTTGGCGATTTTGAATTTCTTCGCTCCCGATCCAACTTTGTCTCGGATCAGATCGCACCTCCCGGTGGTGAAGTATCAGGATGTTGACGAGGCTCAGTCGCACCTCCTCCTGAGTGAACGTGAACTCAACAATGTGTATCCATCCCGAGATTCATCCCTCGGTCCAGGACGGCCGTTTTTGAAGTCCCAATCGAACCACGAGTGGTTCGATCTTGAGGACCCCAATGACCCATTGTTTGCCAATTTCCGAAGCAACCGGTTGGTGGTGTCTTTGGTGGACCCCATTTTTCCAGAAGCCGGAGGTCGATCTTCTTCTAAGGGAAGTGAAGAAGACACCGCGGCGGCTCTCTATCCGGTGGATCCATCCGTGTTCTCTGAAAGGGTCCCTGAGGCTTCACTGATCCAGTTGGTTGAGCTGGTGCGCCCGACTTTGAACTTTCAGCACGAGACCGATGGTGTGGAGTTTTTTACCTTTCGGGCCAAAGCGGTGTTTGCCCTGAGCCGCGCGGGCAATCAGGAGTTTGTTTCTCCAGGTTTCATTCTGGGGCAGGTCAGGCGTGACTTAAGGAGCCAGGCGGCGAAAAATTGGAGCATCGATACCGTCAAGGTTGAACTGATCCCCCAACGCATGGCCCAATATTCTTGGGTTCTGGCGACGCTTGAAGGAGAAGCTTTTTTTTCTCCCTTTACTGTCCCGCAGTCCAACTATTTCTCTTTGTTGTTTGGCCTCGATGAG
>CAXBRK010000087.1:0-8172 GCA_963978155.1 uncultured Phycisphaera sp. | reverse complement strand
GTGCACTTAACACTTTCGCTTCAGCCGAGAGCGGCGTCAAACCCCCTCGACCTAGTGCACATCGTTTACGGCGTGGACTACCGGGGTATCTAATCCCGTTCGCTACCCACGCTTTCGTACCTCAGCGTCAGAATGGCCCCAGCTCCCTGGCTTCCCCTTTGGCGTTCCGGTAGATATCAACGCATTTCACCACTCCACCTACCGTTCCGAGAGCCCCTAGCCACCTCAAGATCTACGGTTTACCCTGCAATTCCACGGTTGAGCCGTGGGCTTTCACAGGATACCTGTAGATCCGCCTACGTACGCTTTAAGCCCAGTAATTCCGCGTAACGCTCGGACCTCTCGTATTACCGCGGCTGCTGGCACGAGATTAGCCGGTCCTTCCTTTGCGACTGATCATTTTTTTTCTAGTCACTGACAGCAGTTTACACCCCGAGGGGATTCATCCTGCACGCGGCATTGCTCCGTCACACTTTCGTGCATTGCGGAATATTCGTTACTGCAGCCTCCCGTAGGAGTCCGGGCAGTGTCTCAGTCCCGATACTGCGGGTCATGCTCTCACACCCGCTACCCGTCTAAGGCTTGGTGAGCTATTACCTCACCAACTACCTGATAGGACGTTCCCTGCTCCCATGGCGATAAATCTTTCCTCCGAAGAGGGCGTCGGGTATTAATCCGGGTTTCCCCGGGCTATCCCCGACCATGGGGTACATAGAAACGCATTACTAGTCCTTTCGCCGCTCTACTCGCCCCCGAAGGGACTTTCGCGCTCGACTTGCATGTTTTAGCCATGCCGCCAGCGTTCACGCTGAGCCAGGATCAAACTCTTCAATTAATATTGCTGTTGACATCGAGCAAGCTCGATGTTGACTGCGAGAAGGTTTGATTCTGGACATCCTGCCAATCGGCCCCGTAAGGCCGAAGGCAATTTCTTCTTAAAGCAGAAATTGAAATTTGGCATCACAAGGATGTCCAAGGACAGCAGGCTGTGAAGTTGCTGCCCCAGGGTTGATCGAGTCAGACTGACATTGTGCATGCCAAACTGACCCGTCCACATCCTCGCGGCTTCTGATCGTTCACTTGTCAAAGAATACGGCCCGCAGGCCGTCTCACCTAGAAATGGTGAGAAGGAACACTGTAGCAAGACCCAAGACATCTTGCAAGCCACTCATTGAACATCTTTGGAACTTTTTTTCAATCCGATTACCGGACCCTCAGTTTCTGACGTTCGCCACTACCAAATCGACGCAATGGGGGTGAAGCTGACGGAGCAACCTTCCCGCAGCCGCACTGGTCGCCCCGCTCACAAGCAAGTCGTCGACAATCCACAAATTGCTGTTTTTTAGGCACTTATATTGCTTTCCGGAACGCATCCGAAACAGGCGCCGAGAGGCCAAGCGCCGCTGCCTTCGGCTTTTCCCCGCCATCCGCCCACCGTGAACTCGCAACAAAGGGGACCAAACCGGCCAGCCCAAAATTTCAGAAATACCTTCGGCAAGGCGAAGTGACGGATCAAATCCTCGCCTCAAGCGCCTCCCCCACCACCCTGGCATCGGTATCAAGACGTCCCCATCGGACAAAGTCGACTCATCCGAAAAGCGGTCTTCACACCGCCAAAGCAACATCTCTCCCAGCCGCCGGCCCGCGCTGAGGCAACTTGCCTCGTTGCCCGGCGTTGACTTCCAAGATCTCAAAATTTCGGCCGATGGTCCGTGATCGCACCACCCGCAATGAACTTCTGAAATACCTGCATCACGCAGGTGTCTGATCCGACCATTTGGCTCGCGGCCACAACCAAAACACTGCGTAGCCAAATCTGCAGTTGAAAAGGGCTTTGATGGAACCGCACACATCACCACCGACCAGTTGTGCACCCCTTCTGCTCCGCACCGCCGGCAAAATCGAAGGGGATCCGGCGGGAGGGCCGGAGCCTCACCATCCGAACCAAAAAATGCATTCGCAGCATGCATGAGCCAACCAACGCTCTTCATGCACCGCAACATGATCGCATCCGAATACGAAACCCGCGTTTGCCGGAAAATTTCTCCACGAAACATGCGAAGAAGATTCGTAGGATTTGCCACGATGGAACCGCAATACAACGACGACACCACTCGCCTTCTCGAAGCGTTCCAGATCGCGACCTCTGAAGGACCGTTTGCCGAGGCCGCGACGAAAACACAGACTCTGGTTGACCAACTTGATGGTCAACATTCGTTTTCGAACGAACTGGGCACACTCCGATTGATCGGCAGCTCAATCCAAGGGATGTCGCTCGAAGAATTGATTCAAATTGTTCGTCTCATCACGGCAAGATTTCACCTGCTCAACAAAGTGGAACAACTGCAAATCATCCGAATCAATCGCAAACGATCAAAAGCAGCAACTAAGGCATCTCCACGGACAGAGTCGGTGCGTTCCGCCATTCTAGAGCTTGAACATCAAGGCCGATCCAAGTCAGAGATCCAGAACGCACTCGGCTTGTTGAAGATCGAACCCACTCTGACCGCACACCCCACAGAAGCACGACGCCGGACCATCCTTGACAAACAACTTGAAGTGGCCAGCACCTTGGTCGAACTCCGGCAAGACAGCCTTACGCCTGACGAAAAAGAAGAACTCCATCGTCACCTGGTGAACCGAATTGAACTCTTGCTGGCGACCGACGATCTCAGAGTTCGACGACTTGAAGTTCCCGAGGAAGTTCAAAATGGTTTGTACTTTCTCACGACAACGATCTGGAGCACCGTCCCTGAACTGGCTCAAGACCTCGCCCTCAGCCTGAGAACAGATGCCGCCGAACTCCCCCCCATCCTGCAGTACCGCTCATGGATCGGTGGCGACCGCGATGGAAATCCCAATGTCACCCATCAGATCACACAAAGCACCATCGAAGCCCTTCATGCCGCGGCCCGAAAGTTGTGGGACGAACAACTCAAAGAACTCCACCGTGAACTCAGTCCGTCGGTACGACGGGTTGACCTTCCGGAAGCCTCAGTCGATCTGGTCGACGGAAAAGACCAACGTCGCCATGAACCCCTTCGGCTCCGAATTGAGGCATTGCGAGATGGCGTGCAAGACCACACCCTTTCAGCAACACAGCTTCGTGATGAACTGCTTGCCATTCGGAGGGATCTCATCGCGGCCGGCCTGTCTCGGGTTGCCAACGCCCGCCCTCTGACCGACGCCATTGTCCGATCTCGAGCTTTTGGCCTTCACCTCGCCAAATTGGACATCCGACAACATTCCCAAGTCCACTTGTCCGCGCTGTCGGAACTCTTCAAACACGCTGGAATCCACGACACCTTTTCCTCGTTGTCCGAGACTGAAAAGATGGACTTGTTGCGAAAAGAACTCGCCAATCCACGGCCGTTGGCCGCGTCTGGAACCCCACTCTCGAGCCAGACCGAAGAAGTGCTTCGAACGCTCAAAGTGGCTCGAGCAGCTCAGGACGCCGACGAAAACACCATTGGCTCATGCATTGTTTCCATGACCCACCATGTTTCAGATCTTCTGGTCCTTCGGTTGCTCATGAAAGAAGTGGGCTTCGAACTCAATGATGACCGAACCCCCCCAGTGGTTCCTCTCTTCGAAACCGTAGAAGATTTGCATCGGGCGCCAGATCTTCTTCAAGGCATCTTGAACGAGCCCACGTTATCCCCGCGGGGAACCGAGCCCGTTGAAATCATGCTGGGTTACTCCGACTCCAACAAAGATGGGGGCTTCCTTTCCGCGAATGTTGCCCTTCATGAAGCCCAACAGGCCATGTCTCAAGTTGCCAAAGCTTCAGGAAAGACCATTCGATTCTTTCATGGCCGGGGCGGGACCGTTGGGCGCGGCGGCGGCCGTGCTGGCCGCGCCATACTTGCTTCACCAGCTGGGTCGATGCACGGCCAGATCAGGTTTACCGAACAAGGGGAAGTCATCAGCTTCCGGTACGCCTTGCCTCAAATTGCCCACCGGCACCTTGAACAAATCGTCTCGGCTTCCATCCTTGCGTCAGATGATGGGCACGAAAACAACCATGATTTGGACCCATCCATTCTGCGTGAATTGGCCGAAGTCTCCATGCGGCATTATCGCGAGCTCATTGAGGACGATGACTTTTGGCCTTGGTTCTCTGCCTCCGCTCCGATCGAAGCCATTGCGGGACTCCCCATCGCATCTCGACCGGTATCACGCGCTACCGGGAGTCGGCTTCAATTCGAAAATCTTCGCGCCATCCCATGGGTCTTCTCTTGGATTCAAATGCGCGTCCTGGTGCCGGGTTGGTTTGGACTGGGGACGGCTCTGGAGCAACTGGACGCCAGCAAACTCAAGCAGTTCAAGGCCCATGCCAAGACCGATCCGTTCATCAACACGGTGCTGCAAAATGCCGCGCAAGAAATGGCCAGAGTTCGCCTCCCTATTGCCCGCCTGTATGCCGAAGGTGGTCCGAATGGCGCTCAGTTCGCCGAACGAATCGAGGAAGAGTTCACGCGTGCATCCAAGGCACTGCTCAACATCTTGGACCAGCCAACGCTGTTGTCACACGCACCCGCGATTGAGCATGCCATCCAGCAGCGGAACCCTTGGACCGACATTTTGAATTTGATCCAAATCGAGTGTCTGCGGCGACGAAGCGAAGGTGAAGATCACCCCCAGCTCAATGCGACGCTGCAGGCCGCGGTGAATGGCATTGCCGCGGCGATGCAGTCCACTGGATAAGCGCGCCCGGAGGGGTTCGAACCCACGACCTGCGATTTAGGAAACCGCTGCTCTATCCAGCTGAGCTACGAGCGCTTGGGTTCCAATGGTACTCCACTTGGTTGGGATGAATTCATCTTGCATGATGCGTCCACACCCAGTCGTGCTGGGGTCAGATTCTGAAAAAGAAAGACATCCAGAATGCCGCGGGAAGGCTGCAGATCTAAAATAAGGGCATGCTTCGTGTGCTGTTGCTTTTGGGGATGCTTGGGCTGAGTGCCTGTGATCAATCAGATCCTGAAACAAGAACACGCCACGATCAGCCTGTGCCCAGCCCTCCGACTTTGAAGACCAACCTCGAGTTCCATCAGTTGACACCTGATATCTTCGTTGGCCCCCGACCGTCCCAAGAACACATCGAAGAACTGACAACGCTGGGCATCAAGAAAGTGATTTCGGTCGATGCACTCCCCCCGGAGTCCAGTCTTTGGCCACAAGCCATCGAAGTCCGCCACTTGCCCTTGGGTTACCGAGATCTCCCCAAGTCTCTTCAGCTCAGGCTGGCTCGAGAACTGTCAATCGACCCCGTCAAGACGTACATCCATTGCCATCACGGTCAGCACCGTGGGCCAGCTGCAGCCTTGGCGGCTCTGCGTGCTCTTGGACGACTTGATCAAACGGAAGCGAAGTCTTGGCTGGATCGATGTGGTGTTGGCTATCAGGGCCTCCGCCAGGCAGTGCAAGATGCCCAGCCTGAAAGCCCACAGAACATTCAAGCCGCAATGCCACTGGAAGAAGCGGTTGCCACAAGGTCACTTTCTCGACTCATGGCCGAGATTGATCAAGTCTGGGATCGGTTGAAGAAGGTTCCATCTCCGGATGATCCAATCAAGAGAACCCAAAAAGAAGACGCCGCCCATCTGCTGGATTTGTTCCGGTTGTCATCCGAAGCAGCTGGGCCCGTGGACCCGGACTACCCCAAGCAAATGCAGGAAGCGATCAGGCTGGCCACCACTTTGGAGTCCGAGCTCCAAGATGGCGAGGATGCCGCCAAACTCCGGGCGGCCCTCCGCACCAGTTGCCGCACATGCCACCGAGCTTTCCGAGATTAGCCGCAAGAATGGACAAAAAATTTCGATCCTAGATGTAGCGCCAACCACCAGTGCTGGCACTAGATGTTGGAGGGTGTGGCGCGCATTTCGCGCGCTGGAGAAATATTGAGGTCCGACTCTGGTTATGCGTTCACGATCCGCGCGCGCGCCACCCGATTGAGAGTTCACCCCGGAGCGAAAGGAACACTCAACATGGGTACCAAAGAACGGCTTGTCATGGAGATTCTTGAACGCAACCCCAGCGCGAGCGCAGATTGGCTCAAAGCATTCAGCGAAGAAGAACTCAAGGACTACCTTCAGCACCTGTGCTGGTCGTGCGGACCAAGGGAAGAAGGCTGGTGCGCTGCTCGGGACGAACGTTCCGTGGCTTAAACGTCCAACTTCAGACGCGAACACACTTCGGCACGGAGACCCTCACGGTCAATGGGCTTCACCATGTACCCGTCCGCCCCTTCAGACTTCGCCCGGTCTTGATCCACCACCGAGTCCAGCGCTGTCACCATGACCACGGGAATCTCTCGGAGTGACTCATCACTCTTGATCGCCCGGCACACCTCGAATCCACTCATCTTGGGCATCATGACGTCCAGCAAGATCAAATCGGGCCGACTTTGGGCCACAGATTCGAGCGCCCCCTGACCATCTGAGGCCGTCATGCAGCGGACTGGCAGGCCTTCCAGGTGAAGCTCCATCAAATCTCGGTTGCCTTCATTGTCATCAACCAAAAGCACAATGGGTGTTGTCATGGAATCCACTGTACCGGCGGAGTCGGCTCCAAGCAGGGTGGGCTTGCGTTCCGTGGCACGAGTCCCGTTTGGTATGGGACGTCAGGTCGAGGGCGCACACCGGCTGCCCCCAAGAATCTTGGATCTTCGTACAGGGAATTGACGAAGCGTCGTACAATGTTCGGTCATGACAGAACAACGCAAGCCATGGGAAGATCGATTCCGCGTCCCCACGATGAGCGAGCTCCGTGCCGACTTGCCCAACGCCCCGGAAGCACCGAAGTACTGGGACCGGATGGTGGAATTTTTGGATGGATTGGGGTGCCAATCTGAAGTCCGATGGTTTGGTCCCACTTGGCGATGGTGTCCCGTTTGGATGGCCCCAGGGCTTCCCTCCCACACCGAGAACATTGTGGGTCTCATCGTCCCCAGTCCAACCGACCTGCAAATCGCCCTCCCCTCCGATCAAGCGTTCGTGGAAAGTCTCCCGGTGAAAATGGTCCGCGCGAAGATTCGTGAGTCGCTTTCGCTCACGCTCCCGCCCTACGAAACCCACTGGGCCTGGACCTCGCTGGTGTACCACTTGGATGGCAAAACAACGTGGACCATTGAACGCAACCAAGTCATGGAAGACTTCCTTGAGTTGACCCGACGCCGGCTGAAATTCTTGACCGAACAAACGGCCTAACGCGAAGTTGGATTCAAAACTGGGGAACTGGTCCACCGGCCGCGGCGAAACCATGGCTGGCTGGGATCACCATCGAATTCCAACTCCAACCGAGCGGGAAACACCTCGGGGAGTGGATGAATCCCCGAACGCAATGCGAGCAATGGATCAACCACCCGGTCCCCGAATCGGCACCATGCCTCGAAGACCAACAACGAGGGGTCGTGGGCATCAATCGGCTCCGAAGCCACGTATTTCGTGACTGCGACGGGCACTTCCCCCGAAGAGACCCGAGCGGCGCGCACCGCATCGGCAAGCACCATCAAATCGCCGTTGCTCCCGGGCAGACCCTTGGCACCGAGCGCTTTGGCCAGCCGGCGGTATCGATCGATATCTGGCTGAGATTCGGAAGTTGCGGCATACAGGAGTGCGGTTGATACCGCGAATCCTTCTGGATCCAATCGAGCCGCGACACCAGACAGCCAACGGGCAAGCGAACGGTGCCCTCCGTCAAGCGTGATCTCCGCAAGGTCGAAATACCGATCTGGCCGGTCGGGTCGAAGTCCTTCCAACGCGGACACATATTCAGAAGGCACTTGCATCGGGATGGCCACCGCATCTTCAGTGGTGGTGCGATCAAGACGTCTCCCATCGCGACGCACCGCGAGAGCTCGATCAAGAAGCTCACTCTCAGTCCATTCCAAGTCAGACAAAATGGCTTCGGGGTGACGCAGCTGCTGTCGACGCATCGCGCGATCTTGGAAAACCGCTTTGACATCCCACGGGTCCAACCAGCCACGCCGAACGGCATGATCGGCCAGACCTTGGACCGCATCACGGCGGCGTTCCAACACCCCAGTCACCGTACGAGGCAAAGCAAGTGGAGTATTGAGGTTCGGGACTCTCAGCAGAAGAGCGTCGAGTGCTGGCAGTGGATCTTGCACTCCCGGTGCCCATGCTTCCGCCAGAGCCACCAATGAAC
>CAXBRK010000086.1:0-8382 GCA_963978155.1 uncultured Phycisphaera sp. | reverse complement strand
CCGGATGCCCCAACCGATGCCGCCCGAGAAGAAGGCGGATTGGTCGGTCGTCCCCGCTGCATCAGCGACGTGTTTGAACCCGGGTCGACCTTCAAGCCAATCGTCTGGGCCATTGCGGTCGAAGAAGGCGTGGTGCAACCCTCTGAACTTATCGACGCGGTGCCTCCCGGCAAAGAGTGGTTGACGTCGTATGGCCGTCGCATTCGTGATGTCTCGGGACGCGGCAATCTGAAATGGGACCAAGTGCTGCGTTACTCCAAAAACGCGTGCATGGCCCATGTTGCCGACCGCATGAGCACCACCACACTGCGTGATCGAGTCTTGGCATTCGGTTTCGGCGAGCGAACCCATCTCGAACTCTCCGCAGAAGCTCGCGGCTTGGTACCAAAGCCTCGAAATTGGAACCACTTCACCCAAACGTCGGTTTCGTTTGGTCAGAACATCTCGGTCACCGCCGTTCAACTCCTCCAGGGCATCTCGATCTTGGCCAGTGGTGGTGAACTCCGGCCGATCCACTTGCTGCACCCTGGACCCAATTTCCATCCCGCACACATCCCCGTGATTTCAGCCGCCACCGCCCAAGCCTCCATCGAAGCCATGGTTCCCTTGGTTGAAGACACCAAACACCTCCGCATCGAAGGCGTCCGGGCCTTTGGGAAATCGGGAACCGCCCAGTTGCCGCGATCGGCCAAACCCGAACAAGGCATCAAACACGGCATGTACGAAGACCGCTACATCTGCTCGTTTGTGATGGGGGCGCCCGCCGAAGACCCGAAAGTCTTGGTGCTGTGCACCATTGACGACCCGGACCGGTACGCCTTGGAACGAGAAAATCGGCGACACACCGGGTCATACACCGCCGGGCCAGTGGCCAAGAGAGTGGTCGAAGCCGCGTTGGGTCGATTGGGCGTCCCTCAAGAAGTGGTCAACGCGTCCAACGACGCCGCCTTTGACCTCAACGGGGTCAACTGATCCCCAACCGCTTCATCTTTTTGTACAGCGAAGCACGGTGAATCCCCAGCGCCAGCGCGGCTTGGGTTCGATTCTGCTGGTGGGCGGCCAAAGCGGCTTCAATGCGTTCGCGTTCATCCTGTTGCAAGCCCCCCGCCAACTGCACCGCAGGTGTGTCTTGGGGTCGCCGAATTCGAGGGGGCAAGTCCACCTCGGAAATCAGCGGTCCTCGGGTCACCGCCACCGCCCGTGCGATGGCATGCTCCAACTCACGAACATTGCCGGGCCAGGTGTAAGACAACAACACGTCCATGGCCGAAGCGTCGAAGCCATCAACGCGTCGGGCGAGACGGTGCGCATAGCGCGCACACAAATGGTGCGCCAACAGAGGGAGATCCTCCATCCGTGCGGACAAACTTGGGATGTCGACTTCAACCACCGCCAAGCGCCACAGCAAATCCTCACGGAACCCACCCCGTGCGACCAACTGGTGCAGATCCGCATTGCCGGCGGCCAACACCCGCACATCACACGTTCGAGTCTCCTCCGAACCCACGGGCTCAAAGGTGCCTTCTTGCAGAATCCGGAGCAGCCGAGCTTGCAATGCTGGCGGAGCCGAGTTGATTTCGTCCAGAAAGAGGGTGCCCCCCTCAGCCAACTCAAACCGGCCTCGACGATCACGCTCAGCACCGGTGAAGGCGCCACGCACGTGCCCGAACAACTCGGATTCGAGAAGCTCTTCCCCCAAAGCAGCACAGGACACTTCGACGAACGGTCCGCTGCTTCGTGAGGATCGTTCATGCACTCGCCGAGCCAATCGACTCTTGCCGCTTCCAGTGGGTCCGGTCAGAAGCACGCCAACGTCCAAGGACGCCACCTGATCCAAGAGTTGGACCGCTTGGTTCATCGCGGCATTGGAACCCAACACAAAAGACGGATCTTCCACGGTTGCTGGTTCAGCAGGAACCAGCAGCGACAACCGATCCAAAGACTCACGGACGATGTTGACGAGACGGTCTGAACTCACCGGTCGCTCGACATAATCCATGGCCCCGGCTTTGAAGCAGTCGACCGCTTCGGTCGTCGAACCCCAACCCGTGAGCACGATCACCCCGGTCCGCGGGAAGCGTTCGCGGATGCGAGCCACCGTGGCGGATGCCAACTCGCCTTCTGGGGGAGTCAACAAAACCAGAGACGCTTCGCTGAGTTCCGAGAGAGGCTTCGGACCTTCCACCTCGCAATCCAAAACCGACACCGCCGACCGAACCGCTTGGCCGGCCGTGGCATCGGTATCGATGATCAAGAGGCGCGGTTTCACCCGGCAACTCGGCTTCTGGGCCGGATGGGAATCACCACGTCCTGGGCGTAGGGCACACTGGTGGCTTGGATGGACAAATCAACCACCCCGCTCGGCAACGTGAGGTACCCCACCAGTTCACCATTGGTCTTTTCCACTTCCAAACGGCCACCAACTCCAGCCGGGACCTCTTGCACCGCAGATTCGATCGCCGCCAAGAGCGCTTCGCCAGGCTCATCCATGGCATCAGGGGACAGATGAACATGCTGAATGCGTCCGTCACAGAACAGTTCGGGCAGACAATCCGAGATGGTTTTGCCGTGCGGAAAGGGGATCGGCCCCCAAATTTCAGCACGTCGTTTGGCGATGGCTTCGGGCAAAGTGTTCATGGCCTTGGCATCGGATGGAATCACGAGGCTGGACAGCGCCTCCGCCCGGCAGCGCTGCCCCACTGGTGGATTCATCCCACCAGCCCGCACAAACGGCCCGCCGCGTAGAATCATGTCCTCATGCGTCAAACCACCCCAACCCCCTTGGCCACCGTGCCGCCCACCGCACGTATCGCCGTCGTGGGTGCCAATTGGCACACCGAGATCGTCGACGGGCTCCGTCAGGGTGCGAAGAAGGCCTACGACGCCGCTGGAGGCAGTTTGGCGCTTTCAGAATTCACCGCCCCAGGTGCTTTTGAGTTGCCGGTCTTGGCGGCTTCGCTTCTCCAAGAAGGGTTTGACGGGGTTGCGGTCTTGGGCTGCATCATCAAAGGGGAAACCATCCACGATGAGGTGATCGCCCACGCCATCGCGCAAGGCTGCACCCAACTGGCCATCACCACCCACAAACCCGTCGGGTTCGGGGTGATCACCGCCAACACCCTTGCCCAAGCCGAAGCTCGGAGCGCCGACAACCCAAACAACAAGGGCTACGAGGCCATGGTTGCGGTGACCGGGGTCTTGTCCACAATGGGGGCGTTGCGATGAGAGTGGCCAAAGACTGGCGGCGGGCGGCCCTCCAAGCCCTGTACATCTTGGATCGTGGCGGCGATCCGGCGCCCGAGAGTTTGACCGCGGCGCTGGAAGGCAGTGCGGCCTCCGAAGCCGACCGAGCCGAGGGCGTCGATTTCGCGTTGCGGACATGGGAATGCGGTCGAACCTTGGATGACGAACTCAATCCTCTGAGCCCCGACTGGCCACTGCACCGCCAACCGGTCTTGGACCGTTCCATCTTGCGCCTCGCTGCGCAAGAGATGACCGAGTCCCCCGAGCAATGGAAAGTTGTGATTTCCGAGGCAATCGATTTGGCCCGGGAGTTCAGCACCGAAGAAAGCCCACGCTTCATCAACGGTGTACTCGATCGATTGCAACGAGAACGCCAACGCAACCAAGATCAATCTGGAGAAGCAGACCATGGGATTGTTTCGCCGGGCGACTGAAGCACTTCGTTCAGGATTGACCAAGACCCGCACCGCTCTGACCGGTGTTTTTGGCGCCTTGGCCGGTCGCAAGATTGATGAAGATGCACTCCAAACCATCGAAGCTTCGCTGCTTCGAGCCGATGTCGGCCCGGCATTGAGCACCAGTTTGGTCGAATCCCTGCGGACAGCTTGGCGCCAAGGGACGGTCACGACCGGGGAAGAAGCTCGGGACCACTTGGCCCAAGACCTTCGCGAACGCTTAGGGGACCACCGTGGGAACATCACCCGTGCCGAACAAGGCCCCACCGTCCTCTTGGTGGTGGGCGTCAACGGTGCCGGAAAAACCACCAGCATCGCCAAACTGGCCAAACGGTTTTCCGCCGAAGGAAAAGTGGTGCTTGCCGCCGCCGACACCTTCCGGGCCGGGGCCGTGCACCAATTGGAAGTGTGGGCCGAGCGTCTAGGCGTGGACATCATCAAAGGCAAAGAAGGGGCCGATCCGGCGGCAGTGGCCTGGGACGGCGCCGAAGCCGCCGTGGCCCGAAACGCTGACTTTCTCATCGTGGACACCGCGGGCCGATTGCACGTTCAAGAAGAACTGATGCGACAACTGTCCAAAATCAAAGATGTCCTCGGCAGGGTGATTCCCAACGCCCCACACGAAAGCCTGCTGGTGCTTGATGCCACGGCCGGTCAAAACGGCTTGCGACAAGCCGAACACTTTTTGGCCGCGGCGGCGATTGATGGCATTGTTCTGGCCAAACTGGACGGCACGGCCCGCGGCGGCGTGGCCCTATCCATTCGTGAACACACTGGCGTCCCCGTCAAATTTGTTGGGACCGGTGAGCGACCAGAAGATCTTGAAGTGTTCGACCCCGAGCCATATGTCGACGCGCTGCTCGGCCTCGACGACGGCTTAACCGAGTGATTCACTCAGGCCAGTCGCGTGCATGCGTTTCGGATGGGCTTCCACCACACGCACAAGACGGGAAGAACAAGAAGAACCAACCAAGCATCCCACGTGAAGTGGTAGGTGGCGCTGAACACGGAACCATCAGGGTTGACCTGCTTGGAATTCAAGGCCCCGCTGCTGATGAGAATGGGCAACGGCAGCAAGATCACCTGAAGAAGTGCCCATCGAACCCAAAGAATGTCCAACATCGATCGTGAGGTCTTCATGATGTCAACGATCGTAATGCATCTTGATCCATCTGCAAGAACAGTCATTCACGTCAAGAGAGTGAGAACCTCTCAACCGTCGTAAAGAACCACTCAACTGTCGTAACGAGCAGCGGTTCTTCTCGCCAACAATGCAACTTCAGTGGCCAACTCCGGGGGCGACTCCACCACGACCGCCGGCCCCCGACCCAAGATCCACCATTTGATTTCATCAAGCCCGGCAACCCGGAACGTCAGCCGCCATCGACCATCCGGCATCGGATGCGATTCTTGCGAGTGGTGCCAGCGAATTTCACAGATCGTGGAGACGAACTCAGGATCCACCAAAAGAGAGACGTCGTACTTCGTCGGTGAAGGCACCATGGACCAAGCACCCGCAAGCCATGCATCCAAATCAAAGTCGGTGGCACGGTGGGCCGCCTCCCCCGTCGAGGTCGCGCTGATGAATCGTGAAACCTTCAGACATCGAACCGATTCCCGGTCGGATCGCCAACCCAAGACGTACCAACCACGCTCAGCGGCCAAAAGATGCCAGGGCGAAAACTCGAACACAGCTTCCTTGCCATCGAGGCGGGCCGATTCGTACCGGCACAAGACCCGAGTGTTGTCCAACATGGCCTGCTGAAGCGCTTGGAATACTGGCGCGGCGGCCTCCGGATCGTCAGCACTTGGTGCGAGCCGTACGGTGATTCGACCTCGCAATTTCTCGGCCACGTCCCGAGCGGCATCGCTGGACTGTTCAGCCAAGCGACGGACCGCACGATCAGCCGCATCGAGGTACGGCACTTGCCCCTTGCCGGCGACTTCTTCCACCAAGACCCGCAGCGCGGCCAACTCGTCGGCCTCCAGACCTCGGGCCGAAGACAGCACCTCCCCTTCAATCACGTACCCCCCCAGTTGGCGTCGGGCTTTGACCGGAACTCCCGCGACTTTCATGGCATCCACATCGCGAAAAACGGTTCGCTCAGACACCTGCAACTCTGCCGCCAGTTCGGCGGAACCGAGCCCCGGACGCGCCTCAATCATGCGCATCAAACGAAGCAGCCGGATCAGCCGGTTTCCGCCGTCAGATTCACCTTCGCCTCGTGGCATGTGGAGAGTGTACGACCCCACGCTCTTCGCGCCCTCGACGTACCATCCGTCTCGTGTCAGGACTGAAGGTTTCTGGAATCTTGGTCACGCTCCTCTCGGCGTTTGCCCCGGTGGCTTCGGCGCAAACAGTTGACGGCAAATCACTCGGAGGCTGGATTCTGCCCGTGGTCCCAGCCGACCGAACGGTACGGATCGAGTCCGATCGCGCCACGGGCAATCTGGTGGACGACACGCGCCGTCTGACACTCGAAGGTCGAGTCAAAATCACCATTGGTGACATCAAACTTCGTGGCAACTGGGTACAGGTCTGGATCAACCGGGTCGAAACCGGGGCCGGAACCGTGACCCAACTGGCCGCATGGTTCGAAAGGCTGGATCAGCCATCCCGCACCTCTTCGGTGGTGTTGCGCGATGGTTCCGTTCTGGTCACGGCCACCACAACCGGCGAAGTCACTTTGGACACCGGACTGTTGTTGGATACCCCGGTCCAAGACCCTCGAATCGGCGTGGCGGAACGAGCACTGGCGCGCCGCCTGGCGCAGATTGCGGCTGGAGCCTCTGGTGCTCAACAACCGCAAATCGGAATCGAAGCCAGTCCCGAGTCACTCCCGGCGCCTACCGCCGAAGGACCGAAAGGCACCAACGCCTTGCCGCTGGTTCAACCCATCGGCGATGTGCGCCTTTTCGCCGGGACGTTGGAATTCAACCAAGGATCCGAACGCAGCGAAATTGTCATCAGCCGTGGCCTCGACCTTGAAGTCCCGGCCAACCGCGGGCCAATCGGCAGCCGCCTCAACCTCACCGCCCGCCGGGCGGTGCTCTTTGGAAAACCAGAGCTGGCGGAAGCCATCCGAGAGGGACGGGCCGACGCAAGCATGCTGGAAGGCGCGTATCTCGAAGGATTGGTTCGGATCCGAGGGCTGGCCAACCAGGCCGATTTGCACGCCGACCGAATTTGGTGGGATTTCCAAACCGGCGAAGCCGTGGTACCCGATCCGGTCATTCGAATGCAAGATGATTCCGGTCGCCCCCTGACTTTGGTTGCTGAAGAAGTCCGCCGGACCGCGGAAGGTGGTTGGAGGCTCGAGAATGGACAAATCTCGGTCTCGACGTGGCGAGATGGCCACCTTGCCATTGCTTCAGATCGTCTTGAAGTCAACGCACAAAATGATCAATTCCGGTTCTCGACCGAAAACGCGAGACTTCGAGTTGGAGGACGAGATGTCGGGGTGCCATTTAATGCTTCAGGACGACTGGATGAACAGCCTCTTTATGGTTTAGGGGTACAGAATCTGTCCGGCAGCGTGGTGTCCACCGTGGACTGGAACCTCCCAAATGATTTGGGAAATGGTGAAGTTGGCACTCGGTATGCCGACGGTCGAGGCCCCGGGATCACCCTAGACGCCCGAACGAAGTCCACCGACCTCGCTTTGCAAATGCAATACGACGATGGCACCGATCGCACCAGCGCAGGAGTGAAAATCAAACCACAGCGAAACCTCCGCGGCTCCTTGCAATTCCGACGGCGGGATCGACGCGATGGCTGGAACGTCGATACCAGTGCGTACGCCACCTCAGATCCAACCTGGCTGAGTGCGTGGGAACGCAACCGATTTGAAGCGGGGCCGTCCACCAACTCCGGCGTTGTGGTCAGCCGACCTTCCGACGATGCCACCATCGAGATTGAAGCCTCAGGCAACTTGGATGGACGGGTAGGAACTGGCTGGGAATTGGCCTCAGTTGGGGCGACCGCCGATCGACTCCCTGAATTTCGCCATCAAGTGGCGGGGCGTCCGATTGCCCCCGGCGTGCTGTACAACGCAAGTTCAGGCCTTGGTTATTTGCGATGGCGTTTGGACCCCGAGAGTCCAGAGTCACGGGGGTTGCGAGGTGCGCTCATTGAGGGAGACCCCCTCTACAGCTTTGACGCTTGGCTCCAAGATCAGGGACTTGGCAACGGATACGTCACCCGTGCGCACACCAGACATGAATTTCGATTTGCCAGGTCGGTGGGCTCCTTCCGCATGGTGCCCTTCATTTTCGGCGGTGCCGCATGGTGGGACGGTATTGAGAATGTCAGTGATCCCCAAGGTCTTCTTGGCGGCGGCCTTGAGATCACCACCACCCTGGAACGCATCTTTGAGGATGTAGAACGCCCAGATCTTGGACTCTCTCGATTGCGCTGGCTGTTGGAACCCTCTTTGACGCTGACCCAGGTCAACGTCACTGGAGACTCAGTGGATGCCGCCGCTGCGTGGGATCCCTTGGTGGAACAACGCTCTGAAGCCAGCCTGCTTCGTCTCAGTCTGGACCAGCGGGTCCAAACCAAGCGAGGTCCCCTCGGGGATCGGCGGAACCATGACCTGTTGGAGCTTCGGACCGCACTCGTGCTTCACGACACCGAGACCCCTTTTGATCCCACCCAACCCCCCCGATACGACCCCCTTCGCCC
>CAXBRK010000085.1:0-8491 GCA_963978155.1 uncultured Phycisphaera sp. | reverse complement strand
GCTGATGGGTTCCATGGGATGGAGTGTACGGGGCTCCCGAACGGGCTAGGCTTTCATTCCGCTTAGGAGACATGCCATGCCCCCAAAATCTTCACAGATGGTGCCCCTCGGTACGACCGCCCCAGACTTCGCCCTTCCGGATGGATCGGGCACCGATCACACGCTTGCTGGTGTCCAAGGTTCAAAAGGAACCCTGGTCATTTTCATGTGCAACCACTGCCCGTTCGTCGTGCACATTGCCGAGGAACTGGCCCGGCTGGGTCAGGACTACCCTGGACAAGGCATCGGCATCGTGGGCATCAGCGCGAACGACGTGGTGAATTACCCCGATGACAGCCCGGACAAGATGGTGGAGACCGCGAAGTCGTGGGGGCTCTCTTTCCCGTACCTCTATGACGAATCGCAGGAGTTGGCCAAGGCCTACGGGGCCGAGTGCACTCCGGATTTCTTCGTCTTTGACGCCAACAATGCGTTGGTCTATCGGGGCCAGCTCGATGCCAGCAGGCCGGACTCCGGTACGAAAGCCGACGGTGCGGATCTTCGGGCGGCCCTAGATGCGTTGATCGCCGGTCGTTCGGTTCCGCAAGAGCAAGTGCCCAGCATTGGCTGCGGCATCAAATGGAAGGCTTGATGGCATGATTCCCTCTGCTGACTTGTGGCTGGCGCCGTTGACCCGCTTGCGGGCCGATCTGCCCGGCAATGTGCCCGGTCCCCACGCCGCCGAGTACTACGCGCAGCGTTCGGGGCCAGAAGGTGCAGGGGTGTTGCTGACCGAAGCCACCCCGGTCTGTCCCGAGGGACACGGGTACTACCGAACGCCCGGCCTTCATACCGAAGAGCAAGCGGAGGCCTGGAAGCCTGTGACCCAAGCGGTGCACGACGCGGGGTCGCAGATCTTCTGTCAACTGTGGCACGTGGGTCGAATGAGTCACGTGGATTTGCAACCGGGTGGTGGCGCGCCGGTTTCTTCCACCAACACCGCGGCACCGCGGCACGTGGTGGTTGGTCCTGACTACAAGCGGGTGAAGTGCTCACCACCCCGTGCCTTGGCCACCGATGAAATTCCGAACGTGGTGGCGTCGTATCGAAGGGCGTGCGAGCTGGCCGAGCTGGCCGGGTTTGATGGGGTCCAAATTCATGGGGCCAATGGGTATTTGGTGGAACAATTCCTTCGCTCTGGCATCAACGACCGAATCGATGCTTACGGCGGATCCTTGGAGAACCGCATGCGGTTTGCACTGGAAGTGACCGACGCGGCCATCTCGGTTTTGGGCGCGGACCGGGTGGGGTTCCGAGTGTCTCCGATCTACGCCGACGTCAACGAAGACCGGGGCGAGCCTGATGTCATGGGCACTTATGGCGCTTTGGCCGATGCCTTGGCTGAACGAAACCTGCACCATCTTGATGTGGTGGAAAGCTTCGTGGTCGGAGAGCGTGAGCCAGGACTCGATGCCATCTGCGCTCGACTTCGGCAGGCCTTCGATGGTCAAGACGGCCAGCGCCGGTACGTGGCGGGGGGAGGCATGACGGTGGAGGACGCCAAAGCGGCGTACGCCTCAGGCCGTTGCGATGCGGTCATGTTTGGCCGGCTGCTGATTGCCAACCCCGATTTGGGACGACGGATCCGAGAAGATCTGCCTCTGGCGGAACCCGACGAGTCCACCTTTTATGGCGGAGGTTCCGAGGGATACACCGACTACCCCCGGTACGCAGACGCGTAACATAGAGCGATGCCCACTTACGTCTACCAGTGCATTGAGGATGATGGCTCCGAAGGAGAGATCTTCGAAGTTGTGCAGCCCATGAGCGCCGATCCTCTCACGGAGCATCCCGAAACCGGACAGGCGTGCCGCCGCATTCCCGCTCGACCCACCATCTTGGGTGACTGGTCCGACCACGCTACCGCGCAGAAGCTTTCGGACAAGAACCTTGACCGACTTGGTTTCACCAAGTACCAAAAGGCGGGGGACGGTTTGTACGAGAAGAAAGCGGGCAAAGGGCCCAACCAAATCATCAACGAGTGAACCACGCTTCGTAGCGTTGCCCACGACCGGTGCGATCGGTGCGGACCGTGCCCAACTGTTCATAACTGATGGTGATGGGCTTGGGCGCAGCTGCTTCACCCTTTGATTTCTGCTGCTCGACATTGATTCCAGCAAAATGGCCAACGGTGCGCAAGGTCGCATCCATGTCTTGCACCATGGATTCGTATGAGACTTCGAGCCATTGTTCTGTGGGCATTTGCTTTGACCAATGGGACATGAGGTCATTGTGCAACGCTGCGTATTGGGAAAGTCGGCCCGGGGAGGTGGTCCACGGGTGCAACCGTGCGGGCAGTGGTTCGGCGAAGCACGACAACAACGTGTCGGCTTGATTGCGACGCAAGTGGATGAAGCGGGCGTTGGGCAACACGTGCAAGATGAAGGGCAGCACCAAGTGGTTGAAGAGGTTTTTGTCTACGAAGGTGGTGGTCTCTCCTGATTCAGACCACCATCCTTCTGGCCGCGTGGACTTTTGAAATTCTGCGGCACCTTTGGGCCAACCTCCGGGCAGGGCATGGGCCGCACGCAGCAGGCTCGAATCTTCACCAAGGGCGGTGACGCCATGCCGGGAAGCCAGTTTGGACTCCAACAACGTGGAACCACAGCGGGGGAGCCCAACCACAAAGACGGGCGTGGCCGCGCACGGTGTTGGGCCGGGCTTCAACGGGATGGCTTTGATGGCTTCGAAGGTGCGGCTTGTTTTTTCTGGATCCCACTTGGGCTCCAGCAGCGCGTTGGCGTTGGTCCACGCCGACCACGCGCCTTCATAATCACCCGCGGCGTCGAGGATTCTTCCGATGCGGAACCACAAACGCTTTTGCACGACGGGCTTCGTGGTTTGATCCAAAGCTCCTTGGAGAATGTTCAGGGCCCGCTGGGGCTGCCCGGCTCGGTCGAGCGCCACCGCGGCGGCGTAGGCAAACTGCCCGTCGTGCAGCAGATCGGCGTGGGCTTCCACCAAGGCCACCGCTTCGTCGAGTCGGCCGCTGCGCTCAAGGGCGGAAAGAGCGCCAAGTTGGCTTCGAATGCTGGATGGTGCGCTTTGGAAGAGATTCAGTGCAGCCGAGAAATCGCCTTGGTCCAAGCGAAGTTCGCCCAGGCCGCACGTGGCTTCTGGGCAACCCGGCACGATCTGCAGTGCTTGCTTCCAGTGGTGTTCCGATTCGTCGTGTCTTCCCACGCGAGCGAGGCAGTGCCCGGCCAGTCGAAGCAGCACTGGATCTTCGGGTCGTGCGGTGAGCAGAGGTCGAATCAAGGCCAGAGCGCCAGCGAAGTCGCCTCGGGCCAGGGTTTCGTTCAGGTTCAACGGAACAGCTCCAAACGCTCGCCCCATTTTTCTCCGGCTTGGTTCGCCGAAGCGTGCATGGGCTGCTGCACTTGGGCGTAGGAACTGGTGGTGGTGCCCCGGCCTCTTGGTTGGTGGAAGTCCGCGCATGCGGGATCCCAATCCAAGCCCAACCGATCGATGAGTTCGCGCTGGGCGGATTCACCTCCACCCACGAAGGACTCGTACGGCATGTCGATCATTCGCAGGGGCTTGGTCTCGAGCCAGTGCTTGCACAACCGAGTTTGGGCTTGCAGCGCGCGGCGAATGTGATCGGGTTCACTCGACCAAGGGAAGCCAGCGGTGGAAAGATCTTGCACGAAGCACGACAGCCCACAGGGGACAGGATCGCGTTGGCATACCAGCGCGGTGGCCCCGGGAAGAAGTTTTCCAAGCAGGCCAATTCGGGCCAGGTTGGTGAGGTTTTTGTCCACCCGTTTCTTGACGTTGGGCGACAACTCACGCAATGGCGCAAGGTACAGCTCACGCAGTTTGGTTTGAACCGCGGCGCTTAGGTTGTGGGCTCGGCTGAACCATGGCTTTTGGCCGTCGGAGGGAAGGTGCTGAAGCAATTCGCCTCCCAATGAAATTTCACCCAGTCCCTGGGCATCGGCGTGGGCGTCAAGAATGCGTTCCAGCAAACTGGATCCCGTGCGGGGTGAGCCCACAATGAGGACCACGTCTTCCGCCAGTGGTTCTTGGTTTTCATCGGGCCTGGAAGGGAAAGCGGCGATGATCTGATTGACGTATTCGTCGTAGGCATCTGGATTGAACGGGCGGGCGCCGATTCGGTTGGCGGCCACGTACGCACTCCACGCCAGATCCAATTGGTCTTGGGCTTCCAAAGCGCGAGCGCGAACGAAGGCCGCTCTTCGGTGCACGATGGTGGGCACGGCGGTGTCTCGCAGCAACGACTCCGCTCCGGCCTGGGCAATCTCCGCATGCCCCGCCGACAGCGCGACCCGAGCGGCTTCGGCGCGGATGCCCGGATCTTCGTGTTCACGCAGAGGCTCAAGCCGTTGCCACGCGTCTTCGGGGTGGCCTTCGCGTTCAGCCAATTCTGCTCGGGCGCGGGTGAGGTGCGGATCGTTTGGGTGATCCGCCAAGGCTTGGTCGAGAGTCGATCGTGCGTCGTCGAAGCGTCCTTGGTGCAGTTGGGCCGTGCCCAATCTGGCTTTGGGCAAGGGCTGGCTTGGCATGCAGTGCTCCCAAGCCGCGCAGGCACTTTCGGCGGTGACAAAATCGCCCCGTCGCATGGCCACCATGGCTTCGGCCTGCAAGACATCGGCCGCATCAGGGTGCCCTTCGCGGAGTTGCTTCAGTTTCAGGGCGGCTTCGCGGAGTCGCCCACCCTCCATGAGACGAAGGGCGGCCATCACATCGGGGGAAGTCATGGCGAAAGCGTACGGGAAACAAAAAAGCGGGACGCCGAAGCGTCCCGCAAAATTCTGGGTTGTTCAGGAGATCAGCCGCCCAAGGTGTAGCGGACGAAGGTCTTGACGGTCGCGCCGCCGAGCACTTCTTTGATCTTCTTGGACTCGTCCAGCACGTACTTCTGGTGGATGAGGGTGTTCTCTTCCAAGTACTTGCGAACTTTGCCTTCGCTCATTTTTTGGGCGATTTCGGTGGGCTTGCCGGACTCTTCCGCTTCTTGGATGGCGGCGGCCCGGATCTCTTCGATCTTGTCGGCGGAGACGGAGGTCTCGTCGATGCCAATCGGGTCGTGGAAGGTGATGTGCTGGCAGATGCCCTTGGCGGAGTCAGCATCGAGATCGCCATCAAACTGAAGGATCACGGCCCGCTTTGCGTCGTGGTGGATGTACACCCCGAAGTTGCCACCTTCCAGTTTGATGCCACGGGAGAAGCTCATGTTCTCGCCGGTCACGATGCGCATGTCATCGATCGTCTTGGTCATCTCGTCGGTAGCGGTGATGCAGCCGGCGGGGCAGTTCACCGCGTGATCGGCAACCTTATCGACCATGGCGACGAAGTCGTCGTTGCGGGCGGTGAAGTCGGTTTCGGTGATGACTTCGATCATGGCGGCCCAGCTATCACCGGTGCGAACGGCGATGCGTCCTTCACCAGCGGCACGCTCGGTCCGCTCGTCCATCTTGCCTTTGCGTTGCTCGCGCAGCCATTCTTCGGCGGCGGCAGCGTCACCGTTGTGTTCGGTGAGGGCTTTTTTGCAGTCCATCATGCCCAGGCCGGTTTTTTCCCGGAGGGCTTTCACGTCAGCGGCAGTGAAACTCACAGTTGGATTCCTTGGTGTGGATACGTGGGGGTGTTCGAGGAACGAATGGGAACAGGTGGTTCAGCCTTCGGTGGCTGGGGCTTCGGCTTCTGGAGCGCCACCGTCATCCGAACGGAAGCTGGCGCGGCTGGAGCGACGTCGTCGGGTGGGGGCGGCATCCTCGTCGCCAGAGCTGGCGGCGGCGGCGTCATCGCCTTCGGCTTGGGCGGTTCGTTGTCCCTTGCCACGGCTGATGGAAGCGCAGAGCTCGCGAAGAACGGCTTCAACCGCACGGATCGAATCGTCGTTGCCGGGGATGGCAATGTCGACCAAGTCGGGATCGCCGTCGGTATCGACCAAGCCAATGGTTGGGATGCCAAGGGATCGTGCTTCACGCAACGCGTTGGTCTCGCGGTTGACGTCAACCACCATCAGAACGCCAGGCATTTTTTCCATGGTGCGGATGCCATCGAGGTTGCGGGTGATCTTGCGTCGCTCACGCATGAGTTGGCTGGCCATCTTCTTGGAGTAGGTGTCGATTTCACCGGATTCCACCAAGCGGTCGAGTTCTTCCAAGCGGCCCAAGCGGTCACGAATGGTGCGGAAGTTGGTGAGGATGCCACCGAGCCATCGTTCGTTCACGAAGGGCATGCCGACTTCGGTGGCGTACTTGGCGATGGAGTCCTTGGCTTGACGCTTGGTGCCCACAAAGCAGACATCCTTGCCCGAGGCCACCACTTGCTCGATGAAGCGTTGAGCCAAAAGCAGACCTTTCAGGGTCTCGCGGATATCGATGATGTGAATTTTGTTGCGCTCGCCAAAGATGAAGCGAGCCATTTTCGGATTCCAGTTGGTGCGGCGTTGGCCGAAGTGAATTCCAGAATCAACGAGGGTTTGAACAGTCGACATTGGCATCAAGCCTTTCTCGTGCAGCGACACCGGCGGGGCATGGTGGTGAATCCTCGTTGGAGGCATGTCCGCCCAAGGGCGCTTCAGGGGTGCCCCGAAGGGCGGTTTGAAAAGACATCCCCAAAAGTCACCACGACCGGTGGGGAATCCAAAATTGTAGCGAAATCAAGCGTCTGATGGAAGTCAGAAACGAACACGGCCGCCCCGAAGGACGGCCGTGCATTCAGCATGGGAAGGCTGGTCTTAGTCCTTCTTGGAGAAGGGGCAGCCACCGCATTCGGCCTTGGAGGCGCAGGATGCGGGTTCGGCAGCCGCAGGGGCAGCCATTTTCATTTTGCCGCAGGAGGACGAGCACTCGGAAGCGCAAGAGGCAGGCTCAGCAGCAGCTGGGGCAGCCATCTTGTCGCAAGCAGCCTTGCAGGAATCGGAGCAGCTGCTGGAGCAGGCTTCGACCGCACCTGGGGCAGCGCCGCCACACTTGCCGCAGCATTCGGCTTCCATAGCGCCGTGGGAGTGACCGTGGTCGTCGCAGGAGCCGCAGCAGTCTTGGCAGGATTGGCAGCCGGCGAGGAAGCCCATGGCCGCGAGAGCGATGATGGAGAAGATCTTCATTGGTTTATCCTTTCCGAAATCGGAAGAGCGAAACATGGGCTCACGACGAGCCTTGAACAATGAATTCTACGCGAATCTCGGGCAGAGCGGGACTGAAACCTGCTCTTTTCACCGCTAGAGTCGCGTTATGCCCCCTCCAGAACCCCAAAAAGAGGCTTGGGACGTGCGTCGAAGCCGTCTTTCGGCCTTGGCCAAGGCCCTCCCCGAGCGGCCTGGGGTGTATTTGATGAAGGATGTGGATGGGCATGTCCTGTACGTGGGCAAAGCGGGCAGCCTCAAAAACCGTGTCTCGTCGTACTTCGTGCCGTCGGCGGAGTTGGGGCCCAAGAAGCAGCCGATGCTGGCCAAAATCGATGCCATCGACACCATTGAATGCGACGGGGAGTGGGAAGCCCTCCTGATGGAATCGCGTCTGATCAAGGACACCCGTCCCCCGTTCAACACGCGATTGGTCGACGACAAGACTTTTCCATATTTGGTGGTGACGATGCGGGATGATTTTCCGGGGGTGTTCATCACTCGAGAACCCACCCATGAGGACTACCGGGGCGCGAAAGTCTTCGGCCCCTTCGCGTCGGCCGGCGCGCTGCGAGAAGCGGTGCAATTGTTGCAACGGGTGTTTCGATACCGCACCTGTCATTTGGACATCGAAGATGGTGATCCCAAAAACCGCCGCTTTCGGCCCTGCCTGTTGCACTCGATTGGGCAGTGCACCGCCCCTTGTGCGGATCGCATTTCAAAGGCTTCGTATCGGCGTGATGTTGATGCGTTTGTTCGATTCCTGGGCTCAAAGCGATCCACCATGTTGCGGGAGCTTCGTGAAGAGATGGGCCAAGCGTCTGCGGATTTGCGCTTTGAAGATGCGGCCAAGTTGCGTGACCGAATCAGCGCGATCGAGAAATTGGACGATCGGGAGAAGCGAGCCAAAGATGGCGTGCAGTGGCAACCGGAAGTCACGGTGTTCAGCGGAGATCCGGCGCCTGCGCTCAAGTCCTTGCAGCGCACTTTGGGGTTGACGTTGCCCATCCGGTCAATGGAGGCCATCGATATTGCTCACCTGCAAGGTGGTGAAACGGTGGGCTCCAAAGTCTGTTTTGTGGACGGCCGACCCTTCAAAGATCTGTACCGCCGGTTCAAGATCCGCACTGTGGACAACGACGATTACGCGGCCATTCGGGAAGTGGTGTCGCGTCGGTATCGAGATGCGGGGGTGGGCGAAGAGCTGTACCCCGATCTGATTCTGATTGACGGAGGATTGGGACAGTTGCACGCCGCCATGGAGGCTTTTGCTGACCTCTCGGTCAAGCCGCCCATGGTGATCAGTTTGGCCAAGAAGGATGAGCGCATCTACGTTCAGGAGAAGACCGAACCAAT
>CAXBRK010000084.1:0-8734 GCA_963978155.1 uncultured Phycisphaera sp. | reverse complement strand
GGGCCCAGATCCTGGGTCGACAACTCTCTCTCTTCTCTCCGCATCAGTTCTCTTGGACTGATGCGGACCTTGGGCCCAGATCCTGGGTCGACAACTCTCTCTCTTCTCTCCGCATCAGTTCTCTTGGACTGATGCGGACCTTGGGCCCGGATCCTGGGTCGACAACTGTCGAAGCATTGAATGTCATTTCCCGAACGGGTACGACTCAGTCCGACAGGACAGCTTTCATAATCTCTGGAACTTGACGTTGGAGCTTTCCAGCCCATCTCCCCTGAATGGTGCCATCGTTTCCAACATAAAGAAGCAATGGCAGTTCGCTCACTTGCAACGCGCTGTACAGGTTTGAGGAAGGGTCAAACAGCGATCGCACGCCCGGAACGCGAAGCGCACGAAACGTCTCCGAGGCCTTTTGCCAGCGCTCAGCGTCGATCGATCCAGGTTCCGCCACATTCAGGCAGGTCAAATCACAACCTTTTGGGTTGTTGGAGAGGCCTTGAAGAGATCGAATCAGCAGTCGAGATGGCGCGTTGGAAGAGTTCCAAAACAAGTACAAGTGCTCCTGGCCGACGATCGACTTCGAAGACCAAGGTTGGCCTGAAAATGAATTCAACTCCACGGTCGGGAGCACATCGCCAGGCATACCGCCAGTGGGTGAAGCACCCGATTGCGGATTCTCCCAAGTAAACAGACCTTCTATGGTTGGATATTTGGTTCGATCCTCCGGATCAAAGGCAATAGGTGGATCAAGCGTCTTGGGGAATTGCCAAGTACAGTCGATGGTCCGGCGAATACGGACTGATTCCGGGGTATCCGGCGGGGAATAGTCTGTAGAAAGACGCATCACCAGACGCGATTCAGGATCAATATCCCAGTGGGTTTTCCCGCGTTGGGTCTCGAGCGTGATTCGCTCAAGGGTGCCATGGATGTCATGAACCACCTCGGACAGGGATCCAAACTTCAGCGTGTCGTCCAAGCCTAAACCGAGCTTGAGGAGAATCTCTTGGGTTGGCTTCTCTGAACCAAATGCGACAAAGGTGCAAACCACGTTCTTGAGGAGCCCAATTTCGTCAAAAAATGAACCCTCTGCCGGTCGCCAAACGCAGCGCTCTGGCTTGGTGGAATTGAAAAATCCAAAGTTGTTGTCGAGCAACACCGAGCGGGTGTTCTGTGTCACCAATTCAAAATTTCCGAGATCTCGTCGGAGCATCTGGCGACTTTGGGTTGGATCGAGGTTGAGAAACTGAACAGATTCTTGCAATTCAAGGGTGTACGTTTCTCGTTGGCGAAGATGGTCTCGGACGTTCTCAAACCGAATCAGACTGTCACGATTTTCTTCATTGGTCAGTTCCGGGCCCTGAACAGCATCCTGACTTGAATCCGCTGGCAGAAGCAAACAGACACCCAAAGAACAAACGGTTAAGAACATTGAAAGACCTCCTGACCTAGTTGTTCTTTCGGCCATTGTGAGGAAAAGGATCGAACGATTTCTCGAATTGAGCCTGGAATCTCCTCGAGGGGAAGAGTTTGGGACGGCCCCATGACAAAAGGACGTTCCTGCGCTCGAGGATGAGGCAAGTCCAACCCTGGAACCGAACATCGAATATCCCCAAACGCGATCAAATCAAGATCCAAACGCCTCGGGCCCCAACGAATCTCACGATCACGATCCCGGCCAAAAATCCGCTCCACCTCCAGCAAACGGATCAACAATTCACGAGGGCCGCAAGTGGTCCGCCCGGTGACAACGGCGTTGGCATAGTCCGGCTGATCAACTGGACCACCCACCGGAGGTGTCGAAAAAATGGGGCTGCATCGCACGGACCTCAGGATGTCATCTGCGACCAATCGATCCAAGGCCGAATGAAACGTCTGGACGGGATGGCCGAGGTTGGCGCCAAAGGCAACAAGAACTTGGTTCACGACTGAATCTGTTCCAACAAAAGTTCGAAACATGCGTCAACAGTTTGTTGACGAACAGACAACCGATCTCCGGAAAAGAGATACCGACGGGCTTGAGTTCTTGATGGCGTGGCGATGCCAATCCAGACCAAGCCCACCGGTTTGTCAGGAGTCCCACCACCAGGGCCTGCAATGCCGGTGGTCGAACACGAAACCGTGCTTGAACACCGCGAGCGCACGCCTGCGGCCATTGCCAAAGCCACGGGTTCACTCACCGCACCATGCTCCAGCAAAACATCCTTCGGGACGGCCAACAATTCATGCTTGATGGTGTTGGAGTACGCCACAACACCCCCGGAGTACCACGTGCTTGAACCGGGGAGGTCAACCAACGCTGCCGCGCACAGTCCCCCCGTACAAGATTCTGCGGTTGAGATCGTCCAGTCTCGGGTCAACAGAGCATCACGTAATGTCTCGACGCTTGAACTCATGGCAAATCACCATAGACCACTTTCCCATGCCGGACGGTCGCCAAGATGTTTGGCAGTCGGCCTTGGGGCAAAGCCTCTCGAGGATCCTCATCCAACGCAACAAATGAGGCTGGTCCTCCAACTCGAATGGTCGGATCTGGCAGACGAACCATACGGGCGGCGGCGGTTGTTACGGCCTCAAGTGCGGTTAGGACATCAACAGATTCAGACCGCTCCGGCCGAACCGCTTCAAGCATTGCATGAAGTGGATCGGCTTCGACGACAGGCCAATCGCTGGAGAAGACCAACTGGCCACCCGCTTCGTGCAACGATCGGAATCGAAAGGCCAGGGCTGGATCTGCGCATTTGGCGATCTCACGAGCATCATCCACGTGGTGGGTCGGCTGCATCGAACACCAGTGCCCTTGAAAGCGTGGAAGATCAACATCACGAACAAACTGTGCATGCTCTATCCGGCCGGAGACAATTTCAGCCGATTCAAAAGCATCCAACACCGCGGCAACGGCCGCACTGCCGATGGCGTGGACGGCGGGGTCGAGCGCCTCCGCACGCACTTGTCGGGCCCAAACTGCCAGTGTGCCTTCAGCCGTGTGGTCGAGCGGCCAGCCCTTGGGTGCGCCGTCCGTCCAAGGGGTATCCATCCAAGCCGTACGTGACCCCAAGGTTCCGTCGGCAAATGATTTCATGCCCGACAACACCAAGTTCACATGCTGGTCGAACCTTTTTCGCAGAGACGTGGCATTCACTTCATCAGAGCGGTCCAACAACGTGATCGAAAGATCAAGACCAGGGACACCCTCGGCCAATACAGATTCGACATGCCGAAAATACTCCATGCTGCCAACCCCAAGAATCCCGTGGGAATGGAGCAAGGGAACCGCTTGCTCGACGCAGAATCGATCCGACGATGGGCTTGGCTCGGGAATAATCGGGTTCAATCGGTGCCACGCGGCGGCTTCATCCAAACGACCCGTCAACTGCCCGGTATCGTCGCGATGAAAGCAGCCTCCTTCAATCGGCGATACATCCAGTTGTGCCAAGACCGCATCATTGACCACCGCCACATGAATGTCTCGACTCCAAAGAACACACGGACGATCACCAACATGTTCCAGCCAAAGTCGATCGGGAGTCGCTCCAAGTCGGCCGGCATCCCACCCTCCCGCAATCAACCAACCGTCAGGTTGATCGCGATGAGCCATCTCCAAGCAACGGGTGAATTCTTCGCGTGAACTGCAATTCGAAAAGTCAGCCCGCTGGGCATGGCGGGCACCAAGAATCAGATGAACATGGGGATCCACAAACGCTGGCACAATGCAGGGCACCGATTTCCCGGGGCTAGCCTCTAGGCCACTCACCACACCATCCTGCCAACTCACTCCACCAGGCCCTCCTCCAGAGGGCTTGAGCAGGACATCGGTGTGAAGTTCGCAACTTTGAACCATGATGCAACGTACGATAGACGCATGAGGATTCAAATTGCGATGTTGATGCTGTTCCTTGCCAGTTGTGCGGAGGAACCGACCGAAGTCGGAAAGATCCCGGAACCCCCCAACCAGCCCGCGGCATCACAGCTCGCGGGGCCGAGTTCTGAACCGATCCCCTCAGATTCCACCTCGAGCAGTGACAGGCTGCCCACGCCCAGCACCGACGGTGCCACCCAAGCCAGATTCGCAGGATTCGAAGCACCAATCCCTGCCAGTTGGACCCTCCGACCCGAACCACGGCAGTTTCGTGCGGCAACTTTTGTGGTTCCAGCCCAAGGAGATGGCGATCAAGGTGAACTGGCCATTTTTGCTGGCATTCGTGGAAGTGACGAAGCCAACATTGATCGATGGGAAGGTCAGTTCCAAGAACCAACTGGAGGTCCTGGGCAAGCGATTGTGGATCCCATGCCAAACGCCCCGTTCCCTACAGTGCTGGTCGAACTGAGAGGCAAGTATCAGGGTATGGGGATGCCCAGCCCACGAGATGGCATGGCCTTCTTAGCCGCTATCGTGCGAGCGCCAGGAAGAGAAATTCTCCACATCAGACTCACGGGACCCGAAGCCACGGTGGATGCCGCCCGGGAAGACTGGCTGGCTTTTATTGGTGGACTCAGTATTGTCGGTGAAGGACAATAACCATGACGATGATCACATTCTTGCTTTGCTGCTTCATTGAACCACCACAGAGTGTGCCGGCCACACCATTGGTGCCCATGAAGAGCCCGGTCGCAGCGCCCGAAACCACCGAAGCGACTTCAACATTCCCCAACAGCTGGTTTTACACCCGAGGAGGCCAGCGGTACGCCGACAACGTCGCAATGGAAGGGAAACCTCTTCCCAAGCTGTCCTTAGAAAACTGGCGTGGTGAACCCGTTGATGTCAACAACAACCAAGGCAAGGTCATGGTCATCGACTTTTGGGCAACGTGGTGTGGCCCATGTCGGCGGGCTTTGCCCAAGAATGTTGAGCTGGCCAAAAAGTACAAGGATCAGCCCTTTGTCTTGATTGGTATTCATGACGCTCGACGCGGAAAAGAACGCATCGAACAGGTGGTTGGCCCCTTGAAAGCCGACTACCCCATGGCGGTCGATGTCCTGGACAGCGAGAGCAAAAGCGGCCGCAGTGCCCAAGCTTGCCGCCTGAAATATTGGCCGACCTACTTGGTGGTGGATCACAAAGGCATTGTCCGTGCCTGTGGTCTGCAGCCCAGCCGAGTGGAAGATGTGGTCAAACGTCTGCTGAAAGAGATCCCTCAGGAATCACCGGCTGAAGTCAAGCCGACCTCAGATCCGTCTTGACGGCAGATCATCAGCAATTTCTCTGAACGTCTCTCACCAGCCCGCTGAAAGCCCGCGTTGAAGACATAGGTTCTGAACTCAGCCTTCAGCGACCGGAAGGAACCCTGCGCCGGATTCCACATGACCGTTCACCATGGAACCTTCAGTCAAGATGGACCAGTCTTGACCAGCAGGCATGCTGACCATGATGGGCATTGGTGCTTTCAAGACAACCAAAGCGTTGTTCTCGTCCACCGCAACCACGCGACCTGCCAGCATCCGAGGCTCTCCATCGGACGGCTCTACGAAGAGGCCGCCCGCCGAAGCGGCGTGAAACCGCAGGCCTCGAGCAAACACCACCCCTCGGACTCTTCCATTCGCCGTGGGTGAGACCGCGTCTTCGCACGTCAACTGAAGCTCGTAGGAAGACCCTGGCCACCCAACACGGATGCCGCCGGGGTCTTGGTCTTTCAACCGGAACAACGCGGAAGCGGAAGCAAGCATGGGTTCAGGAAGACTGGCGTGCATGGTGATTACTCTTTCGTGTCTTGGACGGCCGTGGGAGCAACAACTTGCTCAACCGGCCAAATGGAGTCAAAAAAGGCCGAGCAACTGGTGCCGAGGTGCCGGTCCATAAATCGAGAAATGGTTCGGAAGACATCGGGATCGGTGGGCACATGACCAATCTCAGGATAGAACCCGAGATGGACTTCCGCACCTGCGTCCATGGCCGCCGCCGCCATATCCCTGGCTTGGGCAGAGGCGCACAGTGAATCTTTGCCTCCCTGGATCAGAAGAAGCGGAGGATCCGAACGGTCAAGATGGTTGACCGGTGAGGCCTCCCGGGCTCGAGCACGAATGGCATCTTCAGCGCCCTCCCCCGTACCCATGGGGTCCTCCGGATCACGAAGGAAATTTCGGACCATCATCTCCCCAAACATGGACTTGTTCTCTTCCAGCAGGAGGTTGTACGGCCCGGCCACCCCAACCGCACAGCGGATGCCTTCCGCTCGCTCGGGATCAAAAACAGCGGTGTGGATGGCCAGATGGGCCCCAGCTGAATGACCCCATATGGCAATTCGGTCGGGATCCACCCCGAGTGACGCCGCGTTGGTTCGAATCCAAGCCACCGCGGCGGCCACATCTTGCAGCGCTGCGGGGTAGGGAGCGTCTCGAGAAAGACGGTACGACAACGTCCCCGCCACCGCCCCGCCACCGGCGAACAAGGGCAAGAAGCCTTCACCCATAGATCGGTTTCCGGAGGCCCAGCCCCCGCCGTGGACAAAAAGAACCAACGGTCTTGGCTTGGGCACAGCATCGGCAGGATGCAACAAATCCAAGGCCAAACTGGTGGTGGTTTTTCCCTCCTTGACCGGCAAGGCTTCAGCAAAAGTAACGTTGCGCTGCCATCTCAACGAGGACATGATTGGGGCGGATCGGGCCTTCAATTCGGCATCAAGTCTGTAGCCTTGGGCGTACATCTCCGCCATATCTTGACCAAAAGCGGTACCCCCCAAAGACAACACACACAAGGCTGTAAGAGACAGAATTCGGACAGTCACGATTGCGGCTCCTCCGTCAAGAAGTTGTGCATCAGCACGTCCCCGCCCTGAGTCAAAAAGGATTCAGGATGGTACTGAACACCATGAATCGCGTAACGCCCCGGAGTTCCCGGTCGCATCAGGCCCATGATTTCCCCCTCCTCTGTCCATGCGGTAATGGAAAGATCGGAAGGGAGGTCGTCACGCTCAACGATCAACGAGTGGTATCGCATGGCCGTGAACGGATTTGGCAGGTTGGCATGCAAACCTTGATTGTTGTGATGGATCAAACTGGTTTTGCCATGCATCAAACGTGGGGCTCGATCCACGGTACCCCCGTGGACATCGGCCAACGACTGGTGCCCCAGACAGACCCCAAGGGCTGGAATTTTTCCGCCGAAGTGCGTCAACATCTCTCGACTGCATCCACTCTCCGCAGGAGTGCAAGGTCCGGGCGAAATCAACAAGTGGGTGGGGCCCCAAGCTTCGGCCTCTGAAAGAAGAATGGCGTCGTTGCGTTCAACTCGAACTTCGGCTTCAGGACAAACCTGATGCACAAGATGCACCAAGTTCCAAGTGAAGGAGTCGTAGTTGTCAATGACCAGGACTTGCACGGCACTAGATTGTGACACCTGCACGCTGGTCTTGCCAGCCTCAAGCCGCTTCCCGGACCGTTCCACTCACCCCGTCGCGTGAGACGTGAAAAAACTCGGGTGAGATTGGGTAGGGCAAGCGTCGATGTTCGTTTTGGGTCCGCTCACGCATCCGGATCACAAAATCAGAGACCTTGGTGGAAATCGCCAAGAACGAGTCCCGGGAAGGCAAAGAGACCAAGAAATCACCACCCAAAATGGGAGAAAGACGTTCATGGAGGTCGTCCGCCAGCAGGCGAGAGGCGTCGTACCCATCGCGTCGACAAAAGAGCGCCGCCCTTCCTCCCTCCCTCGAGTCCACAATGCGGGGAGCATCCCGGTGTCGCATGAGATTTCGTCGTGCCAAGACATCAGCCTGGTGGGCATCGATGCCCCACCCCAACAATTGGTCCACGGTCAGACTGACGGTGGCCGTCGGCAGGTCCAAGACGTACACGATGACGGTGTCATTGACGAAGGGAAGATGGGCCACCTGTTCGCGGTCCAGCTTCTGAAAAATGGACAGCGGCTGAATTCTCGGCATGATCCGGGTCCGAGCCACGGCGAAGGGGACTTCAGTGGACTCCGCCGATCGCATGGCTTCCAACCGATCCAGATACTGAGTCACAATGTGTTGTCCTTGTTTGGGCTGTTGCCAGACCATTCGGTACAAGTGAGACAAATCAAGATGATGGCCATCGGCCACCACATCCAAAGGGCCAGAAAATTCAATATTTCGAGCTGGTTGCAAACGAAGCATCTCACGGACGATGGCTTCGCCAAATGCTTCGGGTTCTCGGGGAAGTCGATTCATGTGGATCCTCAGTCCACGAAAGATGAACCAAGGGACCGGTGAACCAAGTGGCTCGCGTCATCGCCCGCCACTCCGGCCGGGACAATCCTCAGAACCCCTCCAAACCGACTCCGAAGGTCAGACGGCGGTACCCTTGGTGGATGCAAACCATCGAGCTGAACCGCGTTTCCATCGGCCCCAACGCCCCTTTGACCATCATTGCGGGACCGTGCGTATTGGAACCGAATGATCTGGCCCTCCGCACCTGTGAAGCGGTCCAGTCGATTTGCCAACAACTTGGTCTTCAATTCATCGCCAAAGCTTCGTTTGACAAAGCCAACCGATCAAGTCTGGGCTCGAACCGCGGGCCTGGTATCGAGGCCGGCCTGGCCGAACTGCAACGGATCGGCACCACGCTTGACTGCCCCGTCACCACGGATGTGCACCTTCCTGAACAGTGCAAAGCTGCGGGTGAAGCCGTGGACGTTCTGCAAATACCAGCATTTCTTTGCCGCCAAACAGACCTGCTCCAAGCCGCTGCCGCCACCGGTCGAGCAGTGAATGTCAAAAAAGGGCAGTTCATGTCCCCCAGCGAAATGTCCGGCGTCATTGGC
>CAXBRK010000083.1:0-8776 GCA_963978155.1 uncultured Phycisphaera sp. | reverse complement strand
GGCGGAAGCTTGGAAGCTATTGGTGGGTGCACTGATTCAGTGTGCGACCCGAAAGCGTGCTGCCTCACCGGGGGCGTTTGTGTTGACTTGCTTCGGTCGACTTGCGTGGCCTCTGGTGGCTCACCGGAATCCAATGCGGCTTGTGATACCACGCAATGTCAAGCACCGTCCTGTCCGGGCGACGTTGACGGCGATGGCCAAGTGGCCTTTGGTGATTTGTTGGCCACCCTCTCGGTGTGGGGGCCATGTGTTGACTGCCCCGAAGATTTTGACGGTGATGATGCCGTGACCTTTGACGATTTGATTGGCCTGCTGTCGGTGTGGGGCGATTGCTGAATCCCTAGCGTCCAATCCCGGCCGGCACTGCTTGCGGGCGAATGGCCTCAAGCACTCTGGTTTCCATGCCCTCGCGTGCGAGGGCTTGGAGCACTTCATCGCGGTGCGCGGCGTCGCGGGTTTCGACGGTGCATTCCACCAAAACGCTGGCAAAGTCGGTGATGCCGAAGGCCCGGTCGTGGGTGATTTGTTGCACACTGGCCCCTTGCTCGGCAATCACGTTGGTGAGTTGTGACAGGCCGCCCGGCCGGTCACCAATGAAGGCGTGGAATCGAACCAAGCGTCCGTCGTGCACAAGGCCCAAATCCATGACGCGTCCCAGCATGCCGGGATCGATGTTCCCGCCGCAAAGGGGCACCACCACGCGTTTGCCCCGCAGTTCGGGCAAGCGGTCATCCAAGAGAGCGGCCAGTCCCGTCGCACCGGCACCTTCCACCACCGCTTTGGTGTCTTCGGCCAGTCGGAAGATCGACATGGCGATGGCTTCTTCGTCCACCTGCACCAACTGATCAACATGCTTTTGAATGAGATGGAACGCGTGGTCGCCCACTTTGGGAACCGCCAAGCCATCGGCCAAGGTGGCTTGCATGTTGCTGGAAACAGGTGCGCCGGCCTGTTGGGCCGCTTGCAAGCTCGCCGCGCGAACGGGTTCCACCCCGATCACTCGCACTTCGGGCTGTTGGGTTTTGATGGCGAGCGCGATGCCGGCGAGCAAGCCGCCACCACCAACTGGCACCACCACGGCGTCGAGCCGCGGCACTTGTGATAACACTTCCAGGCCAATGGTGCCTTGTCCCGCAATAACCGCTGGGTCATCAAAGCCATTGATGTACGAAAGACCATCTTCTGCGGCCAGCGCATCGGCGGTTTGCCGGGCTTCCAGAATGTGTTCTCCACAGCGAAGCACCTTCGCGCCCAACAACTCGCACCGGCGTTGTTTGACCAACGGCGCATGGATGGGCATGCACACCGTGATCGGAATTCCCAGTTCCCGGCCATGGTGCGCGAGCGCGAGGGCATGGTTTCCAGCGCTGGCCGCCACCGCTCCGCGTTGTTTGGCGTCTTGGCTCAGCAGCAAGAGTGCGTTGCGAGCGCCACGTTCTTTGAAGGAACCTGTGCGTTGCAGATGTTCATCCTTGGTAAACACCGTGCAGCCGCAGCGATCCGAGAGGGCGGGGGCTTCAAAGCAGGGTGTGTGAAAAATGCCATCGGCGATGCGGCTGGAGGCCGCAGAAATGTCGTCAAACGTTGGCAGGGTGCTGAGATCCGTCACGCGGACCATCATACGCCGGGGATCATGAAGGATCGTCGGGTTGAAGTGAATCGAGGTGCCATGCTTCAGGGGGTGGTGCGACCACCGTGGTGCCGTCGAGCGTGATGCGGTGGGCGTGCAATGCCGCCCATCCCGTGCCCTCGGCCCACACTGCTCCTCCATAGGTCTGGTCGTCCACCAGCGGGTGCCCGAAGTGAGACAAGCCCGCGCGTATTTGATGGCGTCGACCGGGACCAATCAAGCCGACTTCAATGGCATCGAATTGTCTGGCGTCTTGGGCGTCGGTTTGCGCAGGTCGGATCAACTCCCAGCGGCACACCCCCTGTTGTTCTGCTTGTCCGGTTTCGCTGGTGCGGACTCTGGCTTCGTGACCAGAAAAGTACAACTCAAATCGACCCACCGGAGGCAAACCTGGTGTCACCAACGCGAGGTAGGTTTTTTTCGCCGGACGCGCGGCGGGATCACCGGACATGGCCCGGCGCAAGCGTTCTCGAATCGGTCGCCATTTGGCGACCACGAGGCAGCCCGTGGTTCCGAGATCAAGGCGATGGCAAAGTCCTGCTTCGGGCAACTCTCTGCAGGCGTCGAACTGTTCTCGCAGCCAGGTTTCCACCACGGGACGTCCATCTGTGTTTTTGGTTTCTACACAGTGCCACCCTGCGGGTTTGTTCAACACCAACCACTGGCGATCGTCGTGCAACACCGTAGGTTCGGTCATGGTCGGCGCCCAAGTCGTTCCAACAACGCCGCGACGAGCCAGCCACCAAAGATGTACGGGAGCAGCTCGGGTTCCCGAATCGCACCAGAAATGCCCAGCCACAAGTACAGCAACGCAAACGCAATCGCGGGTACGGGAAACAATGGCATGCGGAAAGGGCGATGTTGGTCGGGACAACGCAAGCGTTGCACCACGGCGGCCACCCCAACTCCGGCGTGAGAAAGGGTGTACGTGATGCCGCCCAGCCGAATCAGTTGTTCTAGATCGAGCACGGTTAAAAATGCGCTGCACAAGATCGCATTGACCACCAGCGCGGGCACGGGGGTCCCCCCTTCATTGCGATGGGCAAAGAAGCTGGGAAAGTCACGTCGTTCGGCGAAGGCCACGAACAAGCGACTGACCACCAACGTCGCACTGATGATCGTGAAGAAAATCAGAACCCCAAACACCAGGCCCGAAATTTCCGCCACCCCTGAGGGCAATAAATGTTCGGCGGTAAACAGGCCAATGGCTTCAACCGGGTTGCCGTCGGCATCAATCATGGCGGAGGGCGGCGCGGCCCGCAAAAAGGCGAAATTCACCAGCAAATACACCACGGTGACGGCGGCGAGGCCGCCGAAGAGCGCCAATGGCACATTGCGTTGGGGGTTCTGCACGTCACCGGCCACGGTCGTGGCATTTTCCCACCCGGCATAGGCAAAGAGCACCAGCAGAACAGCATCGGCGAAGGTTGGAGAGAACCAACCCGGCGGCGTGCCCAAGGGTTCGGCGGCTGGCTTGGCCGGGACGTCACTCAGAAACACCAAGACACAGAAGGCAAGAAGGATGGCCACTTTGGCCATCGCGCCGACGGTGATCACCGCGCTGCCGAAGCGAACCGAGCGGATGTGCATTGCGGTGGCAATCCAGATGAGCGCTACGGCCAGACCAGATTCGCCCAAGATGCCTTGCACCGCGCTGGGCAGGAGGGGATGCAAGTACGCGGCGCTTCCTGCCGCCACCGCGGCAACCGAGGCCACACTGACCAGAACCAAATCGGTGGCACATTGAATGAACGTAGCTTGGCGGCCAAACGTGGTTCGCCAATACAGATAATGTCCCCCGGTATTGGGATTGGCGGCCGCCAATTCGCTGTAAACGCTTCCGCCGAGTCCAGCAACGATGGCCGCCACAATCCAGGCCACCACAAATCGATCCGTGGTCACGAGGTCGGGGCCAACCACACCACTTAGGGTGAAGATCCCGGTGCCGATCATCGCTGCGACCACCACGCCGGTCGCCCCGAGCGCACCGATGTTGCGTTTGGATTCGTTGTTGGTTGGCGTATTGGGTGACGTCATGGGTGGCAATGATCACTCGTGTGGTGGGCATCATCGGTCAAACCACCAGATCGCGTAGCCAACGGCAAATGCGTCCGAGAAAATGGGCACACGTGTGTTGAAGGGCACGGCGTGATTTGCACCGGCGGGACGAATAGACGCCGTTTGCAGCAGAAAAGTTGAAGGAAATCACGAAATTTGACAGGAATCTCGCAGAGATACTTGACCCACCTCTCCGTCTCGACGAAAAGTAGTTCAACGAAATGTGTCACCTCTTGCCGAGGTGCACCCCACTCAAATGGAGAACCCCATGAATATTTCTTCCAAAATGACCGGTTTGGCGCTGTTGGCGGTGTCTACGGCCTCCGCCCAGAACCTGCTGGTCAACTCTGATTTTGAATCTGGCATCGACAGCTGGATCACTTTCAACAACGTCGAAGTCTCACAAGATTTCGCGTTTGACGGCTCCACCTCCGCCAAACTGTTCAACCCGTTCTGTGGTGCAGACTGGTGCGGTTCGGTGCTTGAGCAATCCACCTCTTGCGTTCCTGGTCAGGGGTACGACGGCAGCATCATGACGTATGTGTCATCCGGTGATGCATTCTCCGCAGGGTCGGGCAACTTCTTGGTCTTGCAGGTCGCGTTCTACGACGGCGCCGGCAACTTCCTCTCGCTCGGTGAAAGCAGCCAGATCAATATTGATTCGGCTCTCGATACCTGGACGGAATTGGCGACCTCCGCCACTGCTCCCGCCAACGCGGCGACCGTGAAATTGGTCGCGGTGTTTGTCTCCCCGAACGGTGATCCACCCAACGATCTTGGTGCGGTCTTTGTCGACGCGGCTTCCTTGGCAGAAGGCGAAGCAACCGGTCCGGTCTGCTCGTTTGATGCTTTGGAAAACGAAGGCTTCGAAGACGGCTTTGATTGCTGGGAGTGGTTCGGCAACTCGTTCGCGGTCAGCGACGTGTACAGCCAAAACGGCACCGGCGCCGCTCAGGTCTACGGTGAATTCAATGGTGGCGAAAATTACAGCGGATTCTTCCAAGACTTCGACACCGCGACCCCAGGCGACACTGTCACCTTCAGCGGCTTCGCCTACTCGGACAGCAACGATTCCATTGCGGGCACCACCAACCGCGTGGTGATCAAGTTTGACTGGGTTCGTGCTGATGGATCCATCGATTACGGTGCATCGGCCGAGGTCAACATCACCTCTGGAGCTGACCCCATCGCCGAGGACCAGTGGGTCCCCATCACCATTTCGGCCGTGGTGCCGGGTGATGCTTCCTTGGTCCGCCCGGCCATTGTCTTTGTACAAGGCGTTGAGAACCAAGGTGGATCCCTCTGGTTTGACGACTTCACTTTCTCGGTGAACGGTGGTGAGAACCCTTGCTCGAACGAAACCTTCGACAATGGCTCCTTCGAGGAAGGTTTGGGATGTTGGGACGGCTTTGGTGCCAACCGATATGCCAGCACCAACTTTGCCCTTGATGGAAGCAGCTCCCTCTTGATGTTCGGCGAGTTCTCCGGAAGCGTGAACTACACCGGCGTGACTCAGGACTTCACCAACGTCGAAGTCGGCGACGAACTCAGCATCACCGCCAGCGGTTACACCCCATCCGATGACTCGGTCTTGGGCAACAACAACCGCGTGGTGATCAAGTGGGACTTCGTTGATGCCGGCGGCAACGTGATCTACGGTGCGACCGACGCTCCCTTGATCAACGGTGCTGATCCAGCCACCCCCGAAGACACTTGGGTGAAGAACACCTACGTCACCAACTTCCCCGCTGAAGCTGCCGGTGGAGCCGCCCGTGCGGTCATCCTCTTCGTCCAGGAGGCCGACGAAGGTGGTGCGGTGTACATCGACGCTGCTTCTGTCCTGATCAATGGCGAAGTGCCATCAGGCGGTGGTGGTGGTCCTGGTCCCGACCCCTGCCCGTGTGACGTCGATGACGACACCATCTGTGGCTTTGGTGATGTGTTGGCCGTTCTTTCCGACTGGGAAGGCACCGACACTGATGTGGATGGTGATGGCACCGTCGGCTTCGGCGACGTGTTGGCCATTCTGTCCAACTGGGGCCCTTGCGACGACACCCCATAACGCCTATTCGGCGTGATTCAACACTTGGGCGGCGGACTGGGCAACCAGTCCGCCGCTTTTCGTTCAGACTCTTTCGAACCGCGTTGTTTTTCACTAAGATTTTGTATTGATCCGCCCTCTTTCCCCACCCCAACCAACTTGGGAGCGACACATGTCTCGAACGACTCGTGCCTTCACCATCATTGAACTTCTTGTTGTCATTGCAGTGATTGGTGTGTTGTCATCGATCTTGCTGCCTGCGGTCAGCAACGTGCGTCGCACCGCGGCCCGTACGCAAGACCAAAGCAATCAGCGTCAGTTGGTCTTGGGGGCCATCAACTACGCCGACACCCGCAAGGGTCAGATCATGAGTGGCAACACCCAACGTCAGGCCTACTTTGGCTCGGAGCAAGGCAACCAAACTTGCGACGCTTGGGTGAATGCCCAGCCGGAGAACTTTGACCTCGACGGGGATGGTCTTGGTGACTACTTCATTCCTTCGGACGACGACGAAGAACTGTTGGTCGAGTCTCCCTTCGCGATCGAAGAAGGGGTGCTCTTCCCATACGTCAACAACGCCGACATCTATGTCTCTCCCCAAGATCCTTTCACCCGTGGTCGAAGCTACTCCTTCAACGGATACCTCGGAAAGTGGCCCGACTCTTATGTGTTTGAGAAGGTCGTGACCGATGCGGCCGACAAGCGTCGGAACCCCGCCGAACGGTTGGCCAACCTTCCCAACCCCGAGTGCACCATGGCGTTTGTGGGTGAAGAACAGCGTGGCACGTTGTCCGCTTTGGCTGGCGTGAGTGCCGGCGGATGGGGTGGCAGCGAAGTCAGCTTCAACTGGAAGGGCTACATCGTGGATCCACTCAGCCGGGTCTGGATTGACCTTCCCGCACTGTGGAACCCCGATGGCGTCAACATCTCCTACATGGACGGCCGAGTGGATTACTACACCTGGCAGAACCCTGGAGCCGTGAAGCGGCTTCTCAAGACCCGTCTGTTCACCAGCAACCCCGAGGACGACACCAACAACTGGGTTCCCGGCGACGCCATTCCGGAAGACGCCGATTACTTTCGCAGTATCATGGCCCCTGGTATGGGCAACGCCTTCTTCCCGGCCAATCAGGCCATCGCCGACTTGTGGCCCACCTGCCCCTGATTCGGTCGGCCTCCAACGAAACCAAACTGAACCGCGGTCCTTTGGGCCGCGGTTTTTGTTTGCCTCGGAGATCTGGCCGCCATGGGGCAGGCGGTTTCTTGTGTGACCGCCTTCTGGTTGTCATACTTAATTTCATGGTTCTTCCTTCTGTTGTACTGGCGGTCGCCTCCTCTGCTGTCCTTGGTCAAGAAGCTGGCCCTTTGGTGTGCTGGGGATCCAACCCCTACGGCGTTCTGGACGCCCCGGATGGATTGTTCACAGCAGTAGCGGCAGGGAAGGAACACGCCCTCGCCCTCGGTCTTGATGGCTCGGTGGTGTGTTGGGGCAACAACACTCAAGGGCAATGCAACGCGCCGTCTGGGTCGTTTGTTGAGATCGCTGGGGGTGGGTCCCACTCCATCGCTCGACGATCCGATGGCACCATCGCGTGCTGGGGTGAGAACACCAATGGCCAATGCAATCCTCCGAATGTGACCTTCGTGCAGATTGCTGCGGGGAGATGGCATTCACTTGGGTTGCGAGGCAATGGGGTGGTTCGCTGTTGGGGCAACAACAGCTATGGGCAATGCGATGCGCCGTCTGGTCCATTTGTTGAAGTGGCCGCGGGCGCTTATCACTCTTTGGGGCTCCGGCCCGATGGCAGTGTGGCATGCTGGGGCATTTCCTTGCCAGATGGTCTTCAGTGTGCCAATGTGCCGGATGAAGCATTTTTCGAGTTGGCTTGTGGCGAAAACCATTCGGTGGCAAAAACAGCGAATGGTGAGTTGATGTGCTGGGGGTGGGATTCCCACGATCAATTGGTTCCACCCGCTGGATCATTTTCGAGCATCACCAGCGGTTGGTGGCACAGCATTGGTCTGCGTTCGAACGGTGAATTGGTGCAGTGGGGTTGGTCAGGGCCCGGCGGCAGCCTTGAGAATCCACCGGCTGGCCGTTACCTCGCGGTGGCGGCGGGTCATTACCACTCTGTTGGCATTGTGGATACCTCCGAGCCCTGTGCAGAAGATCTCAACGATGACCAGTCTGTCGATGTTGCCGATCTAATTGTTGTGATCAGTGCTTGGGGGCCTTGCGGATCACCTTGTGATGAAGATCTCAACCAAGATGGTTCGGTTGGCTTTCAAGATCTCTCGCAGATCCTGTCGGCTTGGGGTGTCTGCACCAATTGATCTTTGGTTCACCCATTTGAGTCGGGAGAGCGACGCCCTCAATACCCTTCTGAGCCTTCGGTGAATGCGGTGGAAGAAGCTTCAGGGCGTCGCTGGGGCCATAATGAAGGAAGCCACCGCTGGGGGTGGCTTCGCTTCGACTTCGGATCGCTTGGAACGCCCGCTCAGCAGTCGCCAAAGGCCGAGAGCAAGACAATGAGGTCCTGGAACTCGGTGACGCCATCGCCGTTCACATCGCCGTCAGGCGTGCCCCATGCTGAAAGCAGGACGACGATGTCGGGGAAGCCGGTCTCGCCGTTGCCATCAAGGTCGGTTGGGCACGGTGCGGCACATGATGAGCTGGTGCACTCACCGCCCACAAAGTTGCCACCGCTGGCCAAGCAGACGGCTTGATCCAGAGCGACGCAGGTCTCTCCAATGCAGCACGCCAAGTCCACCACGCAGGTCACATCGGCACAGCTCGCACCGAATCCTTGGAAGGTGCCGCCACCGGCTTCGCAGTTGACGTCCGTGGCGGGGAAGCAGTTGCCATCAGGGGTGCAGCACGCTCCGGTGGGCGAACAGTTGGTGGTGTCGCAGGATTCACCATCGCCTCGGTACGTTCCTCCCAAAGTGACGCAGTCGCTTGGGTTCTCGATCTCACAGGTGGTGCTGTCCAGGCAGCAGGCGCCAAAGGCTTCGCATGCGGCGAAGGCGCAGGGGCTGTAGTCGCC
>CAXBRK010000082.1:0-8899 GCA_963978155.1 uncultured Phycisphaera sp. | reverse complement strand
AGAATATTCAGTCGCAAACCGCGGACGAATCGCCGATTTGGTGTCGCGAATGGACCTTTTTGGGTATGGTTTTGACTCGTGTCACGACCACGAGGAGCCTTCGAATGACTATTTCCTCCAAACGCAAAGCCTTCACCATTGTTGAACTTTTGGTGGTTATTGCCATCATCGCTCTTCTGGTTTCCATCCTGCTTCCGGCCATCGGGAAAGCTCGTGACCAAGCCAAATTGACCCAGTCGCTTTCCAATCTCAAAAATCTCGGTCTTGCCCATGCCAGCTATGCCGCCGAGTGGAACGGTCGGCAGTTCACCATGATTGACGACAACATGGGGAGCTATGGTGCAAATGCTGACATTGGTTTCCAGGCCTATGCCGCTGCCAGGAACGGTCAACTGCACCCCGGAATTAATTTTGGCACGGCGACCAACGCCGACGGTACCAGCGGAAGCTACATCTGGACCCATGAAGCGGGGGCTCTTCCTATTCACGGTTGCGCGCAGCCTCTAGTGATGGAGCCCAGCAATGGATTCGAATATTGGGGTTCTTTCCGAATTCCAAACGTGCGGAATTTCAACGTGTACGTGGGAAATAGGTTCTACGACCCTACTTTTTATGCCCCGAAAGACACCATCGTTCTCGATGCCATCACAAACCGAGGCCAGGACGGTACGAACTGCTTTGATGACCCTCAGGAATACTGCATCGCAAACTTCACTTATCCATGGGGATTTATTCCAGCGTGGAGCAGCTACTGCATGTCTCCTGCAGCGATGTTTGCCCCTCAAGTGATGGGGGCGAATTTCACTGGTAGTCCATGGGATTTGGCCGGAGGATTCCGCTCTCCAGCGATGGATCAGGCCAAATACAGTTCTTTGAAGACCCATATGCTTGAGCACCAATGGCTCCAGTCACGTCGTGCGGAGTGCAACACCAACATTCAAAATGACATTGGCTCCTTCTATGAGTCGTGCGAACCTTTCTACTTCAACCATTGTTGGGAGTCGAACCCAGGCACTCTGTTCTACGACAGCCATGTCGAGACGGTTGGCGTTCGAAAGGCCGAGCGGGCCGACGGCCGGGTTCAGGGCCAAGATGGGGTGGGGCTTTGGAAACGAAACACTCCTCTGGGCACCGATGGGTACCTGATTGACTACGGCTACGACTTCGCAGCCACCAGCTTCCACGTGCTCACCATCGATGGCATCAAAGGCCGCGATATTCTCGCGGACTGACCACGTTCATCACCTCCAATTCAGCTTCGCCTGGTGGAATCGGGCCTGCTTCGTCAATCGCCATCTGTTTGAGGCCTCGGGGCGAGCGTTCCCGTCGATCGGGAGGGCCTGTGGGCAGGATGCAAAAATTATGTGGATAAGTTCATAAGTAACTGTTGACAAGTTGTTTATGTCCAAGAATATTGGTGCTTGAACTCGGGCACCCGCATCGCGTGGATGGGGGGTGGTTGGACCCGGGGCTGTTCGGGGGTGTGGAATGCATCGGATCGTGATGATGGTGGCCTTGTGGGCCTCGTTTGCGTTGCCAACTGGCACGGCCATGGCACAAGAGACTGGCTCAGAAGAGGGTCGGTTGCCAATGGCAGCTGGTTTGAGCGGTGCATGTTGCCTGTCAACAGGCCAGTGTGTTCAGTTGAACGAAGACCAATGCGAGATGTTTGACGGCCAATTCACCGGGGGCGTGCTCTGCGATGAATTTGTCTGCGTCCCCTTTGGAGCTTGCTGTTTCCAGGATCTCACCTGCCAAAACGGACTTCAAGAAGACGAGTGTCTCGGGGTTGGTGGCCGTTATCAGGGCGACAGTGCCGAATGCGAAGCTGCGGTGGTGTGCGAAGTGCTGGGCGCGTGTTGCTTGGGCAGTGGCGATTGCACCGAACGCATGACCTACGAAGAATGCGCGGACCTTGGCGGTCGAGCGATGGGATTTGAAACCACCTGCTCGGATGTTGTTTGCCTGGGGGCTTGCTGTGATCCTCAAACCGGGGCGTGCGATGAATCGCTGACCCGAGACGCCTGCATCGCCGCAGGAAACAACTGGCAACTTGAGGGCTCAACATGTCCCGCGAATGCCTGCTTGGCCGAAACCCGATTCGTTCAGCAAACGGTGCCCCAATCAAGCTTCGTGGAGTTCAGCGTTGATTCCTTTGATGATCGTGGAGGTCTTCGACCTCTTCTCGGCGTCGAGGTGCTTCTTGATGGTCGTGCGGTGGCCTATGCGACCTACACCAACAATGGCGGTACAGAAGTAAGTCCCGTGATTGAATTCGATGAAAGCATCTGCATCAACAACGCCCCTGGTCTTGAACCGCTTCCGTTGTGCATCATCGAAGTGGACGACGAGCCATTCTCTTGCTGCGATGCCGGAGAATCTTGCCTTCCCCCTCTTTCTACGTGCGATTTCGGTGGCCGATTCCTCTTTGCAGACGAGATGTCCGGGTCGGTGCCTTCCGACAAATTCGGAGAATGGACCGCCGATGGCCCGGTGGTTTTTGAAATCGCCTCGACTGGTCGGGTCACTGGCGGTGGCAAGAATTTTGTTCTCCGTGTGGCTCCGCACAAAGCAGAAATTGATCTAGCCGTCCGATTGAATTACGGCGTACTGGGGGCGTGTTGTGATCCCTGTGACGGCACGTGCTTCGAAACCACCGAAGACGATTGTGTGGCCTCCGGTGGGGTGTACCAGGGCGACTTCGTCTCATGCGAAGCGGCCGATTGCCAAGTTCAAGGTCGGTGCTGCCTGGATTGCCCCGATGCCGATACCGGTGCACTTTGCTTGGATGGGGCGACTCCCGAATCCTGTGCTGCGGCCGGCGGATCCTTCTTGGTGTGTGGCGACTGCTCGAACGATCCCTGTCCTGGGTTTGACGACTGCAATACCAACGGCGTGCCTGATGGATGTGATATCAGCGATGGAACCAGTGCAGACTGCGACACCAACGGTATCCCCGATGAGTGCCAGCCCGATTGCGACAACGATGGCGTCCCTGATGCCTGTGAGCCCGATTGTGACAACGACGGCCTTCCAGATGATTGCGAAATCGACTGCAACAACGACGGCATTCCTGATGACTGCCAGTCCTTGCCGGACTGCGACAGCAACGGTGTCCCTGACGCTTGCGAACCGTTTGAAGATTGCAACGGCAGTGGTATCCCTGACCGATGTGAACTCGAAAACAACGATTGTGATGGCAATGGCATCCCCGATGATTGCCAGCCCGATTGTGACAGCGACGGCGTTCCTGACGCTTGTGAGATCGACTGCAACAACGATGGCGTCCCCGACGACTGTCAAGGTCTTCCAGATTGCAATGGCAACGGCATTTTTGATGAGTGCGACATCCTGAGTGGAACCAGCTCTGACTGTGACGGCAACGGAGTGCCCGATGAATGCCAAGAGGATTGCAACAACAACGGTGTCTTTGATCAGTGTGATCTCGACGATGGCACCAGTGCCGACTGCAATTCGAACGCCATTCCTGATGAATGTGAAGGCCTTCCCGACTGCAACCTCAACGGTGTTCCCGACGAGTGTGATTTGGCCAATGGTGCCGAGGATTGCGATGGCAATGACATTCCCGACGAGTGCCAAGAAGATTGCGACAACAACAGTCAAGCCGATGTGTGCGAGATCCTGAGCGACCCCAGCCTTGACTGCAACGGTGACGGTGTGCTCAATGCTTGTGAGCCCATCGGAGCTTGCTGCCTTCCTGCCGGTGCCGGACCCGAGTGCTTGGTCTTGGCCGAAGGGTGCTGCGAAGCCCAAGGGGGGACCTTCCGTGGCCCCGGAACCGATTGTGATGATCCCGTGGTCTGCCAGGCGGACTGTCGAGTTGGCTGCGAACGCAAGGGCTCATTGTTGAGCTTGGGCCATGTTGAACTGCGATGGGATATGGATGGCAACTTGGTCACGGACTCTCTGGTCCAGCTCTCCAACGACTGGAATGAAGCGGTCGTGGTGCGATTCTTCCTGGTGAATGGTGACGAGCCATTGGAAGCCGATTCCTCCACGGGTGAGCGGGCCCACCCAGGTTGGAACTGGGTGGAGATGCGTGCCGAAATCCCCGCTAATGGCCCCTTCTGGTGGCGTGCTTCGGATGGCCTCAGCAGTTCTGGAGATCTTCCCAGTCTTGCTGTGATCGGCGGACCAGTCCCCTCAGGTGACTTGCCCGGACGGCCGCTCCCGGCGGCTGCTCAAGGCGAACCTGGTGAGCGGACCGTGCGAGGCTTCCTCTACGCATGGGCGGTCGACGCCGACGGCTTCGAGATCCGTTGGAATCACCTCTCTGGTTCCGGCATGATCGTTCGCAGCGGTGAAGCTTGGGAACAACCAGCATGTGCTTTCGCGGTCCCTGAAGTGGTTGCCGATCACGGCGATCGACTGGGAACTCCTGGCATCTTGTTGCTGGACGGTCGGGAATACTGCGCCCCTGGTGCTCGCTTGGTTGGTCAATTCCCCGCCGAAGGTGGCGCCGGCCTTCCAGGATTCGATGGTGGTTCCATGACCTTGCAACTGCTTGATCTTGATCTGGTGGACAAAAATGGTCTTCCGCCGGTCTCCATGATGACGGTTGAGGTTTGGAACGAGAACGAGGTCAAGTTCTCTGGCACCAAGCGTTGTGTTACCCGATGGGAGGATGCGCAACTCACCAGTTGGGACGCACCGCGTCACTGGGATTCCGCCACCATCGGCACCAATATCGGTTCGTTCCGCTTGGATGCGAAAGCGCACCCCAATTGCTCGGTGACCCGAGATGGTGAAACCCGTGCCTCAAGCGACGAGGCGGTGCTCGGATTGATTCGGCGACATGTTGGGGCCGGGGCGGCCAACAGCACCATCCGTGTGATGGGCATGGAATCCGCCGCGATCACGCTGCCTCTGGATGATCAGCCCGAGGAAGCTGGCTGGGGAGAAGTAGAGCGATTGCTCCAGGAATTTGGCGTAGAACTCAATCTCTCAGGGAGGTGAAAAGGCGCCTGGGGGGGAGCCTTTTCGTGTCCTCGAAGGATGTGGGGTCGGCACACAGTTACACGATTTTGTACTTCAATCAGCCAACCCCGCGAGGGCCCGGCCGAAGCAATTCGGTCGGGCCGTCCTTCGTTTAACTGAGGACGCTTTCAATGCGCATGGGGGCGAGCAGCTGCCGGCCTTCCAAAATAGGGATCTCCAGCAAAATACTGGCGCCCACTACCACCCCTTGCTGTTGCTGCACCAACGCGGCAGCAGCACGGAGGGTCCCCCCAGTGGCGAGCACGTCGTCAACCAGCAGAACTCTTCTCTGGGTGAATGCATCGGCCGCGGCTTCCAACTGGTCTTCGCCGTACTCGAGGGTGTAGGAGACTTGGCTGACTGGAGGGGGCAACTTGCCGGGTTTGCGGAGCGGCGCGAACCCAACCCCAAGGGCCAGCGCGATCGCGGTACCGAAGATGAAGCCACGGGATTCTGCACCGGCCACCACATCAATGGGGGTCTCGCGCCAGGGGGCCACCATGGCCGCAACCGCCGCCATCAAAGCCTTGGGGTCATCAAGCAGCGGCCCGATGTCTCGGAAGGTCACACCGGGCTTGGGCCAATCTGGGATAGGCCGCAGGAGATTGTCGAGTTCTTCGGGAGTCATTGGGGGGGGTGTCCAACATCGATGGCTTCGGCCCTTTTCTCAAACGCCGGGGCCTGCCGGAGGAATGTCATGGGGTTTTTGAAGATCACATGGTCGATGGCTTCGGGATGGTGCCCGCGTGCTCGGAGCTCCAAAGCAGCGGTGGGTACGGACAGGGGGTTGGAGGGGCCCCAGTCGCAGGCCGAGTTCATCCAAAGCCGCTCGGTACCGCACGTTTCCAGAATGTCGGCCGCCCGTTTGGCGGTGCACTTGGTGTCGGGATACAGCGTCATGCCGCCCCAGAATCCACCGTCCAAGACTTCCTTCACGGTGTGTTCTTCAACGTGATCAATCAGGACTCGACCCGGATCAATGGTCGGCTGGTTCCGCACCGCCTCCATGATCAATCGGGTTCCTTTTTGTTTGTCTTCGAGGTGTGGGGTGTGCACGAGAACGAGAGTCTGGTGTTGGGCTGCGATCTCGAGGTGTTCTTCCAAGACGCGAAGCTCGTTTTTGGAGTTCTTGTTGAGCCCAATTTCTCCGATCCCCAGAACGTTGTCTTTGGCCAAGAATTCGGGGATCACCTGCATCACTTCTCGGGCAAAGCCAACATCTTCAGCTTCTTTTGGATTGATACACAGCCAAGTGAAATGGTGGATGCCGTAGGTGCGGGCTCGGGCGGGTTCAATGGAGGTGAGTTGGTTGAAATAATCGCGAAAGCCCTCGGCTGAGCATCGGTCGTAGCCCGCCCAGAACGCCGGTTCGGTCAGGGCTCGGCAACCGGCCAAGGCCATCTTTTCATAGTCGTCGGTTGTTCGGCTCACCATGTGAGCGTGGGGGTCGATGTAGCGCATCAGGAAGATTCCTCCCAAGCGCCCGAGGCCCCCTTGCCTGGAGCTTCGGGAATGGGCTCGTGGGTGGGATCGCTGAAGGACTCCAGCACCCGGCGGGCCCGCTCTGACTGCCCATCAATGAGCAGTGGAATGGCGGCCCGCAGCGCATTGAGGCGGAAATCATCGGTGCCTTTGGCCCGCTCGCAGCGGTCCAAGAAGGCGGCCAAATCAATGAGTTTGGCTCGGTGCTCCAGGAAATCTCGATCGATCACGGCGGATCGCGGCTGATTGGTGTCCAGACGATGCATGGCGTGTGATCCTATGTCCATCATCGGCAGATCGGGCTACATTGCACCCTTCGAATTGGAGGCACACGACATGGGACGACCTGTAACGCTCTTTACTGGACAGTGGGCGGATTTACCGCTGGAGGAGTTGGCCCAGAAAGCCGCTGGCTTTGGATACGACGGTCTTGAACTGGCGTGTTGGGGTGACCATTTCGAGGTGGGGCGTGCTCTTTCAGAAGAGGGCTATGCCGCCGGTCGACATGAGTTGTTGGCCAAGTCGGGACTCAAGTGCTGGTCCATCTCCAACCACTTGGTAGGGCAAGCAGTGTGTGACCGCATTGATGAACGCCACCAGTCCATTTTGCCGGCGTCGGTCTGGGGTGATGGCGAGGCCGAAGGTGTCCGCCAGCGGGCCGCCGCGGAAATGATCCAAACCGCAAAGGCCGCGGCCAAGCTTGGCGTGCCGGTGGTCAACGGATTCACGGGATCGTCCATCTGGGGCGACTGGTATTTCTTCCCGCCCACTTCCCCCGCCATGGTGAAAGCCGGCTTTGATGATTTTGCCACCCGGTGGGGGCCTATTTTGGACGTGTTCAAATCGGAAGGCGTGAAGTTCGCTCTGGAAGTGCACCCAGGTGAAATCGCCTACGACTATTTCTCCACCGAAACCGCGTTGGCTGCGATTGGCAACCACGAGGCCTTTGGCTTCAACTTTGATCCTTCGCACTTGCTGTGGCAGGGCGTTGATCCGGTGAAATTCATCGAACGCTTTGGGGACCGAATCTTCCACGTTCACATGAAAGATGTCACGTTGAATACCGGTGATGGCATGAAGGGGATTTTGGGGTCTCATGTCCCGTTTGGTGATCCACGCCGCGGCTGGGAGTTCCGATCGGTTGGCCGGGGTGATGTCGATTTTGACGCCATCGTTCGCGCGCTCAACAACATTGGCTATGAAGGTCCGCTGAGCGTCGAGTGGGAAGACACCGCGATGGACCGGGAATTCGGAGCGAAAGAATCTTGCGAAGTGGTTCGAGCCACTCAGTTCCCGGCTTCGGGAGTTGTCTTTGATGATGCATTTGCAAAGGAAAATCAGCATGGTTGAGTCACGAGCACAATCTTCAGGACGACGTCTCCGTGCGGCCATGGTGGGTGGCGGCCAAGGTGCGTTCATCGGAGCGGTCCACCGTTTGGCCCAGCGTTTGGACGGCGACATCGACCTTGTGGCCGGTGCCATGCACGCCGATCCCGAGATTGCGGTCGCGTCGGCCTTGGAATTGGGCATTGCCGAAGACCGAGCCCACCGTACGTGGATGGACCTGTTGGAGGACGAGAAGAAGCGGCCAGAAGATGAGCGCATTGATTTCGTCACCATCGTGACGCCGAACTTCTTGCACGCCCCAATTGCTCTGGCGTTCGTACAGGCGGGCATCAATGTGGTGTGCGACAAACCGCTCTGCCTGACCGAAGAAGAAGCCGCGGAACTGGTGGCGGCCCGTGAGGAGTCTGGCGTGGTGTTCGCCGTGACCTACAACTACACCGGCTATCCCATGGTCCGTGAGGCGCGGGCCCGAATTGCCAATGGAGAGATTGGTCAAGTCCGCCGGGTGTTTGTCGAATACCACCAGGGCTGGTTGGCGACACGCCTCGAAGACAGTGGCCAGCAGCAAGCGTCTTGGCGGACCGATCCCAGCAAAGCTGGGGTGGGCGGCGCTGTGGGTGACATCGGATCGCACGCGGAGAACCTGGTGAGCTTCGTCACCGGTCTCGAAATCGAGTCGGTGGTCGCCGAATGCCACTCCTTCTTGGGACGGCCCATCGATGATGACACCCAAGTGATGTTCCGCATGACTGGGGATGTCCGCGGCACCTTGACCGCGAGCCAAATCTGCATCGGCGACCTCAATGGTTTGGCGTTGCGGGTCCACGGTGATCGCGGCTCGTTGTACTGGGGGCAAGAAAACCCCAACCATCTCACGCTGAAGAGTCTGGACGGACCGGATCAGGTGCTGCACCGCGGCGCCGACTATTTGTCACCTGCGGCGGCGGACGTCACCCGAATTCCCGCGGGCCACCCCGAGGCCTTCATTGAGGCTTTTGCCAACGTCTATCGCGGCGTGGTTCAGGCCGTCCGCGCTGGCGAGCACAACCCCGAGAAGTACGCCTACCCCGGA
>CAXBRK010000081.1:0-9003 GCA_963978155.1 uncultured Phycisphaera sp. | reverse complement strand
CCCTACGAGGACGGGAGACAAAAAAGCCCCGGCTGAACCGGGGCTTGAGGAGAATACTGATGCAGCGAGAGGCTTATTTTTTGGCTCGCTGGGTGGTGTAAGAGCCTTCGCTCCAACTGAGCTTGTGCCGTTTGCCATTGAGCGACATACCAGTCCATGAGTTGGTGATCGAGTTCGGCGTCACCACCTGCTTGGCCTGAGTGCTCATGGTCAGGTCGTGGTAGCGGTTGCCTTCATGGTTGGAGATGATGGTGACCGTATCGCCCGACTTGGAAATTGACTCCACGGATCCATGAATCACCGTCCCATGATCGTCCAGATACATGGTGGCGATGTGATCATGATGCGCATCCCAGTACCACACAAAAAGGCTGGAACTGGTCCACTCTCCACCCGAGGCTGCTTGCTCAAAACGTTCGTATTTCAAAACATGCTCCCCAGCAGCCCATGAAACAACCGTCCTTGATCGAGATCCGTCTGGATTTGTTGACATCCAGGTTCCCGGCAAGCCAGCATCGGCCAGCATGGCCTTGGTGGGCTTCACGCGACGGTCAATCGTGACCCATGGTGCGTCAGAGGATCCTTTGACTTGGAAAGAATTTTCCCGGGTGTTACGACCGGTGTACTTCGTGCTGTGCACATACGTGGTGGTCTCGCCCCGTGACATTTCGGTGTATTCCCAGGTCAGGGTGTCGTCCGTGGCTGAGGTGAGGACGGAACTCCCGTGGAACGGCTTGCCCATATCAAAACCAGAGAACGTTCCGACGACGGTCCCCCGCTCTTCATCCCAAGTCATCACGCCCGATCCGGTCGAAATGATGGTGCCATCTTCGGCTTGCATCTGACCGTGATCCACAAGGCGACCAGTATCGACATCAAATTTTGACGACATGGTGTGGGTGTACTCCAAGCCACTTGGGACCCCAGCCCACATATCTTTCGTGACTCCGGATGTCTGCCACTGACCGCAAACGCCGCGATCGAGGTTCCAGTTGACGAACTCTTCCATGGAAGATGGAAGCGATTCAGCTGCGGCCGAGGCCGAAACAACAAGCGAGAAAGAAAGCAAATGTGTGAACAAAACAACCTCCTGGTTCGGAACTCGTGGCAAACGTCGCCACATTGATTTTTCCGATGAACGGGTACCATCGTCCAAGTTGACTGATTCAGCAACCCAGTTTGCCGGTTGAGGTGAGCAAAGCGAAAATAGTGTGTCCACCACATGTTGAAAAAAACACCAAAATCAAACAGATGGGGCTTTGAATCCAAGTTCCAATTCCTAATGGTCATGCTCACCTTCAGCATCAACGGCCCTCTGGCACTTTGGATTTCCGGACCTGTCCTCGAAAACCTCGGCATCGAACGTGATTCATCCTCACCATGGGTGTTTTGGCCCTTGAGAATTCTGGTCATGACGCCGACGTACCAGTTGCTTCTGATCGTGACGGGGACGATTCTCGGACAACACCGATATTTCTGGCCCCGCTTCACGAAACGGTTGCGCTGGATTGGACTCTTTCGCCGCATCGAGTAGGTTCGAGGTATGGCTGATGCACACGATCAGGATCTGACGGCTCGAACCGGTTCCAATCTGTATCCCGCCACCATGCGGCAACAGTTTGGAAAGCTGTCGCTCGAACTTGACGTTCCGGAAGGGGTGTGGAACCCCACGCCACACGGTATTCATCTCGGCAACATGCTGATGAAGCTTGATTTCGGCAACGAGCATGTCTTGGAAATTGGGACCGGCTGTGGCATCCATGCCATTTTGCTGGCCAAGCGCGGCGCTCGAGAAATCACCATCACCGAGCTCAGTGCCGAGACCAATGCCAACGCCGTGCACAATCTCAGAAAGCACGGCGTGGAGATTCCGATCCACCAACAGGTTGCCGACTGGATCCACATTGAGGGAGCCAGCCATCAAGGTGGACCTTGGGACACTTTGGTGACCAACCCCCCCACGGCCAAGGCCGGCAAACACTACCGCCGGTACTTCCACGACACGCTGATTCTGGACGCCCACAAACTGGTGAAACCTGGCGGCCGGTTGATCTTCATCAACTCATCGATGATCGATATTCCACGGACCATTGCCCTGATGGAAGAATGCGCCATGACGGTTCGCATCCTTGGCGAGACCAGCGGTCCGTTCCGCGACTACTACTTTGAAGACGAGCGGTACATGCTGGAAATGGCCCGAATTCCTGGGGCGTACCAAATGATCGATGGGGTGCACCACGAACGACTGGTGGTCTTTGAAGCACGGCTGCCGGATTCCGCTTCGCTCTGAACTGGAAGTCCAACGATCGATCTGGCCTCTGGGCCCCGCAGATCCTCAATTCTGATGGACCGGCTGAAGTTCTGATCCCCATTGGGCCGAAGGGGAAGAAAATCGTGCAGTATTTGCCACGATCAAGGACAATAGCCAGCACTCATGAACACGCCCAATGCAGTCGCGATGAACGGCCCCGGTGGACACCCTTGGCCCCTCTTCCAACTCTTTATGGTCGAAATGTGGGAACGGTTTTCGTTCTACGGCATGCGGGCCTTGCTCACGCTCTACATGATCAAAGGCTTCCTGCAAGCCGAAGACAGCCGGGCCTACAGCATCTACGCAGCTTACGGGGCCTTGGTCTACGCCACGCCGTACATCGGCGGGGTGCTGGCCGATCAGTTCCTAGGCAAACGGCGGGCTGTCATCATCGGCGGCCTTCTGATGAGTGCCGGACACTTGTTGATGGGGGTGGAAAACGAACCGGCGTTCTACCACGCGCTCGCGCTGCTCATCGTGGGAAACGGCTTCTTCAAACCAAACATCTCCACCATGGTCGGCGAGTTGTATCCCAAAGGTGCCAAACGAGACTCTGGGTTCACGATCTTCTACATCGGCATCAACTTGGGCGCTGCCTTGGCCCCCATTGCCTGCGGCTATATCGGTGAAGCCTACGGATGGCACTACGGCTTTGGCCTGGCGACCGTTGGCATGCTCTCGGGCTTGATTCTGTTTGTCTTGCCAGGCGCCATTGGCGCTCTTCTGATGATGCTGACCGCCCTCAGCTTGAGTGTCGGCATGCTGCTTCTTCCGGTCGAATCAAACATCCAAGCCGGCCTGCGTTGGCTGCTGGCGATCGCGTTGACCGCGGGTGGCGGCATCTCCGCGTTGTCCATGCTCAAGGGCGGACTTCCCGACTTCGTGGGCCGCGCGCCCGAAGGCGTGAAGAACATCAAGGGCAAACTGATCATGACCCTGGTGGGCACGTTGATCGCCATTCCGATCATCGCCCAAATGGTGCAGAGAACCGAGATCTCCCGGTACTTCCTGTTCACCGCAGGATCGCTTGCATTTGGTTACATGATCCTCGAAGCAGCGAAGGCCACCAAGATCGAACGGGACCGAATGAAGGTCATCTTCGTACTGATCTTCTTCCTGATGATCTTCTGGAGCTTCTTCGACCAAGGTGGATCATCCATCAACTTGTTCACGGACCGAAACGTGGACCGGGTCCAAGAATCCGCAGTGGTTGAAGCCGAAGCGGTTGGCACCACCATCCAGGATCTCACCCTGACCCAAGAACAACTGGGATACACCGTTTCCGGCGAAGTCATCACCATCGAAGTGGTGGATGGCGCTCGAGAATTGGCCCGCTATCAAGCAGAAAATGGTGAAGGCACCACTCCGGACGCCTCCGACACGAGCCCCGAAGCCAGCACCATCCGCAAAGCCATCACCTTGGCCCCGACCCTCATGGGCACGTTGGAAGCCAGCGGCGATGGCGCCCTCACCCGCGCGACGGTGGACTGGCCGGTCGAAGCGTCCCATGTGGGCATGGGACTCGGGGAATCGGAACTTCGCACCAGTGAATTCCAAGCCGCCAACCCCACGTTTATTCTGATCTTCGGACTGCTGTTCAGTGCCCTTTGGGGCTGGATGGGACGCAAAGGCATCGAGCCCTCGACCCCCACCAAGTTCGCCCTGGGCATCGCCCAATTGGCCCTTGGCTTCCTCGCTTTGTGGTGGGGTGCAAAGAACCACGATGATCTCGGCATGGTCGCTGTGGGCTGGCTGCTGCTGTCCTACATGCTGCAAACCACGGGCGAACTCTGCCTTTCCCCGGTGGGCCTTTCCATGGTGACCCGTCTCGCGCCGGCCCGCATCGTGTCGACCGTGATGGGTGCCTGGTTCCTAGGCACCGCTCTGAGCCACGACCTTGCCGGATTGATCGCCAAGCTCACGGCCATTGAACCCACCGATGGTGAAGCAGGCGTCCCGGTCCCTCTGGAAACCGTCGACATCTACGCCGGTGTCTTCGGACAGATCGGGGTCGCCGCTCTGGTGGTCAGTGTGATCTGCTTTGCTCTGGTGCCGCTGCTGAAGAAGTGGCAACACGAGGGCGTGGAAGACGTGCACGCACTGGACAACTAAGCCTTCCGTGTTCTGTCCGATGCGTCCAAAATCACTCGGCGGGAGTTGAGGCCGAACCTCGTTCGATCAGCCTGATGGGCGAAGCCAAGGTTTCGCGCACCTCATAGGGCCGTCGCCCTTGGCTTTCAAAGTACGTGCGCATCAGCAACTCGGAAAGCACCCCCAGCAAGAGCGACTGCACGCCGAGCCCGGCGAACAACGTGGTCAATTCCGGGAGTGGGGTCCGGCTGAAATTGGTCCCAAACCCAAACTTCAGCACCATCATCGCGATGAACGAGAAGATCGAAAGCAACAGGCCACACAGTCCAACTGTGCCGAAGACGTACACCGGCCGAGTGAGATACCGCTCCAAGAACACCACCACCAACAGATCCAAACTCACCTTGATGATCCGATCAAGGCCGTAGTTGCTTTGGCCCGCGGTTCTCGGATGGTGGCGTACGGGCAGCTCCGTGACCTTGGCCCCTTGCATGGCGGCGTAGAGGGGAAGGAATCGGTGCATCTCCCCGTACAGGCGAACGCCTTTGACCACCGAGGCTCGATACGCCTTCAAGGAACAACCGTAATCGTGGAGGGCCACCCCGGTGACTTTGCTGATCATTCGGTTGGCCAAGCGGCTCAAAAAATTCCGCCGAACCGCCGCGTCCATCCGATGCTTCCGCCAACCGGACACCACGTCCCAGCCTTGGCTCAGTTTGTCCAAGAGGCGTGGGATATCTGCAGGATCGTTCTGCAAGTCAGCATCAAGGGGGACGATCACATCTTGGGTTGCCGCGTCGATGCCGGCCTGCATCGCCGCGGTTTGTCCGGCGTTCCGCCGGAAAGAAATCACCCGAACCCCGGCTTTGGTGTCCGCGATCTCACGCAGGATCGCAAACGACCCATCGGTCGAACCGTCATCCACAAAGATCACTTCGACATCAAGGGCCAGCCCCTCAAGCACGGGCCACAACTGCTCACACAACGTCGCCAAATTGGCTTCCTCTTGGAAGACCGGGATCAGCACCGAGATGGAGCGAATGGGATCTGGCTGCATGGGCGTACTCACTGGGGGCGGATCAACCGAAGATCCATCCGTTTTCCTTCGGAAATGCAGTATCCGCGAAGTTGACGCTCAAGCACAAGATTTTCCGGCAAAGCCCCCAAGGAACCATCGTCAAGCAACCAGCGGTCTGGACCATCTTGGACCCACTGCCAAGGCGTCTCGACACCGATCACCACCCGGCCATGGGTGGCAAAGGCCAAAGAAGGCTCTTCATAACCAACCGCCCCCAAGAGGGGCCCATCCGGCGAAGCAGGGGAACGCCCCGAGGATGACTCCAACGCCGACACAATGGCGTCGGTGAGCCACACCCCTTGGTGGGCTGGCAGCGCTTGGGTGCAAAGCGCGCCACTGGTCCCAGCCACCATGCCGGTGGCCGCGCACACCGCAGCCGTCGCTTTTCCCAAGGCGGCAAAACGAACCGCCAAAGCGAGCAGGAAAAACGAGAGTCCAAGGGTCAAACAAAACCACAGAGTCGACCCGGCCGCGAAAGGATCAAACTGATCGGCCAGCATGGCATTGCCCCAGATCAACCAGACCCCGGCGGGCATGGCCGCCCCCACAACGCCCCACAGCACCAACAACATGTTCCGGCCAATGGTGTCAACTTTCATCCAGGCAGACACCGCGGAAGCAGACAGCAAGGCCAGCAAAGGCAACAGCGGCAACACATGGTGCCACTGCTTTCCGGGCAGCAATTCAAACATCAGCCAGCCCGGAACGATCCAAGCCAAGAGAAACAATCTTGGCGCGTCACGCTCGACCCAGCACAAACGCATGGCATCCAGAAAGAAGAGGGACAAAGGCCACAGGAACAGGGGCAGCATCAGAAGGTGCGCAATGGGTCGATATCCGGGCGCCGCCGCTTCTTCCCCATGAGGCACCAACATTCCCAGACTGCCCGTTGACATCAAGGATGACCAACTTTGGGCTGGAACACTGACCATCAACCATCCGAGCATCGTGACCAAAACCACGAAGGACACGGTGAGCGGGCGAAGAGCCCGCAGCCGATCAAGCGACCGATCGAACAGGATCAACGTCAATCCCGCCATGACCACCAGCCACAGCAAGACCGGGCCCTTGACCAGGATGCCGAAAGCCACAGCCACACCGAGAGGAACCACTACACGGCGACGAACGGGCTGATCACGCAAACCGCACCACAGCCGCCAAATCAACCAGACCGTGGCCACCGTCGCCGCCATCAACCACATGTCGGCTTTGGCCTGCTTTGCATCCCACACGACCAAGGGTGCCCCAAGGGTCGCCAAAGAAGCAACCCAGCCCACGTGCTGGTTGAACATCGAACGCCCAAGGCCGAACACCAGCAACGCGGCGACCAACACACCAGAAGCAGACATCAGCCGGTAGGGAAGGATGTTGTCTGGCAGTTGGGTCAATTCGACAAACGTCATTTGGAACTGATGCACCAAAGAGGATGGAAAAGCACCTGAACCATCCATCGCCCCGTCGCTCTCGGCAGCCTGGAACTGATCTCGAGAGCTTTGTACGAATCGAGCCTCCTCTCGATCAAGGATGGAGAGTTGCCCGATCCCTGGCAAGATCAACACCACCCCAGCAAGCACCACAGTCAGGATCAAGCCGAGCCCGGTGATGGGGCTCCAAGGAAACCGACGCAAGCCAGCAAGCCATGCCATACGGCGGTCATGCTACCGGGTACCTCTGCGTTATTGAGGCGGACACCGATCCTTGAAGTAGGAGAGAGAGAGAGAACGGGACACAACAACAAAAAAAGCCGGAGCCCGAAGGCTCCGGCTTCTGTGTTGTATGGCAAGTCAGAAAAGACTTACTTGCGGCGACGACGGCCAGCAGCCGCCAGGCCGAGGAGGGCCAATGCACCAGGTGCTGGCACCTGGGTCAAGGTGAGGCTGGCGTTGTCGATGAACATCGCGCCCCAGTTGCCGTTGCCAGCGAAGCCAACATTGAATTCAATGCGGGACTCGTTGCCGGTGACGGTGTAGGCGAACATGTTGCCGCCGAGGGTTTGGATACCCGCGTTGTCACTCCAGCCTGGACGGCGATCGGCCGCACCGGTGTCCTCATCGGACAGACGGTTGCCTTCGAGATCCCACACGCCGAGTTCGGCGTAGGCGTCACCGAGGCCGAAACCAAGACCATCGTGGTCAGGGGTGTAGATATCAACCGAGAAGGTCAACACGTCACCAGCATTGAGCTTGGAGACGTCGATGTCGACGGCAGCACCGGCGTAATCACCAGGGTTGCCGGCCCAGACCTTGGCCGCGGAGGAACCACCGAAGTAGCCCGATCCTTCAACCGTGTCGTCGGCTTGCCATGCTTGGCCACCGTAGAGGTTCCAGCCGACCCAGCCATCAATGTTGTCGCCAGCATTGAAACCGGTAGGAGCAACCGCACCTGCAGTGGTGGTTTCGAAACCACCGTTCACACCAACGTACTGAGGTCCTTCAACCCAGCCACCATTTCCAGGACCGTTCAGATTGGGGTTCCAGTACCCAGCCTGTTGCAACAAGTAGCTGCTGGAATCCCAGGAGCTGGTCGCGAACAAATCAATGTCATTGGCAGAAGCTGCAGCAGTGACTGCACCTGCAATGAGAAGAGACTTCATCATTTTGAATTCTCACTTTCACTCTGAGAACCATCCTGTCGCGCGTGCAGGAAAGTTCTAGGAAACGAACAGAGGGGCAACATGCTTCCTCCGTCTCTCTCGTCTCCGAGTGTGCACCACCGCGTGGTGCATCGAGACAATGTACGGCAAAAGACATGAAAGCCAAGCACGGAAATCGACATTTCATGGCGAAATCCGAACAGAACGATTTGCCCACTTTGGGGCGCATAAAAAACGACCGCATGAAGAATGCGGTCGTTCGAAGATGCTAGATGTCGCAATCAGTCTGCGAGGATGTCGCGTCCCAAGATCCCATCGGTGGTCAACACGTGAAATGAGGTGTTGGCGTAGTCATACGAAGCGCCGATGTGGTATCCATCCGCCCCCCAGTTGCCGCAATCTCGGCTCCAAAGACCATATCCCGCCTGCGCTGTGACTCGAGCATCGGCCCGTTCGGCCTTACGGACGCCAACAGTTTCAATGTGGCCGTCGTAGAACAACGTGGCCGGGTTGGATTCCCAGCTGTGGTTGAAGTACCAAGGTTCACACGCACCATCATCAAAAGTGCCCGGCGTGAAGTTGGGATTGCACGAACTTCGCCGTGCTTGCAGCCAGTGGTGTTCAATAATGTGGGTCTTCAGTGAGGGGTATCGACACTGCCCTTTGCTCGGAGAACGGAACCCGCCGGGCATGGTCCAAGGGTTGGTCCACCCACCCTTTTCTGGATTGGCCATGACGTTCGGATTGAACATGGCTGCGGGGGAAAGAACGTAGGAGGACCAAATGGGCTTGGCCAACACCGAGGTCATGGCGGTGTCGTGGGCACAGAATTCACCTGGGTCGTCAAAGCACCCCTGCTTTTCGACTTCTCGACGAACGACGTTGTCCTTCGGAGCAAAGTAGATCTCGTCGTAGAACTTGGGCGCCATG
>CAXBRK010000080.1:0-9433 GCA_963978155.1 uncultured Phycisphaera sp. | reverse complement strand
ACCCAAGACACCTGGATCAATGAAGATGAACCCAACACCAGCTACGGAGGTGATGACACACGGGAATCTGATGATGACACGTCAAACTCCATTTTCACCGACAACCAAGGGCAAGCCCTTCTGCGCTTTGACGGGATGTTCAGTGAAGATGATGCCTCCGGCACCATTCCCCTGGGGTCGGTGATCACCCAGGCCCGTTTGATCTTGGAGCTCCAAGACGACGTGGATACGCCGTTTGCCAATCCAGACTTCTACGTCCACGAGGTTCTGGTGCCTTGGGATGAGTCTTCGACTTGGAACTCATTGGGCAACGGACTTTCGGTCCCCGAAGATCTGGGTGATCGCGTGGCGACGTTTTTGGGAGACAACGATCCTTCATCGGATTTTGGCCGAAGTATGGATGTGACGGCTTTGGTGCAACGGTGGAGTGACGGCCAAGCCAACTGGGGGGTGGCGATCTTGCCCGAGATCGTGACCGGCAACGACGACGGTATTTCAATTTGGACCAGCGAAGCGTCCAACGGCATGATCAGGCCACGTCTTGAAGTCACCTTCGAGCGTGAGATTGAGCCTCCAACCCGTCCCGAGGATCTGGATGGCGATGGTGTCGTCGGTGTCAGCGATTTGATCTTGCTCTTGTCGGCCTGGGGCATGACCGATTCGCCGTTTGATTTGGACGGCAACGGAAGTGTGGGGAATGGAGACCTCATCTTCTTGATCTCCGCTTGGGGCTGAGCCCGTTCGGTTCCTATGCTCAAGGCGTGGGTTCTGCTTCACCCAACCTGACTTTGGCCCCCGGGCTGCCGATTACGCAGCACGCTGAAACAATCGCTGCGCACCTCAAGTCGTCGGGGGTGGTGATCGTGTGCGGGGAAACCGGTTCGGGCAAAAGCACCCAACTGCCCAAACTGTGTTGGGCCCTTGGTCTTGAGAGCGGTGGGTTGGTTGGTCATACCCAGCCTCGACGCATCGCGGCCCGTTCGGTGGCCACACGGGTGGCCGAAGAGGTTGGGGTTGAGTTGGGACGCGAGGTTGGCTGGTCGGTTCGATTTACCGATCGCACGCGGGCGGAGACCAAACTTCGCGTGATGACCGATGGCATTCTGCTGGCCGAAGCCCAACGTGACCGCCACTTTTCGCGCTACGACACCATCATCGTGGACGAAGCCCACGAACGTTCCCTCAATATTGATTTCTTGCTGGGTCTGCTCCGACGTGCTCGGGAAAAACGACCAGAGCTTCGCGTCATTGTGACCAGCGCGACCATCGACCCGCAGCGAATGGCTCAACATTTCGATGGCGCGCCGGTGGTCAATGTGGAGGGGCGAACGTATCCCGTCGAGGTTCGCTGGCGTCCCCGCTCCGAACAAGATGCTTCTCTGGAATTGGAATCTTCGGTGGCCTCCGCGTTCGATGAAATTCGTCGTGAAATGCCAGCGGGGGACGTGCTGACCTTCCTTTCGGGGGAGCGTGAGATCCGTGAGCTGACGTCATACATGCGGGGTCACCTGCAGCGGCACCGTCTGGTGGACCGTTGGGAAATTCTTCCGCTGTACGGCCGGCTTTCGGTCGAAGACCAGGCCAAAGTGTTTGCTTCCGGAACCCGTCGCCGCATCGTGCTTGCGACCAATGTGGCCGAGACCAGCGTGACGGTGCCCGGGGTGCGTGCCGTGATCGACTTGGGGAACGCACGAATTTCTCGATTCCATACCAAAACCAGAGTGCTTCGCCTGCCGATCGAACCCATCAGTCAAGCCTCCGCCAACCAGCGGTCGGGCCGATGCGGTCGGGTGGGCCCTGGCTTGTGTCTTCGCTTGTACGACGAGCAAGAGTTCTCCCATCGGCGAGCCTTCACCGAGCCCGAGATCCGGAGAACCAACTTGGCTTCGGTCTTGCTGCGCATGCGGGCCATGCGCTTGGGGTCGGTCAAAGACTTTCCTTTTCTCGATACGCCAAAACTCTCCGCCGTGCGGGAGGCGGAACTGAGCCTTCGAGAAATTGGGGCGCTCCGGCAGGATGGAAAACTCACCGCCTTGGGGCGTCGTCTGTCCCGACTTCCGGTGGACCCCAGACTGGGACGATTGATTTTGGAAGGCATCCAGCGCGATGCGTTGCGGGAGATGTTGACGCTCGCGGCAGTGTTGTCTTTGCCAGATCCGCGTGAGCGTTCCGTGGACAAGCGCGATGAAGCCGATGCGGCTCGACGCAAATGGCGACGTGCCAGTTCAGACTTTCTGTCACTGCTCGCGTTGTACGAAGATTGGAAGCAAGTGAAGGAAGAAGGCACCCGGGGTGACGTCCGGCGTTTTTGCAAAGAACACCATTTGCATCCCCTTCGTATGCAGGAGTGGACCGACCTCCGTCGTCAGTTGGAACAAATGGCCACGCAAGCATTGAAGGCCACCCCCAACATCGTTCCGGCCACTTCGGAATCCATTCACCGGTGTCTGTTGACGGCTTTTCTGGGCAACATTGGTCGCCTCGACAAACGCGGGGAATACCGCGGGATTCGCGATGCCAAGTTTGCCATCTTCCCCGACTCAGGTCTCTTCAAGAAAGATCCAAAGTGGATCGTCGCCGCAGAGATCGTGGAGACCAGCCGGCGGTGGGGTCGACTGTGTGCCAAGGTCCAACCATCGTGGATTGAAGAGGCTGCCGCAGACCGTGTCGTTCGAAGTTGGGACCACCCCGAATGGGACGCCGAGCGCGGTGAGATGTTGGCCCGGGAGCGTGGAGAGTTCTTGGGCTTGGAGTTGTACGGTCGCCGCCGGGTCGCGCTCGCGCCGCGCGACCCACGACTGGCCCGTGAACTGTTCATCCAGCACGCTTTGGTGGAAGAAGGGCTTCCCGGCAGAGAGGATTTCTTGGTCGCCAATCGCGAGTTGGTGTTGCGGTTGCGAGAAATGGAAGCACGACGCCGACAACGTGACTTGTTGGCAGGCGATGCCCGCCGGCACGCGTTTTACGACCGCCAACTCCCCGATCACGTGGTGGGCACCCGAAGCTTCCGAAAATGGTTCCGAAAAGCCCACAAACGCAACCCTGAATTGCTGCGGATGACCGAAGCGGATGCGCTGCGAGATGAAGATGCGGGGGAGCGGTTGCGGCGTATTGCTGCCGAAGAGACCGCGTTCCCTTCGGCTTTTTTGACCGGTGCCGGCCCCGCCAAAGTTCGATATGCCTTCCAGCCCGGTGAAGAGGTGGACGGGGTGCGTCTGCAATTGGCCCCAGAGCAAGTCGCGGTGCTGGATGAAGATCGTCCAGGTTGGCTGGTCCCCGGTCGACTCGCTGAGCGTATTGAAGCGCTCTGCCGAACCTTGCCCCGTGACGTTCGGCGCGGCTTGATGCCTTTGGCGGAACAGGCCCAGAAGATCGCCGCGGAACTCCCATTTGGTCGGGGCAATCTGTTGGTCGCGTTGACCGAAGCGTGCCGAGAACGAGGTGTGCCGGTCCAGGTCAACCAGTTTCAACCCGATCAAGTGCCCGATGACCTCAAGATGCTGTTGGAGGTTGTGGATGATCGTGGGGAAGTGATTGCTCGATCACGTGATTTGGCGGATCTCCGGAGGCGGCTGGGGGCGCGGATTGCCGAAGCCAGTGTCGCTTTGGCCGATGCTTTTCAAGGTCAGGTTGGGCTGCAGCATTGGACGGTTGGCCCGGTCGGAGACGTGCTGCGGACCGTGCGGCATGGAGTGTTGGTGGAAGCATGGTCTGCTTTGGTGCCGGAGTCCAACGGAACAACCGTGGCCTACCAATTGGTCTTTTCCAAAGATGCTGCCGATGCCGCAACGCGGGCATCTTGTGCTCGCTTTTTGGCCGCAGACCTTGCGGAGGATTTGGATCGGCAGTTGCCATTGCTTCCTGGGAGTGAAGTTCTCGATCAATTGGATGTCCCGACGAAGCAGATGGTTCGGGAAGCCATTGTGGCTTTTGCGGGGTTGCAGGAGGTGGCCACGCCCCAATCGGCCGAGGCGTTGCAGTCTCGGTTCGATCCCGCGTGGCGAGGACTTTGGAAAGCGGCCGAAGAAGTGCTCTCCAGTTTGCAACACCATCGATCTTTGGCGGCCCAGGTGGCCGCGCGGCTGGTTGATTTTGACCGGCCCGTTTGGGATGACGTCCGAGACGATCTCCGGCGCCAGTATCTCCGAGCATTGCCGAGGCTGAGCTGGTCACCAGTGGCATTGCATCGGTCCAGCACGCGGCTTCGAGGTTTGCTGATTCGCATGGACCGGTTGAAGTCGCCGCAGGGCATCGCGCGTGACGTGGCGGTGCAGAAAGAAATCAACGCGCACCGCCGAACCGTTGACGTTCTCCGCGACAAAGCCAGTGAGCCTTGGTCTGCCGCTTGGCGAGCGGTCGAGCACTTGCATGATTTGGTTGAAGATTTGGCCGCCGCTCGATGCATGGTCGGAGAGCGATCCGCCCCGGAGGTCCATCCAGATCATCTGACCGAGGCCATCCGGCAAGCCGAGCACAGCAGCGGAACCTGATTCAGTTCCGATCAAACCCAACTCTTCAAAACAACAAGTGGGGAGGCCGAGGCCTCCCCACTTGGGTAATGCGTGCTGTGGTTGAATATCAACCGTTGCGGCGGCGGCGACCGAGGCCGGCGAGGCCCAGGAGTGCCAGTGCACCAGGTGCGGGGATGGCAACGCCACCAACAAAGATGTTTGCGTCGGCGTTGCTGGAAGAGACGGTCAGGTCGTCAACCCAAATTTGTGCATCGCCTCCTGAGTAGGAGTAGATCCGAACCTCGATGATCAGAGCAGTTTGGCCCTCTGCGATGGTCCAGGTGTGCTCTGTGTCGGACCAAGTGGCATCCTCACCGGCGTAACCGCTTGGACCTGAAGCAGAGCCTGCGTAACTAGTGAGATCTGAGCCGTCAAAGTAGTGGCCCCAAAGTCGTCCCTTGGCACTGTCGCCATCACCATCGCCATCAAGACCAAGCATCCAAGCGGATGCGGTGACCGTATCGCCTTCAGAAAGGCCAGTGATGTACGCGGCGTAGACCTGTGGAGTGCCACTTACAGGATCTTCGGTGATTGAGAGGCTGTAACTGCCGGAATAAGCTTCGGTGTCGCTGTATTCGACGGCGCCTACATTGCCGTAGGTGCCGAAGTAACCCAGAACCGATGGGTCTTCCCACGAGGTAGAGACGTTGTTCAAGACGCCTGCGAGGATGATTGATTCAAACATGAGTGAACTCCAAAAAGACAAAACAGATAGGTCGGACCAATCTCTCGCCTCTCTAGGATTTCTCTCACTTCGACACCAAACTGAGAACGCTTGGGGACAGGTCTCATTATGACGGATGCCTTCAGAAGTACAACAGGCTTTTCAGCCTTTAACAGGTTTCCAACAAACCCTCAAAACCCCGTCTCAACGGGATTTTGAGGGCTTAGAAGGAGGAATTTGGGGGGGTTCAGCAGCCTCCCCAATGGTTGAGAACCGTGATGATGTCTTCAAAATTCACCACAACGTCCTCGTTGGCATCGCCGGAACAGCCCTGGACGCATCCCCAATCACCAAGGACTTTGAGGATGTCGGAGAAGTCCACATTGCCATCCCGATTTACGTCACTAGGACAGAAGACTTCTTCTTCAATGTCGCCTCCGGCGAGATCAAACCAACCGTTTTCAACAGAGTGCTCCACAGGATCGAAGTTGGTGGTTGAGCGGTCCACAAGCAATCCACCTCCGGCTGGGGCCCCGTTGAAAGGAGAATCGATCGGTTCAAGGACCATGCCGTTGGCTCGCATGATTGGGGCGTACACCTTGATCGAGCCGCCTTCAGTGAAGAGGTAGTGCCCGGCGTCATTGATCGCAAGACTCGATCGACTTTGGTTCGGTCCACCCAAGATGGGGCGAACTTTTGTCCGCACTGTTCCAGATTCTGCCGGAACAACCAGTTGGACCACTTCCCCAGCTCCAGGATGAAAGATATCAATCAAGATATTGCATCCATCTTGGTTGTTTGGGCTGCAATCGGATTCAGTTCCTGTACCAACAAAGTTCAAGAAGTTGGGATTCAGACCAGAGAACACAGATGTGTCATCTACTTCGTAGTTCTTCATCGTGGGTTCTTGGTCAGGTCCAGCACTGACTTCAACAATGTTCTTCATATCTGTTGAGAAGGCCAAGACACCATTGCGTCCTTGAAGGTTGGAAGGAACCGCCAGGATTTTTGTCGGAACCTCTGGGAGAGTGGCCTCCCACGCGACGAATCCTCTTTCAGGATTCTCGGAATCCAAGCCTCCATCCAAGCCTCCCACGGCAACCAGCCGTTGGCCATCGCGAAGAATCAAGGTGCGGTCGTTGGCCCAAGTGGCTTCGTCCACGTTGTTGAGGGAAATCCATTCGCCCGCTGGGAACCACTCTTCGGTGGGGAACCAAAGATCTCGTTCCACTTCCTTCAGCCGTGATTCCTCAGAATTTCTATTGGTAAGTAGCAACCGAGGATTTTCCCCAAAAGCCATCATCGAGAGGTTTCCGGAGGGATCAATCATTGGCTTCAACATTTCTTGAGGGGATGCTGGTACCGCTTGTTCGAACAGTGTGTTGTTCCACCAGTCGGATGGCACCGTCACAATGGTCGGGGTGCCATCATCAAAGTTGCCCCAGGCGTAGCACTGTGAAGGTCGAATCGCGATACGAGAATCGATGTAACGTTCTTGGCTGGAGTTGAGGTTTCGCATGATTCGATTCATACCCTTGCCTTGAAGAGGCTGGAGACACGACCAGAAGACGCTTGATGAGCGGACCAAATCGTTGACAAAAGGGGCATTCCTGGTTGTCGCGGTAAAGGTCGATTGTTGATTGATGCTGTCACTGGTCCATGGGTCGTGGTAGGTGATGGTGCGGTCGTTTCCGTCTCGCTCCACTCCAACGACCGTCATGCAATGTCCGCCATCTCGCGCTAACACTGTGTTTCCCCAGCAGTTGGTGCCAAGGTTGTCATAACGCCCATAGCAGATGGTTTGAATGGCATTTCTCAGGACACCAGCTTGCGCGATCTCTTTGAGAAGAACACGGTTGAATACCGAAGTGGACTCATGCTCCACAACAAAGATGTCGTCAAATCCTTCTTCTCGAAGAATTTGTCGAACGCCGCGCCATGCATTCCCGTGGTAGGTGCCAAAGTTTCCAGAGGTGCCCATGGCATCACCCAGGCGGTCAATGAAATTGGTTCCAGCAGCGTGGTTGCTGTTGCTTTGCCAGTTGGATTGACCGGGGGCGAGTCCCGGGAAACCATGGTTGGCGGCGTAGGCAAAGAGATTTGCGTTGGCGGTGGGTACGCAATGCATACCTCCGTCGTTGGCCAATCCGGCCCGTTGCTGATCAAAATCCGGCATATTGCTCATGAGAAGCTCATAGCTGCTGCCAGAGCTGTAGCGCGAGATGTCAAAATCAGCCATGACGGCGGTGGGAAGAGTGAGGGTGACAAGTGCGAATTGACGAAGCATGGAAAAAGTCCTTTCTGCACATTGGTGTGCATCCAGACTGGCGAGCTTGGGCGGCACTGCCCGCCAATTTTCCCTGAGATTGGATTTACACTGTTGAAATGGTGCTTTCTGAGCCAGCCGTGGTGTTGCTTTCGGGCGGTCTGGACAGCGCCACTGTCCTCGCCATCGCCCGGAATGAGGGGTACGACGTCCACGCTCTGGTGGTCGACTACGGCCAGCGGCACCGGCACGAGTTGGAGGCGGCCAAAAACTTGGCGCAAGCGGCCGGGGTTCCTTTCCGGGTCATGCCCCTCGATCTCCGGGTGTTTGGTGGGTCTGCGTTGACCGACGACATTGATGTCCCCCACGGCCGAGATGAATCTGAAATGCAAGAGGACATCCCGGTCACATATGTCCCGGCGCGAAACTTGATCTTTCTTTCGCTGGCCTTGGGCTTCGCGGAGACCATTGGGGCCAAGGATTTGTTCCTGGGTGTGAATGCGGTTGACTACTCGGGGTATCCCGATTGTCGACCTGAGTTTTTGACCGCCTTTCAGGCCTGTGCAAACTTGGCAACCAAAGCGGGAGTCCAGGGGCAACCCTTTGCTATTCATGCGCCGCTGGTGGACCTCACCAAAGCAGAGATCATCCAGCGTGGTGTGCAGTTGGGCGTTGATTACGGAAAGACGCACTCGTGCTACGACCCCGATCCTCAAGGCTTGGCTTGTGGAACGTGTGACAGCTGTGTGTTGCGTCGGCGAGGTTTCGAAGCCGCCGGTGTTCCCGATCCCACCCGGTACTCCGCATGACCACCACGTTGCCTGTTTCTGAAACCTTTGACAGCATTCAGGGTGAAGGCTCGCTCTTGGGGACGCCCAGCTTCTTCATTCGCACGGCGGGATGCAATTTGCGTTGCACTTGGTGCGATACGCCGTACGCCAGTTGGGATGCGTCCGGTGATCAACGCTCGGTCGCTTCGTTGGTCGAAGAAGTCCAACAGTCGGGTCGAAGGCACGTGGTCTTGACCGGCGGCGAACCGTTGATGTTCCCTGGGCTGGTGGAACTGAATGACGCGCTGCGTGAAGCGGGGTGCCACGTCACCGTGGAAACGGCCGGAACCCTGTTGCTTCCGCTGACCTGTGATTTGTTGAGTTGTTCTCCCAAATTGTCCAACAGCACACCCACCAATGATCCGCGTGACCCTTCAGGTCAATGGGCCGAACGCCACGAAACGCGGCGTTGGTGTCCGGAAATCCTGTCCAAATTGATCCAGCAGTCCGTTCGAACCCAGTGGAAATTTGTGGTTTCAAGCCAACAAGACTTGGCCGAAATTGATCAAATGCTTGCGGAAGTGCCACCTGAACGTCCTGAAGACGTCTTTTTGATGCCCGAAGGGGTCACGGTGCCCGAACCAGAGCGCGTCCGCTGGATTGTGGAGTTGTGCCAGAAGCGAGGTTGGTGTTATGGACACCGATTGCATATTGCTTTGTTTGGCAACACCCGCGGCACGTAGAAGTTTGCGTAAAAAATTGCTTTCCTCTCGACGTGGCAGGTCTGTTTGAGGCACAATATTTACTTCGGCCAACAGGGCCGCGACGGAAGACCCTCCGAAACCCGAACGGAACCTTCTGCTTCTCTTTCTTGTCTTGCATCGGGCTGCGTGAACAAAAACGAATCGAATCATGGTCAGTATTTATGTGGGGAACCTCCCCTTCCGTGTCACCGAGGATGAGGTGGCGAGTCTTTTTTCTGAATTCGGCGAAGTGCAACGCGTGCACCTTGTTATGGACCGTGAGACGGGACGTCCCCGCGGCTTCGGATTTGTCGAGATGGGAGATGACGAAGGTCGTCAAGCCATTCAAGAGTTGATGGATCGCAACGCCGAACTCGGCGGTCGTCCACTGAAGTTGAACGAAGCCCAGCCTCGTGAAGAGCGTGGTGGTGGCGGTTTCCGCGGTGGCGGTGGCGGCGGTGGTTTCCGCGGCGGCGGCG
>CAXBRK010000079.1:0-9591 GCA_963978155.1 uncultured Phycisphaera sp. | reverse complement strand
ACACCAACCACTGGGCCAATCCGAGCCGGTTCCGAGGCCAAGTCTCCGCCAGCGGCGGCAAAAAGTCAGGCACATCGCGTTCGACCTTGTCACCGGGTTGGTCGTATTCCCCGCGGTTCAAGATGTAGGCCGGACGCATCTCCGAGCGCTCGGCCGCCACCAACGTGGTGGGTGCTGCGGCTTCAATGGAAGCGATCATTGCTTCATCTTCAACACTGGCTTCCCGCAACAACTGGCCTTCGGCCCACACATGTTCCCGCCACCACGATCGAACCAAAGCTTGATCCTCAGGCGATGGTTCTTCACGGACCATCGCTGCGGCCACTTCCAGATTGGGTCCGACCTCCCGCGGCGCCTCAAATCGGGCCGCCACCGCGCTGGCACCGCCAAAATTGGTCACTTGAATCACGATCTCGTGGGACCCGGAAGAAAGATCCAAAGCAACCTGATCTTGGTCCGCCTGGGCCCCCCGCGCCACCCGGTTTCGATGAACTTCCTCGCCATCCAGCCACACCACAACGGCGTCATCGGATCCCAAGAACAGCGTCACCACTTCAGGGATTTGGAGATCAATCTTGCAGCGAAGCAACTGGTTTGCGCTGGCCGGAAGATCGAGCGGGGTCACGACACCATCTCTGATGTCGACGGGTGTCCAATTCAAGTCTGCTTGCGAGACATCTTGTGCGGTGAAGGCCGCCTCGTCGGAGTCGTAATCAAATGGCCCGGCCATTTCCCACGCGCCCACGTCCAATCCAAGGACTTCGGGTTGGGAAGATCGAGCGATCCGGAAACGTCCTGGCAGGTGGGCCACATGCTGTGATTCAAAACGGAAGCGGACTTCGAGTGATCCACCAAATACAGCACGGCCAAATCCAAATTCCGCGGACCGGTTACCGGTCTGGCGTGAAGCATCCAACAAGGCCCAGCCGTTGTTGGGACCAAGTTTTCCATCGCGGGCGGCAGCAATTGAATAGTTCTCTTGGGACAGAGATGCCGAGGCACGTGCGATTGGCACGTTGATCGCGTCGTCGTTGAGATGATGCACGCACTCCACTTCAGAAAGCACCACGTTGCCGTTCACCGACAATCCAGGTCCCCCCGCCGGAAGACTGGCATCTTTCAGGAGATCCAGCTTGATGCCGGTGATGCCATCTTCTGGAACCTCAACGTGCAGCACGTACGTGTCGGTGGCCTGGCCTTCGCCCTCTGCTCGCAATGCGCCACTGGCATCTTGAACAAATCGAGACCCGCCCACCGTGGTGAATTCCAAAGGCGTGGCGTCAATCCAACGCCCGCGCAGGACCGCCGTCAGATCATCACGCCACTTGGCCTCTTCCGCATCGAGATTCGAATCTGCTCGGTTCAGTTTGACTTGACGCGCGGCAATGGCCTCACGCAATGCCTCAATACGCGCCTGATCTTCATCCTCAAGCACACGAAGAACGGGCGGCGTATCCACCACGTTGCCATCCATGGTGGGCTCCGTGGTGTTGTTGAAAAAAGCAAACAACTCGTAGAACTCACGCTGCGAAATGGGGTCGTACTTGTGGTCATGGCACGCAGCGCAGCCCGCGGTCAAGCCCAGCCAAACGGTGCCAAGCGTTTCCACCCGGTCCACGGTGTACTTGACCAAATACTCCTCGTCGATGGCCCCGCCCTCGCTCGTGGTGACATGCGCACGAACAAATCCTGTGGCGATCTGCTGGTCTTGGGTTGGCTCCGGCAACAAATCGCCCGCCAACTGCTCGATGGTGAACGCATCAAAAGGTTGGTTTTGATTGATGGAATCCACCACCCAATCGCGGTACTTCCACATCCGGCGTTCGTTGTCGAGATGAAGACCATGGGTGTCCGCGTAGCGGGCGGCGTCCAGCCAGACCCGGCCCAGATGCTCCCCGTGCGCTGGCATGGCCAACGCAACGTCAACCGCCCTTTCCCACGTCAGCGATCCATCAAGGAAAGCCTCGACTTGATCGGTGGTGGGAGGCAACCCAGTGAGGTCAAGGAGCAATCGACGGAGTTGCCGCTCTGGTCGAGCCCTCGGGTTGGGCGTCAGCCCCGCAGACGTCATCTCCTCGTGCAGAAAAGCATCGATGGGGTGATCGAAGCCTGGCGCGATGGGCAACGGCGCAGCAACTGGTGGTTCCCACGCCCAATGGGAGTCGTACTCTGCGCCGGACGCAATCCAGCGGCGCAGGATGTCCACTTCCGCTTCGTTCAACCCCTTGTCCAACTCCGGGGGCGGCATCAACTCGTCTGGGTCGTCGTGAACGATCCGTTGCAAGATCTCGCTTGCCTCCACGTCTCCGGGGACCAACGCCCCGGAGGCAACGGCCTCTGCACGCAGATCCAAACGAAGTCCGGCTTTGCGGGCTGCCGCATCGGGACCATGACAGGCAAAACAACGATCGGACAGCAGTGGCCGCACATCCCGGTTGAAATCAGGCACTTCGCCTTCGAGTCCAACCAGAAGCAATGCGACGATCACCATGGATTGAGCCTACTCCGAAAGACCAGTTCCGACGAGTGACTTTCCCAAATCCTGCAAGACTCGAACCGCCGCGTTGTGGCCGGCCGCACCAATGACACTTCCTGCGGGGTGACAGCCGGCACTGGCTGAATACAGACCCGGCACCGGCCAGGCGTGCGGGACCCGCTCATCAAACGCGACGGTGTTGTCCACGTGGTGAATATGCCCGCCGGAGATTCCAAAGCGCTCTTCGATATCAGGTGGTGCCAGAGGCAGCGTGTCCACAATGAGCTCTGGCAAGTCTGGAGCAAAGCGGCTGGCCACCGAGATCAAATGATCGGCATAACGCTGGCGTTCTTGGTCCCAACTGGATGAGGCCAAGGTGTGGGGAACCCATTGCACAAACAACGCTGCGGAATGATTGCCATGTTGATCCTGCAAGCTGGGTTCCGCATCGGTGTGGAAATACCACTCCATCGTGGGGAAATCAGCCAACCGGCCGGCCGCCACTTCGTCCCAGGCCCGGCGCACTTGGGCAAGCACCGAACCATCTCGTTCATCCGGCAGCAGGTGGCTGGTGGTTTGATGTTGACCCACCCGCTCGGGGAGGCACGTGAAGGTCGGAAGGTCAGACAGAGCAAGATTCAATTTGAAGGTGGTCCCTTGGCGTTGCACCCCTCGCAACCGCTCTTGAAAAGCGCTGGGCAGCGCGTCGCCTACCAAATCAGCAAGTCGATAAGGATCGCAACCGGCCACGATGGTCTCTGCCTGGCACTCGCCAAACGAACCCGACACACGCCACCCCCCGGCTTCTTGTTCCATCGAAAGCACTTCGGCCTCGGTATGAATGGTGGCACCAGCCTTCCGAGCCTCTTGGGCCAAGGCCTCACTGACCGCACCCATGCCGCCTTTGGCGATCATCCAAGTGCCTCCCGAACCCTTGAGTCGACACATGTTGTGCACCAAGAAATTGTGGCCGGTGCCTTCCATACCAAAGGATGCGGACAGTCCGCTGAATCCATCGGTGACCGCATACATCGCGAGCAAGAGTTCGGATTGGAAGCCGAACCGATGCAGGTAGTTCTCCACGGGCTCACGACAGAGTCGAGTAAAAACATCACGCAGTTCCGGACGGATGAACCGCTCGGCGGTTTCCTCAAGGGAAAAAGCTTCTTGCAACCAAGCGGGCGCCAGGTCTTCCCGCAACAGCGCCAATTCCGCCTCAAGTCGGGCGACGGCATTGGCATCGGCATCCGAGAAGAACGCACGAAGTTGCGCGTCGTTCTTTTGGGCATCGGCCCCCAACAACAACGATCGCCCATCCAGCGTGGGCAAAAAATAGTGGGGGTCACGGCGAACCAGTTCCAACGGGAGGGCCAAACGATCGATCAACTCGGGAGGCATCACCCCCAGCAGATACGCGCCGGTGGAATGACCAAGTTCGGGGGCTTTGGCAAAAGGCCGTTCGGTTCGAGCGGCTCCCCCCAACACCGAGGAACGTTCCAGCACGTGGACCCGAAGCCCAGCACGGGCCAAGAACACCGCGGCCGTCAAGCCGTTGTGCCCCGCACCCAAAACACAGACATCGCACGAGGTCACCATGCCTTCAGGCTAACGAAATGGACTTCAAAAGAACACGGCCCCGCCGAAGCGAGGCCGCGTCCATTCTTCCTCAAGTCCGCCCTACTGGACTCGAACCAGTGACCCCTTGCGTGTCATGCAAGTGCGCTAGCCAACTGCGCCAAGGGCGGTGAACGACCAGTGTAGCCCCGAAAGAGGCAAGGCTCAAGACGGTCAGTTCTTGGCCGTGACCGGGACCAAACAGGTACCGATGGTTTGCTCGCCGACCTTCAAGCCGGTCACAGTGGCCCCTTCGGTCACGTAGAACAGCAATGTCAACTCTTGGCTGCCAGAACTGGGCAACGCAGGGAGATCGGCCACCGTGGGGAAGCGGCCAGCCGGATCCAAATTGATCTGCAATCCACGGCGATCTTTAAAAATGTATCCCACCGGGCTGTAGGTGGCCGCTGGGTCCGTCAGCAGACGAACCGAGTCTGGGCCAGCTGGCTTGGCATCAAACAGGCATGCAGGCTCGCCACGAGAAACATTGATGGCAACCATGCGGGCACCAGAAATTTCGGCCAAGCCTTGGATGCGCAACTTTCGAGGAGGACGCTTGCCGCCCAACTGGAGAATGCCGTTCCCGGAAACAATCTCGTTGTCGCTGTTCACCGTAAACCCTGCCGGCAACGCGTTTTTACCAGCTCGAATGTCATTGAAACGTTTGGTCACGTCGACCGAACGGGAGATATCGCGGATCTCAAAAGGACCAGCTGCGGCAAGAGCGCCAGTGGACTTGGCGTAGTACGCGGCAAGTGTGCTGCTGATCGGCGCTTCCTCTTGTCCACGCAGATCGATTCGAACCCCTTTGACTTGGACGAACCTGGGCGCAAACCCAGCTTTCACCGGGAAAGCAAAGTGGAAGGTTGCACCGCTGGTTCCAGGCTCGCTGGACGCAACATTGGTGTCAGCGTCGTACATGAAGTAGCCCTGACCTTCGGCCGAACCCCATTGGCTAAACCAACCTTCAGGATGCTGAACTTCACCTTGGTCAGACACGAGACGAACTTGTGAGTTGGTGATGGTGAGACGGTTGCCATGGTCCATGGCTTTGCTCGTGAATTCCAAACCAACCACCAAAGATTCACCCGTGGGTCCGGCTTGAACGCGGTGCAAATCACCCGTGAATTTCACGGCGTTGGTCGGCATCGACACCGCACCCTTTCCGCCATCAACGGTGTCGTGGAACAACGTGGTATTGCGGTCGAGTTCGGGCGACCATTCCGCCAAAGGCTTGGCGGTCGCAAACGCTCCCGTGCTCAAGGTGTTGTACAAACCGGCGGTGATGCTGTGCACTGGAACCAACAAGCTGTTGCGTGTCTTCAGCTGGCCGCCACGGTCTCGCTTGACGCCGTAAAAGCCCATGATGTCGCCAGGGACTTGCATGTGGCCAAAAGCAATGACACAGATCCCTGTGGAGACAATGCCCGAGACCGCGCCACATACCCCGCCGATCCCCAGCTCAGCCCCTTTGGGCAAAGTCAGGTTGGATTTGATCAACGAATCGCACAGAACACGCAGAATCACAAAGGTGACAATGAAAGGCACCGCCAAGCCAAGCCCCCAGGCGAACTGAGGGATGAATTTGGGAAGGCCTCCGGCGTTCAAAAGCATGTACGCCAATGGCTCCCACGCGGCAAATGCGACGGCCCCAGCCACCAAAGCACAGAGCATGTGCAACAGGGCGGAGAACGCACCTTGGTTGCCCCACCAGAACGCGGCCAGAGCAATCACGATGATGATCAAAATAGACAGGATCATGCTGATGCCTCCTGATTGGCGGGGGCCGCCTTCCGGGCCGGAGCGAAGGCTCGGCTGATTTCTTCGATGGTGGTTCGACCTTCACCAGCGGCTTTGACGGCCGCTTCTTGGAGACTGATCTTGCCTTCGCGTCGCGCGGCCACCAGTGCCGCCTTGAGGTCTTTGTTGGCCAAGTGGCCGCGAATCTCGTCGGTGACTTTCAAGACTTCCAGCACACCAGTCACGCCACTGAATCCAGACCCGTGACAACGATCGCACGTCTCAAAGCGTCCAGGCTTCACTTCAACCTGACCCAGTCCCTTGACGAGCCCAGCGCCCTCTTCTTCACTCAAGCCGAGTTTTTGCAGCAACTCTGGGGTTGCATTCAGAGGAACCGAGCAATCGGGACATGGGCGACGCACGAGCCGCTGATGCACCACATATTTGAGATTCTTCACCGCAGCTTTGGCATCACCACCAGCAAGGGTCATGAACTTCTGCAGACTTTCCCCCAGAGACCCGGCTCGCAACGGCAGATACATGACCGGCGGCTCGTCGGTTTCAAGCAACGTGCGTACCGTGGCCTTGTCGTCGTCAATGGGATCAACCATCACCACGTCGGGGTCACGACGCAGCACGGCCGTGAGATGACGCGAGTAGCCCTCGGTGTACTCCTCAGCGTCGTACTCAATCATGTCAACGCCATCGAGAGTGATCAGGGGCTGACGTTCAAGAGCTCGGACATTTTGCAGATACGCATCATGCCGTCCCAAGAACCCGTACGAGAGGGTGGAAAGGCCTTGCAACGGCGGCGCGGAGAGCAGAACAAATCCGCCTTCCGCACCAAGGTCAAAGTGGCCTTCAAAAGACTCCACTTGGGATGCGGTGAGGCCAAGTTCGTGCCAATCTCGCTTCAGCCGGCGAGCCATGTCGAACTCGAGACGCAGATGGAGGCCCTTTTTGGTTCCGGACAAGAACATGCTGACGTTGGTCTTTCCAGCTTGCCCCTGCAGGCCGAACTTGCCGTACTGCTGTCGACGAAGATCGGCCGCATCCAAGCCCGCAAGGCCGCAGTAGAACTCGCGGATCTTCAACCCCATCTTGGCGGGCATGGGGTCCAGTTGCTCACGGAGGCCGTTGATGACGGAAGTCCCAACCGTGCCGGCTTCTGTCACCAGGAGCTCCACCCGAGTTGCCCCACGCACCAAAACTCCAAATGGGAGTTCAGAGGCTGCAGCCATGATTTGGAATGCTTCCGATTCGGCTTCGGGAACAGAAGCGGGCACACCTTGAGCATCAAGGAACTGGTACCGCAACTCTTTCAGCAACTTCTTGTCCTCTTTCTTCCCATCGTCACCGAGGTGCTTCTGGAAGTTCAAAGGTTCCCATTGCCTGTCTGACTTCTGGTTCCGAACGCTCACGTACACGAACACTGGAGTGAACAAGAGCACCATCGCCAAAGGCCAGCCGATCCAAAAGATGGGCACAAACAGCACCGAAAGCACGGCCAAGATGCCCGCACTCATGTGGATGGCGTTCCACTTGTTGCGACCAAGCAGCAGCCGATCGGCATCCTTTTCAAGGTGAGTGGAGATGGCCCAAGCCCAAGGCAAGAATGGCAACAGTGCCAAGATGGGCTTGATCGGCGAAACCAACCACAAGGGGCCGAGATCACCAAGAAGAGTGGGAAGTGAAATTGCAGACATGAAAGTCTCCTGCAAAAGCAGCCGGCTTAGCCGATGCCCTTGAGACGCATCTTGAGTTCTTCGGGACGGGGGCTTGCTTCGATCGCAACCTTGTGGTGCACCATTTCGCTTTCCACGAGGTTGGCGAGGGCGGTGGTGAAGTCCTGCATCCCTTCATCGGTGCTGTTCTTCATGACCTCAAGGAGATCCTTTTCTCGGCCTTCGAAGATGTATTTTTGCACAATCGGGGTGTTGAGCAAGATTTCAAGAGCCGGGGCCCGCGCCACTTCTGGCTTCAGGGTGGGCAACAACCGTTGGTAGATGATGGCCTGCAGGTTGTAGGACAGCAGCTTGCGGATCTGCTCTCGCTCGCCTTCCGGGAAGAGGTCATAAATCCGGCCGAAGGTTTGCCAGGCCGAGGACGCGTGGATGGTTCCGAAGACCAAGTGGCCGGTTTCAGCCGCTCGGATCGCAGCCTCGAAGGTTTCGTAGTCCCGCATTTCACCCACGAGCACGATGTCGGGGTCTTCCCGCACCAGGGCCCGGAGAGCCTCGTTGAAGGACAGGCAGTCGATGCCGACCTCACGCTGGTTGATGTTGGCTTTGTCGTCTTGGAACAAGTATTCGATGGGGTCTTCGATGGTGACGATGTGACAGCGTTTGCGCTGATTGACGTACTGCAGCATCGAAGCGATCGAAGTCGACTTGCCCGAACCGGTCACCCCAGCGAACAAGATCAACCCTTGGGCCCGCATGGACACATCACCCAGAACTTCCGGGAGGTTCAAGCTTTCAAAGTCCATGATCTGGCTGGTGATCAAACGGGCGGCGATGGCCGGCTTGCCTCGGGCCATGAACAAGTTCACCCGGAAGCGGCGAACCACATCATCGTCCGAGTTCGTGGATTCATAGTCGTAGGCGAAGTCAATCTGACCCTTTTGCGAGAACATGGCGTACTGCGATTCGTCGAGCACATCCTTCGCAATTTGGAACATCAAGTCCTTGGTGCAGTTGGGCGCGGCCATCTTGCGAAGCTCACCCCGGATCCTGATCTTCGGGGGAGCATCTGATTTGATGTGCAAGTCGGAAGCGGCGTTCTCAATACAAGTCCGCAGGTAGAGACGCCAAGCCTTCAGCCCCTCCCCCGCTTCGGTTCCCGCATCGTGGTGGACGGGGTTGGCCATAATTGAACCAGATTCAGCGGCGTGTCCCAAAGCAAAGCCTCCAAAGTTCGCGGCCTAGCCGCCGAGTCAAGTCGCCCAGAATAGCGGATACGACCCAATCAACGAATCATGAACGCGGTTCGGGGGTGCTTCGGTTGACGATTCGGGGTCAGAACACCACAATGAACTATGGCCTCATTGGAAGACAAAATTCTGGGCGAAGGTGTCACCTTCGACGACCTCCTCCTCGTTCCTGCCGCTTCAAACATCACACCTGATGCTGCAAGTACCGAAACCCGCCTCACCAGGGGGATTCGCATCGGGATCCCGCTGCTGTCCGCCCCCATGGACACCGTGACGGAGGCCCCACTGGCCATCGCCTTGGCCCAAGAGGGCGGAATCGGCATCGTTCACAAGAATCTGGACGTCGAATCCCAGGCCACGGCCGTCCGAACGGTCAAACGAAGCCAGAACGGGGTGATTTCCGATCCGGTCACCTTGCGGCCCGATGACGGGCTGGACCGAGCCCGAACCTTGATGGCCACCCACCATGTCTCAGGCTTCCCCATCACCGAGGATGGCACCTCACGAGGACGCTTGGTGGGCATTCTGACCAGCCGGGACATGAAATGGGCTTCGGGCAGCGAGGCTCGAATTCAAGAAGTGATGACTCGAGAAAATCTGGTCACCGCTCCCGCGGAGACCACCCTCGAGGAAGCCGAAGCCCTGCTGAACAATGCTCGCGTTGAAAAACTCCTGTTGGTGGATCAATCAGGCCACCTCGCCGGGCTCATCACCATGCGCGACATCGAGAAGGTGCGCTCCCATCCAATGGCCTGCCGGGATGAACGGGGACGTCTCCGGGTCGGCGCGGCGGTGGGCGTCCACCAGTACGAACGGGTTGCGGCATTGG
>CAXBRK010000078.1:0-9774 GCA_963978155.1 uncultured Phycisphaera sp. | reverse complement strand
GTGTCATGGTGACAGGCGCGGTCATGGGAATATCCCGATCTTGAATGTGCCGAAACAACGTGCCAAACAAACGCCCTTCGCCACCAGTTCCGCTGGATGCTTCGGCCACCGCCACACGAAAAGCCGGCCGCTCTTTCAGTTCGACCTTGCCAACGGGCGTGATCTCGGGCCAACCCTCCGGCCGCTGGGCTTCGGACATAAAGAGGGTCCCGTTCTCAACCCGGACACAGGCTGCAGGGGAAAGAATGCATGCCGCCAAAGCGGTCAGAGTGAGCTTCTTTTTGATCTTCATGTTCGATACTAGGCACGTAACGTTCAGAAGAAGTCTTCATCTCACCTGAACACTCAAGATGAGCGTCAGAACCGGCCTCTGTACTTTGGTAAGTCCATATTCGGAGCCCCCATGAAATTCATCATCCCCCTCGTCTGTCTGGTCACCAGCTCATTCGCCCGCGCGGACCTTTCCCCCAAATTGGCGGAGTATCTCAACCAGCGGCAAGCAGAGTTCGATCAAATTGATGACTCACGAAGAATCGTCCTCGAACCACTGGCCAAAGCACTGGCCCAAGGACTTCAGGGCGACAAGGACACCGTTGATGTCACCTTCGTGTGCACCCACAACAGCCGCCGAAGCCACATGTCCCAGCTCTGGATGAAAGCCGCAGCCGAGAGTCTGCGGCTTCCTCTGACCACGTGGTCCGGTGGGACCGAGTCGACCGCCATGAATCCGCGGGCCGTGGCCTCACTGCGGCGGGCAGGATTCGAAATTACGCAGACCACCAAGAACAACAACCCGATCTACCACGTGTCCATGGGCACGGACACGCCAACCCAGACCTGCTTCTCCAAGCCGTGGTCCAGCCCGCCCAATCCGACCAGCAATTTCTTTGCCGTGATGGTGTGCAACGACGCCGACCAAAAGTGCCCGACAGTCCCCGGGGCGACCGACCGCTTCGCGATCCCTTTTGTGGATCCGAAGGTCTCCGATGGCACGGATGCCGAGGCGGCAACCTACGACGAAAGATGCGCGCAGATCGCGAGGGAATTCCTTTGGGTGGCCCACAAGACCAAAGAGCTTTTGAGCCGCTGAGGAGAAACCTCAGTCAAATCGACCGAGGTTCATCACGTGGTCCCAAGCGGCCACAAAATCACGAACAAACAAGTCGGTCCCATCGTCAGAGGCGTACACCTCGCTGATGGCACGCAGCTGGGAATTGGACCCAAAGACCAGGTCCACCGCCGAACCGGTCCAGCGCATCGTGTTGGACCGGTCCCGGGCTTCGTAGAAGTGTTCGCAACGAGGCGACACCGACCACTGCAGCTCTGGATCAAGAACATTGACAAAGAAGTCATTGGTCAACGTGCCAACGTGATCGGTCAAGACGCCTAAGGATGACTCGTGGGCTGTTGCGCCCAAGACACGCATTCCGCCGACCAAAGCGGTCATTTGTGGCGCGGTCAGGCCCAGAAGATGGGCTTTGTCGACCAATCGTGCTTCGGTGCGATCGGCCGCCTCTTTGGCCACGTAGTTGCGGAAACCATCGGCGTGCGATTCCAATGGGGCGAAGGAGTCTGCATCCGTTTGCTCGGCCGAGGCGTCGGTGCGACCAGGACGGAACGGCACCACCACCGAATGTCCTGCAGCGGAGGCCGCGGCTTCAATTGCAGCGTTGCCGGCCAAAACAATCAGGTCAGCCAGAGAAATCTGAATGCCATCATCTCGACCGGCGTTGAATGTCTTTCTGATGCCCTCCAAGGTGTCCAGTGCACCCGCCAGAGCTTCGGGCTCATTGACGGCCCATGAGCGCTGCGGCTCCAAACGAACCCGAGCGCCATTGGCCCCTCCGCGATGGTCCGTCACCCGATAGGACGAGGCCGAGGCCCATGCGGTCAGCACCAAGCGGCCGACCGACAGTCCGCTGGACAAGACGCTGCCCTTGAGTTCAGCAATCGCCGCATCATCAACCAGAGGATGATCGCAGGGCGGGACGACATCCTGCCAGAGTTGTGTTTGGGTCGGGACGTGGGATCCGACGTAACGCGTCACCGGACCCATATCCCGGTGGGTCAATTTGAACCACGCTTTGGCGAAGGCCTCGGCAAAGGCGTCCGGATTCTCATGGAAGTGCTTTGAGATCGGCGCGTAAATGGGGTCCTCACGCAGCGCGATGTCGGTGGTCAACATCATCGGGCGGTTGGAAGTTTCAGGACTGTGGGCGTCAGGGACCACCGCACCTGACTCATCGACGGGCTCCCACTGCACCGCCCCCGCAGGGCTTTTGGTGAGCTTCCATTCGTGTCCAAAGAGGGTGTCGAAATAGCCGTTGTCCCATTGGGTCGGGTTGGGCGTCCACGCCCCTTCAAGGCCACTGGTGATGGTGTCGCCGCCACGGCCAGAACCAAATGAATTGCTCCACCCCAGTCCCATCTGTTCGATGCTGGCACCTTCGGGCTCACGGCCAATGTGTTGGTCGGGGTCGGCCGCGCCGTGGGCCTTGCCAAAGGTGTGCCCCCCCGCCACCAAGGCCACGGTCTCTTCGTCGTTCATGGCCATGCGGCCAAACGTCTCACGGATATCGCGAGCTGAAGCCAACGGATCGGGGTTGCCATTGGGGCCTTCTGGGTTGACGTAAATCAAGCCCATCTGGACCGCACCCAATGGATTCGCAAGCTCTCGGTCACCGCTGTAGCGCTCGTCGCCCAGCCACTCGGTCTCGGGGCCCCAATCGACATCTTCTTCGGGGGCAAAGAGATCCTCACGCCCTCCCGCAAACCCGTAGGTCTTGAATCCCATGGATTCGAGCGCGCAATTTCCGGTGAAGATCATCAAGTCGGCCCATGAAAGCGACCGGCCATATTTCTTCTTGATCGGCCACAACAGACGTCGGGCCTTGTCCAAGTTGGTGTTGTCCGGCCAACTGTTCAGAGGAGCAAAGCGAAGCATGCCGGCGGCCGAACCGCCCCGACCATCGTGGATGCGATACGTGCCCGCACTGTGCCAGGCCATCCGGATAAAGAAGGGACCGTAGTGCCCCCAGTCCGCGGGCCACCACTCTTGCGAGGTGGTCATCAAGTCCACGATCTCTGCCTTGAGCGCGTCGAGATCCACTTTGGCAAACGCCGCGGCGTAATCAAAATCATCAGGCAACGGACTCGTGGCCGGCTGGTGCTGGTGCAGGATGTCCAAGCGAAGTTGCTCTGGCCACCAACTCTGGCTCGATCTGGAACCAACGGTGGCGTGAGAAGCAGGGTTCAAAAAAGGGCAGCGGGTGGTGGACTCGGTCATGAGGTTGGGATCTCCAAGAGTGGCATGATATCGGTCGTTGAAGCAACAACCAGTTTGCACCTCGCCGGTGAAAAACCATCCACTCCAGCAATCCTCAGGCTCAACCCTGTGACATACTTGGAGCATCTCGTCCAGTGACCCACCAGCTCGTGCAGACCTGCCCCGACAATCGGTCCGTGGCGGCGCTTTGGTACTGGTGGCCCAAGCCGCCAACATGGTCATCGGTTTTGGATCGGTTGCGGTTCTGGGCAGACTTCTGACCCCGGACCACTTTGGCTTGGTGGCGATTGCCACGTCATTGATGGTCCCCGTGAGCGCGCTCTGCGATCACGGCATGCCCCTTGCCTTGATCCAGCGGAAGAGCCCCACGCTTTCCGAAACCAACGCCATGTTTTGGCTCCAGTGCAGCTTGGGTCTGCTGGCCGCAATCGTTGGCGCAGCGCTGGCTTATCCACTGGGTGCTTGGCTGGACCGACCAGAACTCTTCTGGATCCTGATGGCGCTCTCAGCCAATCTCGCCCTCGCCGGTTTGGGGGCAACCCACCTGGCCCTGATTCGACGCGATCTTCGATTCAGGACCCATGCCGGGATCGGCGTGCTTGCCAATCTTTGTGCCGTAATCGTCGGAATCCTCGCGGCCTGGTCTGGGCTCGGGTACTGGTCGTTGGTTCTGATGGGTGTGGCCAACAACGCATTCACCACCGGGGCCGCGTGGATCTGCAGCGGCTGGCTTCCCAACGCCCCCCAAAGGGTGGAAGGCATCCGGGACATGGTTCGGATGGGGCTGTTTCTGAATGGCACCGCGCTGGTCTCCTCGATGACCAGAGTGGTTGATCGCGTCTTGATTGGCCTCACCCTTTCAGACGCCGCGGCTGGCTATTACGCCAATGCCCACCGATTGATCTTGCAACCGTCCATGCAAGTGAACAAGCCGCTCACGACCGTCGCCGTTCCGGTACTCAGTCGATTGCAACACGACGAGAGTGCTTTCCGGAAGTACTACCGCCGTGGGGCGGAGGTCATCGTGCTTGCCCTCTTCCCCTGCTTCCTCGTGGCGTTCTTTGGGGCGGAGTACATCGTGCCGCTTGTGCTGGGCTCACAGTGGGATGAAGCCATCCCAATCTTTCAAGCCCTGTGTCCCGGCGCGTTGATGACCTGCACTCGGGTTCTTACGGGATGGATCTATGTCCCGCTGGGACGGACCGATCGCCAGTTCCGCTGGAGGATCTTCGCATCGATTGTCGCGGTGGGATCTTTTGTGGTCGGGATCCAATGGGGCGTCTATGGCCTGGCCGTGGCCTACAGCATCCAGTCGCTGGCCATCCGAATTCCGGCAGTGATGTATTGCATCTCGGGGACGTTTGTGCGAGGAAGCGACGTGCTGAGCGCGACCGCGAGGCCAGTTGCAGCCACGGTGGGCGGCGTCGTGGCCGGCTTCCTGATTCTGCCACACATCACCATGCCAGATTCAAGCATTCTGGCATTGATCATTGTGACCAGTACCCTTGGGTTGGTGTACCTCGGAACGTTTGCGGCAACGCCGGGCGGGATCACCAGGTTGAAGAGCCTGCGACACACCATCGGATTGCTTCGGAAAAAACCAGATGAGACCCCGTCCGCGGCTTGAGAAAGCGATCCTCGATGCAAGAAGGGGAGTTGCCTTTATCCAGCGGGGACTGGATAGGACGACTGGAATCCAACCATCGTGGCCTGGACACCGCGCTTGGGTGCTCTTTCGGTGATGTAGTCGTTGATGGTGCCCAAAACATCTGGATCAATGTCATCACACATGGTGGCGTCGATCAGAATTTGGTCGCCGTCACCAAAAGAGTCGAGCGTGTTGAGCAGGCGGGCCTTGTTCAAGAAGCTCACTTCCGAGCCCAACTTGATGCGGTGCAGCGAAACGCCTTCATTTTCTTCAATCTGAACGCGAACGCCGCCTTGAACATTCCGGCGTAAGACGAACAAGAAGCTCGTTCCGAGACCGATGATGACCCCAACGAGCAAATCGGTGTAGACAATCGCCAAAATCGTGATGACAAAGGGAATGAACTGGGAGATCCCCTGCTTCCACAAGGCACGGAAGACTTGAGGACTGGCGAGTTTGAAGCCCGTGACGATCAAGATCGCAGCGAGCGACGAAAGAGGAATGCGATTCAAAAGCTCGGGCAGAAGAGCCACACTGCCCAGCAGCAGCACACCATGGGTGATTGCAGAAAGCCTGGTCGTCGCGCCAGACTGCGCATTCACCGAACTTCGCACAATGACCGAGGTCATGGGAAGCCCGCCAATCATGCCAGAGATGGTGTTGCCGACGCCTTGGGCAACCAACTCCCGGTTTGGGGGCGAGTGACGCTTTTGAGGGTCCAACCGATCGGTCGCGTCGAGATTCAACAGCGTCTCAAGTGAGGCCACAATGGCAATGGTGACTGCAGCCAGCCAGATGGCGGGATCAGCAATACGAGCAAACTCTGGCATCACCAAAACGTCGGACCATGTGGCACCATCAACCCCCACCACGGGAACGCCCACCAAGTGGGTGCTGGTAATGGCCAATGCAGATCCATTGGCGACGAGAATCTCATTGATGGCCACGCCGAGCAGGACGGCCGCAAGTGGGGCCGGGAACAGCGACTTGGCGAGTGGCGTCTTGGGCCAGATCAGCAACAAGGCAAAGCAGACCAAACCAACCAGCGCCGCGCCGGGCAACACAGACTCCATCGCCGTCTCGATGGCCGTAAAAGTGGTGTCGCCATCTGGCTGCTCGAACGCCATATCGCCCACCGGGTCGGTGTCGTGACCGACAAGGTGCGGCATTTGTTTCAGGATGAGCAAGACGCCGATGGCGGCCAACAGACCACGGATGACACTGTTGGGGAAAAAGTTGGCCAGCGCCCCCCCGCGCAGGGCGCCAAAAGCCACTTGCATCACCCCAGCCAGAGCCACCGCCAGCAGGAACGGTTGAAAACCACCAAGACCCTCGATTTGCGCGAGCACAATGGCGGCCAAACCTGCGGCCGGACCGGACACACTGACGTGGGATCCGCTGATGATGCCCACGACAATGCCGCCCACGATGCCGGTGATCAATCCGGACATCAAGGGAGCGCCCGAAGCCAAGGCAATCCCAAGGCAAAGCGGGATGGCGACCAAGAAGACAACAACTCCGCCGATGAGATCTCGGCCGACAGACTGAAATGGACGTGTTTGTGAGTCAGACATGTGAATTTTGTGCAGAATCTTACGCCATGGAACCGCCCGCGTTCGGCGATGACCGAAGATTCCATGCCGAAGAATCGTGAAAATCAGAGGATCGAACGCTTACTTCGAGTCTTGGGATCGCTGGATAACCCATTGACAAGGCGTCTGCGCAGAAGTTGCGTCAATAGACCACTGATGGATCTGTGAACGACACCTTGAAGCCATACAGTGCAAATTGATGACCACCACACCAGAACACGATGCCCGCATGGCTGAAATGACCTTTGCCTCGGTGTACCCCCACTACGTCACGAAAGTCGAAAAAAAGGGCCGGACCAAGCAAGAACTGCATGCCGTGATCACTTGGCTGACCGGCTTCAATGATGACGAGATACAGGGCGCGATCACTCGAGAGCTGACCTTCGAAGCGTTTTTTGACTTGGCGAAGCTAAACCCAAAAGCCGATCAGATTTCAGGATCCATTTGCGGCTACAACATTCAAGACATCACAACCCCTCTCACCAAGCAGGTTCGCTACTTGGACAAGCTTGTTGACGAGCTGGCCAAAGGCAAAGCCCTCGAAAAAGTGCTTCGGCAATAGGTGAGGAGTCCCAACCGAATGATGGGGATACAGCAAACAAGAAGCATGCCGCTGGCACTTGGAGTCGCCCTAATGACGATGTCCTCCGCGTCCCTTGGAAACATCGTCGATGGCGACCACTTGGCACTCGCGGGCACAGAGAGTTTTCCAGACACCAGGCCAGCCAATTGCAAACCACTCCCAGACGAGATCTTCAAAACCGATGAGGTTGAAGGACCAATCCCCACCAACGACTGGTGGTCTTCGTTGGCCTGGACAGAGCACAGTGCGCCGATGTTTGCCCATCCGTTGGTGCTGCGGGCCACGCCGCAGGGTTTGAGCGTGACCTATCCCGGACCATCCATCGTGGCGAGTGAACGGGCGATCGTCGGAGGGGCTGCCGATGGTGATTTGATCCTTGGCGTCGCGACGAACAATCCATTCTCAGAAGCCCGCTTTGGCGAATACTCCGACTGGTTCGTCCAAGCGGTCTTTCAGAACACAACCGGAGTGCTCAGAACAAGCTTTGGCCACGGCAGCCCTTTCGTCTATGTCCAGCATGAAGGCGTTCGACCGAAAATTACTTTTGCCGAAAGTCCGGTCGTGTGGTCGCAGAGTGCCAACGGAGCGTGTCTCGGAATTTCCGTTCGAGGCCGAGCGTATGGGCTCTTTGGGCCGGCTGGATCAACATGGTCCCAGGATGAAGATGGGCATGTCCAACTGGATTCAGAAAAGAACTTTTACTCCATTGCTCTCCTACCAAATGCGAACACCAGCACGCTCGATCTGTTCCGGACGTGCGCCCACCGTCACGTCGTTGGAACCGACGTGCACTTCACCCGAAATAAGCGGACAATCGACACGGCGTTCACTTTCACAACCAAAGCAATGGAAGGTGACCCTGGGGAAACGGTGTACTCCCTGTACCCGCACCAGTGGAAGCATCTGGTATCGAAGCGTGGCCAAACCGGACTGACCTATCAATCGGTCCGAGGAGATCTTCAGCTGTTCAAGGGCCAAGGTTTCACCACCACGTACAAGATCCAGGGGATGCTGCCGCATCTTCCCGCCCCGAAGAACGTCCCCGCTTCTGTTCGGTCCCAATTTGCCCAAGAGAGCCTCACACTTGATCCTCCCAAGGACACCTACTGGGAAGGGAAGCAACTGGGCACCCTCACCACCTTGGCCGGGGTTGCCGAATCATTGTCCGACAAACCGAAACAAACCGAGGCCATCAAGACCATCCGACATCGTCTTGAGCGCTGGCTGACGTTTGCTGGGGAACAGGATACGGAACATTTTTATTACGACACGTCTTGGGGCACCCTGATCGGCAATCCCCCCAGTTACGGGAGCGATGACCAAATCAACGACCACCATTTCCACTACGGCTACTTCATTCGTGCGGCGGCGGAGGTCGCAAGGTTCGATCCAGATTGGGCCGCTGAATGGGGACCACGGGTGGAATTGTTGATCCGTGACGTGGCGTCGATCGTCCCCAACGACCCCTTGTTCCCACGCCTTCGGCATTTCGACCCCTATGCCGGGCACTCTTGGGCCTCTGGACACGCTTTATTCGGCGATGGCAACAACCAAGAATCATCTTCGGAAGCGATGAACGCGTGGTATGGCATTGCCTTGTGGGGCGCGGCCACCGGGAATACTGAACTGCTTGATCTTGGCCTGTACCTCTACAACACCGAATTGATGGCCATTGAAGAGTATTGGTTCGACGTCGACCAAACCAACTTCGCCGATGGCTTTCCCAAGCCGGCGCTTGGCATCGTTTGGGGTGGAAAAAACGACTACACCACTTGGTTCTCCGCGGAACCCGCCCACATCCATGGCATCAACTGGATCCCCTTCACTCCGGGCTCCCTGTACTTGGGGAGATCTCCGGCGTACGCCAAACGCAATCTTGAGGCCATCGGCATCGATCCACTGGATCCGAATACTCCATGGCAGGACCTCAGAATCATGTACTCAGCATTGGTGAATGCTGATGGTGCTCGGGAAGCAGCCCGTGGATCTACTGAGATCGAAAGTGGAAATTCCCTCGCGTTCATGAACCTGTGGTGCGAGGTCCTGAGTGCTCACGGGCAGACTGACCCTTCTGTCCAAGGCGACGACCCATTTTCTTTGGTTTTTCGCCATCAAGACGCCGTGACATACGCGGTGTACAACTACGAAGAATCGGAAAAATCCGTGATCTTTTCAGATGGTCATGAGATGCGAGCCGCACCACATCAACTCACCACCCAGACGGTGCCTACTCACAGGATCAAGTAATCGTCGAAAGCACAAAGTCAGTGGCGAGGATTATTTTTTGCGATCGCTCACGTACCAACTGGCGCTTTCTGGCTTCTGTTCAAGAATCACTTCATACGCAGCGTTGCCTTCGACGTAGGTTTTGATCCAGGCGAGGACCCAGGCACCAATATCGCCATTGCGACTGCTGGGGCGATTGACGACAAAGTGGCCCCCGTTCTTGATTTCGTAGTAGGACTTGATCGTGCCACTTGGGGTTTGCTCAAAATGGGGTCGTGCGTTTCGTTCGGCCGAGGCGATGCGGTCTTTTTCACCAGCGAGAATCATGACTGGTACGGCATGCTCAAAGGCATAACCCGGCTGCCAAGGAAGCATGGCGACCACGCCTCGGAGCTTCGGATCGGTCACGGCCGCGTGCTGCGCGCCCCCGCCGCCCATG
>CAXBRK010000077.1:0-9892 GCA_963978155.1 uncultured Phycisphaera sp. | reverse complement strand
CACCCGAACGGCACGAGAACCTCGCATCGGGCTTCCCATCTTCAAGCGACTGTGCCGAATGCAGCAGGCTCATGATCGGCGCCAAGATCAATCGGTCCAGCGTGCGATGGAAGGCCACAAACACCAGCACAAAGACCACAAAACCGGAGGCCACAAACCACGCTCTGGAGACCAACAACAAGGCATCACCAAATGCGGCGGGAACTTCAACCCGCATCAGCTGACCTCCACGCACCACATGCCGCTGGGCCCGCACTTCGCCTTCATCTGTTCTCGTGATCCGAATCCCCCCCGACCCCTTGCCATCTTGGGTCACAATCGTCCGTTGCAGCGCGTTCCACTGAGGGTCATCCTCGGTCAGCACCACCACGGTCTCATCGGACTCGAGCGGTTCTCCGGCCTCAAAGCGGCCCAAGGCTTCATCAAGCGCTCTCCCTTGGTAAGCACGCACGATCGCGCCGGTCCGAATCCAAGGCACCAGAAGACCCACCACCAAGACCAAAAAAGCGCTGCCGACGAACAACAGGCGGGTGCGAGCGCCAAGAGACAAACGGTTGGACATGCCCCCATCATGGCGAATTCCCGCGGGACGTACCATGTCGCATCATGCATCGACCCGGCGCCGATCCCCTTGACATGAATCCCGAGGACTTCTGGTGCGACTTCTGTCGCCGGCCTTGGTCCGAACAGGTGCCTTTTGTTGAGGGCCACCGCGGTTCCTGCATCTGCGGAAACTGCCTCAGCATGGCTTGGATCGCGGTTGAAACCGATGATCCGGAACTTGTCCGAGGTGAATTCTTCTGCGTCATGAGCCAAGAATCCACCGCTGACCGCGCCGCCCAGAACCGTGGCGATGACCCGGGCTGGTCTTCACCCAGCGGCCCCGAGGCCGTGATCTCAAGAAAAATGATCCGAATGGCGGCGGCGGTTCTTTCCCAGGATCCAGAAAACAACTGGCAGAAGCCCACCCTGCCCCCTCAATCCTCGGAGTAGTACTCCTCTTCGTACATCGGCGCGTCAGGAGAGCTGGGATCCATGACATCAGGGTCGTATTCCCCCCCGCTTGCGGCCAGGACCAAGGCCCCCACAATCACCAGAACCAAAACAATGCCCAGTGTCACCACTTCAACAACCTTCTTTCGCCGCGCAAACACACCGAGCCTCGGCGGTTGCGATTCAGTGCGATCCTAGCGAAACTGAGATCTGCAATGACCAGAAGCCTGCCCAGCGCAACTCGACTCGACGTCACCGGCTACGGATACCAAGCCGAGTCCTTGCCTCCTGCCGGAGACGCCCCCCGTCCCGAGGACGACCCTCGACGGTGGTTTGAGGATCCAGACCGTCCCTTTGAACTCGAGATCGGCTCGGGAAAAGGAACATTCCTGATTCAAGAAGCGCCCCATCGTCCAGAGCACAATTTCCTTGGAATCGAGTGGATGATGGCTTTTTGGCGCTACGCCGCCGATCGAGCGCGTCGACGCGGAATGCAGAACATCCGGCTGTTGCACGCTGACGCTGTGGAATTCATCCGGCAACGGGTCGCCAGCGAGAGCATTCACACCTTTCACCTGTATTTCAGTGATCCGTGGCCAAAATCACGCCACCATCGGCGTCGAGTGGTGCAGGACGCCACGCTGCAGGAGTTCCACCGGGTGATCGAGCCCGGAGGCACCCTTCGCATCGTGACCGATCACGACGAGTTGTGGGCTTGGTACGAGGAGCACGTGGCCCGCTGCCCGCTCTTCGAACGAGAACCCTACGAGCCCTGCGTCTCGGCCAAGCCCGGTGAACTGGTGGGTTCAAATTTTGAGCGGAAGTTCATTCCGGAAGGTCGCCATTTCAGAGGGATGACGCTCCGCCGAAAAGACTAAATAGTCCAAGCTGAAAGTAAAACCAAAAGATCCACATAGTCCACCTGTCCGTCACCATTCAGGTCGTATCCCTCGGGATCTGATTGGTCCCAGAAGGCCAACAGGATCAGAAGATCTTCATACCCCACCACCCCATCACCATTGAAATCAGGACTTGGAGGCGGAGCCGGCGCATTGGCGCAATCCAGCCGGCCCGTGATCTCGCTGACGTCCTTTGCATCTACCACCCCATCTTCGTTCAGATCTTCCGGCACATCGCCAGCTTGCCCGACCGCCTGCAACACAAGATCAGCGTCCTCGGAGGTGAGGACACCATCCGCATCGACGTCACCCGGCCAACTCCAACCTCGCCATGCGTAACGAAGCAGTCGGGCCATAAAAGTGGCGGCCACTTCGTTACGCGGGTGAATCATCGGAGGGTCATGGAGTATTCCGTTGTACGGAGGCAAAGCCAAGTTGTATTGAGATCCTGAATAGCGATGAAGATTCAAACATCGATCCTGAAGCCACTGCTTCGACGACGAGCCCCCATCAAAACGAATGCCATCCGTCATGTGGTACAGAGAAATGGCACCAATCCTTTGCTGCTCATGGGCCAGTTCTGCCATCGCGTCCCAACTGTGCTCGAACGCATCGGGCTCCTCTTCAACTGGAAGGACTCCACCGATGGAGTGACGCATAGGCAACACAAAGAGCATAAAGGTCGGAACGTCGAGACCAGCCTCCTCAACAGCACCAAAGGATTGGCTCACGATGGATTCCAACTCGACTCGAAAATCTTGATCGAGTACCCCCTCAGTTGACAACATCGACATAAAAACAATCGGCTCGGACGGATCAAGCGTGGTGGCCGCAATCCAGTTGGACAGTTCAGATTGAGCAAACGTCTTGTCGTTCGCACTTTCACAAAATCTATTGTTGCCGTATCCGGCATATGACCAACTCTCATCCGCAAGAGCACTGAAGTACACACCCGGCGAGTTCCGCAACAGAATGAAATCCAACACTTGCAAGGCACCAGACCCAGCGTTTGCTGTGCGCAGCCGCACAAGATCGCCGATGGCCAAGCGCTCCAGGAAACAAGAACCCAACTCACCAAGAGCTCCTGGAGATAAAACTTCTCCAGGGACCCAATCGCCCTCAATGGAAGTCAAAGGCACGGCGTTCAAACCAGAGGTTGGCCAGCGATGAATCACCTTGACGGTGACCGGCTCTTTGGCGAACGGTTCAAGTGCAGGGCTTCCAACCTCCAAGTCTTCCAGCCGAAGGGTATACACCGCACGACCGGATGCTCCATTGGCCACCCGAAGATCCATTGGTTGGGTCACCGGTAAGCCGATTTGGACTCCACCGCGATCGGTTTCAAATCCGTAGCACCCTCGTTCGGACGGGTCATTTAATTGAAAGACATCAGGGCCTGTATCCAACAACCTCAGAGGGGCCGCGTTGGGCCTGGCCGGAACCCGCCAGGCACGGATCCGTCCCTCGGGCAAACGGGCCATCAGCGCTGTTGGAATTCTGGTCATTGTGGGAAAGGCGAAAGAATCACCAAGCACAATCAGTCGAAAGTCATCGCGATGCGGGTCTGGCAGATCTTCCAGACCAATCGCAAAATCCGTCAACGCCCCCAGAACCAATGACGCGCACAGCATGATGTCTCCCATATCGACCTCTCAGAGGAGGACTTGAGCCGGATTCAACTCAGGAATTCAATTCCACATCTTCAGCATCGCCCCAGAGGCCCTCAATGTCGTACCAAGCCCTCTGGTTTGGCTCGAAGAGGTGCACCACCAAGTCCACAAAGTCCAGCACAATCCAGGTGGCATGCTCGTCACGACTGCCTTGCCAAGCGGATTGGCCCTGTTCTCGGGCATGCTTCTTCATGAGGTCAGCAACAGACCGCATCTGGCGGTCAGAGGTACCGGAGACCACAAGGATCCAGTCCATGACCTCAGAGAGATCCCGAACGTCCAGCAAGCGGATGTCGCTGCAGTCATAGTCCTTGGCCAGCTTGGCCAACTCAAGGGCGAGCGCTTTGGTTCGCGCACGTTGTTCAGGGGTGGTACCGCGGGCCAATGGATCAGCCGAGCAGTTGCTTGACGAGATCGCCGTGCTCGACCACCACGCCGGCAAACACCACCGACACGATCGCGATCAACTTGATCAGGATGTTCAAAGCGGGACCCGAGGTGTCCTTGAAGGGGTCACCAACGGTGTCACCAACCACACCGGCTTTGTGGGACTCAGAACCCTTGCCGCCGAAGTGGCCTTTCTCGATGTACTTCTTGGCGTTGTCCCAAGCACCGCCCGCATTCGCCATGTAGATGGCGACGGCGAAGCCGCTGGTCAGACCGCCCACGAGCATGCCAAGCACCCCGGCGACACCCAACAAGATGCCAACGAGGATGGGCACCACGATGGCCAAGATGGATGGCATCACCATTTCCTTCTGGGCACCGGTGGTGGAGATGGCCACACAAGAGGCGTAGTCGGGATATTGCTTGCCTTCATGCTGGACCTTCTTCGGCCACTGCATCGGGTCGTTGATTTGGTCTTCGGTCATGCCCTGAGCCTTGAAGGCTTCACGCATCAAACCAAACTGCCGACGACATTCGTTCATCATGGCGTAGGCCGCACGACCCACAGCATTCATGGTCATGGCACAGAACACGAAGGCCAACATCACCCCGATGAAGACACCGCCCAAGACGGATGGGTTCAACAAAGTGACGTTGTAGTGGTCGACCACATTTTGGATGCTCACGGAAGCACTGGTCGCGTCCTCACCGAAGACACCAGACTTGATCGCATACTCCTTCACGGTGATGACATACGACGCCAGAAGCGCGAGGGCGGTCAAAGCCGCCGAACCGATGGCGAAGCCCTTGCCGGTGGCCGCCGTGGTGTTCCCGAGCGAATCGAGCATGTCGGTGCGGTCGCGGACGAAGCTGGGCTGGCCGGACATTTCGGCGTTGCCACCGGCGTTGTCAGCGATCGGGCCATACGCGTCGGTGGCCAGCGTGATGCCCAACGTGGAGAGCATGCCCACCGCGGCGATACCAACGCCATAGAGACCGAGCAAGAAGTTGTCACCGCCACCCGCGAGATAGAAGGCAAGCATGATGCCAACCACGACGACTGCGATGGGGATCCACGTGGAGATCATGCCAACCGAGATGCCAGAGATGATCACGGTGGCCGGACCAGTTTGGGCTTGCTCGGCAATGCTTTGCGTTGGCTTGTGCTCGTAACTGGTGTAGTACTCCGTGAACCAAGCGATCACGAGTCCACCCAGAAGGCCGGTCACGATGGCCCCCCAAACACCGCCGGATGAAATCTCAGTTCCGGCGAAGACGTTCTTCAACAAGAACCATGAAGCCACAACGATGATGGCCGAAGCGGCCCACACACCCATGTGCAAGCTCTTCAGCAACTTGTTGAAAGAAGCGTTCTCTTCCGCTTTCACCACAAAGACGCCGATGAGTGAGGCCAACACACCAAAGCCCGCAAGAGCCAAGGGGGCGATCGCGAGCTTCAAGCCCACACCTTCGCCAAGGGAGCCCGCACCGGCCAAAGCAGCGGCAGCACCAATGGCCATCGTTGCGAGAATGGATCCGTAGTACGACTCGTAGAGGTCGGCCCCCATACCGGCAACATCACCAACGTTGTCACCGACGTTGTCGGCGATTGTGGCGGGGTTGCGGGCGTCATCTTCAGGAATACCAGCTTCGACCTTGCCCACCAGGTCAGCGCCAACGTCAGCCGCCTTGGTGTAGATACCACCGCCAACGCGAGCGAACAGAGCCTGCGTGGAAGCACCCATGCCGTAGGAGAGCATGATGGTGGTCATCCCGACCAATGCATCGCCTTCAGGGAGTGGCACGATGCCTTGGGTGTACAGGAAGAACCAAGCCGAGATATCCAGCAAAGCGAACCCGACCACCACCAGGCCCATCACAGCCCCTGCGCGGAAGGCGACCTTGAGGCCATCATTGAGCGATTGCTTGGCCGCGTACGCGGTTCGGGCGGATGCGTTGGTGGCCATCTTCATGCCGAACCAGCCGCATAAGCCCGAGAACAGACCGGCAACAGGGACGCCGATGGCGGTTTGCCACGCTTGGGTGCCTTGGGTCGACAGCACGAACAAGACAGCGACCAAAGCCACGAAGACCAAGGCCACAACTTTGTATTGGCGGGTCAGATAAGCCATCGCACCATCACGGACAGCTTCGGCGATCTCCACCATTTCACCTTCACCTTCACTGTTGGCCATCACACCACGACTAAAAGCAAAGGCCGCCCCGAGTGCGCTGATCGCGCCAACAGGTCCAAGCCAATACAGCGGGGAAAGATTCATTGGGTCCATGAGGTGTATCCAGGTGTCAAAAGGAGAAATGAGGGTTTGCGAACACGGGCTAGCGCGTCCAAAGCATGCTCACGCATACAACATCGAAATTGATCCTAAAAGATCGGATCAATGGAACGAAATGCGTCAGTAAAAAGACAAAGATGCCAGAATCAGCGACGACGGCCGCCGGCTTGCGGGCCCGTCCGAACCAGCCGAGAAGCGGCCTTTCGGGTGGCACGGCGGCGGCGCTCAGAAGGCTTTTCGAAGTACTGACGCTTCTTGACCTCTTTGGTCAGGCCTTCCTTCTCGCACAATTTTTTAAACCGGCGCATCATTTGTTGCACGCTTTCGCCAGTTCGGGTCTTGATTCGAATCGCCATGGGTGATGAGCTCCTTGTGGGGAAACGACTATTTCACCCGAAAACGCGCGTCCCGTCAAGCACAGATGTGGGAGTATCTTGACGGTATGGCCCGTGTGATCTTGGACACCAACAACGTGCTGGGGGCGACGGATGCCCTCCCAACAGAGATCGCCGGCCCCACCCCGCAAGAATTCGTCGACCTCCTTGTCGCTTCGAGACGGTATCCCGGCGGATTCCTGCTGGTCTGCGACGGCGTACGGTGGGACGACGCCCCGAAGACCCTCCCTAGTGGCATCCAGGTGAGGTTCTCAGGGCACGGCGTGACCGCGGATGACGTGATCGCCCGTGTTGTCTCTCAAAGTTCGATTTCCCGCCATCTTCTGGTGGTCACGACCGATCGAGCCCTGCAAAAACAGGTCAAACGGCTCAAGGCTTCGACCATGGATTCGAAGGCATTCCTCGAAGAACTGGGATTCGATTGGCAAAGGACTGCCCAGGCGCCACAACCGCGGGCGGACGCCCCAGAATTGGACCCAAACGCAGTCCTCCCTCCGGAAGTGGTGGCCGAAGCGGAGACGGTCCAGCCGCAAAAAGGGGACACTTCGCCCTCAATTTGGGCTAAAATATCCTCAAAAGTGCTGAAAAGTCGAAAAGTCGCAAAATCAAGTCCTGCTGATGAATCTCCCGCTGATCCCGCACATGATCCCACACATGGCGCCTTCTCCTTCGATTCCAAAACCCTTGAAGATGCCGAACGCATCGCCAAAGGACACCCCCCCAATGACCCGTAAAGGCCTTCTGCTCACCACCACATCGGTTCTTGTGGCTCTTGCCTCGTGCGATCGCGCTGGAACTGGAGCCAATGAGACCTCACAAGAAATTCAAACCATTGATGGTGTGCCCACCGTGGCTTCGGACGACCCGATGTACTTGGCGTGCATCGAAGAGGCCAAGAACGATGCCCAGCGCAGCCTCGAGGGTGCTCGAGCACGTTGGATGGCTGGTGACCTCGAGACCCAGCGCCGCTTTGTGGTGCTGCACGCACCCGCGGAGAGCGGTGCCACCGTGTGGCTTCAACCGCGCCACTGGGGGCCGTTCCGCTTGGAATGTGTCCCGCTGGACACCGACCTGGCCGATGAGGGCGACATTGTTGTCTTGACCCCCGATCAAATTCTGGACTGGGCTGAATTCGGCCCCGAAGGTGACGCTCCCATCAAAGGGGGGTTCACCGATCGCTGCGGGCGCATGCTGGAAAAAGCCCGGCAGCCAAGCTGAAGTGTTCCATCCTCGGCGGCTGCAATTGTTTCAGGGATACAGCCTTGTCGCAGAGAACGCACCGACGTCTGAAGCGGTCCAACGCACTCGATCGTGCAAACGATGCGGATGGCCCTGCCAGATCTCGACGGCATCCAAACTGACGCGGTAACCACCCCAGAACGGCGGTCTTGGCACAGGTGCACCTGAGAACTTGGCCCGCATGGCTTCGACTTCTTCCTCAAACTTGGCTCGGTTCGACAAAGACTGGCTCTGTTGACTGGCCCAAGCGCCCAGCTGACTTTCCGGGTGCCGCGCTGCGAAGTACGCATCCGAAACTTCAGGTTCGACTTTGGAGACATGCCCTTCGATCCGGATTTGGCGATCGGTTTGATCCCAATGGAACAACACCGATGCACGACCCGAAGCGACCATGGCTGACGATTTGCGTGACTCGTAGTTGGTGTAAAAGACCACACCACGCTCGTCAAAGCCGCGACGAAGCACCGTGCGAACCGAAGGCGTGCCATCTGCATCGACGGTGGCCAGGTACATCGCATTGGGATTGGGAACGTCCAACGCGTCTCCCTCGGCAAACCAAGCTTCCATCCAAGCCAAGGGGGAAGCGGGTGGGGCATCAAAGTCGAACTGGGTCATATGGCCATGCTAGGGGCAAAAGAAAAGGGAGGACCCGAAGGTCCTCCCGAGAAAGACAAGATGTCTTGGGTTCAGGATGCGCCGAAGAAGCGACCCAGACCCATCGCGGGTTGAGCGGACCCAGCCACAGTCTCGATGCGGTTCAGGGCACGATCCACCGCCATGTGCAGATCGTCCAAGTGGGCTTCCGTGTAAGGGTCAGCCTTGCCCTTCATCGCACGAGCCAATCGACCTTTCAACCGCTTCAGGTGCATGGTGGAGAGCGTTCGGGTGGGACCGGGCATGCCCGACTTTCCGGATGACAATTCGGCCAGTCGCGAGACAAGCTCGGCCTGAAGACCACGACGCCAGTTGGAGATGGCGGGCTCCCGAGAGGAACCACCATTCACTTGACCATCCAGTTCGCGGAACACGTTACCCACCACTTCATCCATGACCTCGGCCAAGGTGATTTGGTCGGTGTCAGAGGGCGTGGCGATTTCGTTGTCGTAGATCCGGCGCAAGGTCACGGGGTTCATGATCTGTGACAGAGCGGAACGCTGAATACCCGAGATCCGGCTGTGGATGGGGAACGTCGGATCAGAACGATCACCTTCAGAGTTGTCAGACCATTGGTCGGTGGTCATGTGATGCAACAACTCAGTGGTCATACCGAATGCTTCATCTTCAAAAGCGTTGGCCATGACAAAGGCCAAAGCCTCGCGCTGAGGATCAGCTTCAACCGGCATGACTGGAGCACGACCATCAGGATCGCCCTTTTGGTTCCTCGAAACGTCCGAACCACCCAGCCAGTTGGCCATCATGGAGATCATGCGGCTCTGCATGGACAAGGTCTTGAGGTATCCCGTACGCGAACGCGACCAGCTTTCACCATCTTTGACGAAATCAGAGAGGATCTTCTCTCGCTTCATTCCGACGATCTGCATGATCTCCATTGCGTAGTCATGCGGGTCGGCCGTGAAGTCGTACCGGCGAGCGAACGGATCGGGGCCGACCGTGTCATCATCGGTGAGGTACGCGTGCTCAGGCACGTTCACTTCTTTGAGCACTTCGGCCGGATCTTCAAAGGTGTAGCCATATCGAATGGCCCACTTGTCGTAAGGACCAACGTCGATCATGGTGAAGTCACCTTGCACTTCGCCGGTATCCACCCGGAAGTTTGGCGGCAGGTAGTCCATCACCGAACCAGCGATGGTCTTTTTGCCTTTGAACTCTTCCGAGTTCATCTGCTCATGGGTGTAGAGACTGGATGCTTTGAAGTTGTGACGCAAGCCCAAGGTGTGACCCACTTCGTGACACACCAACTCGGCAAACAAGGGTCCAACAAACCACTCGGGAATGCCGTCCAGTTGTGCGCCGTCATCACCCTCGGGGGCGAACATGGCGAGGTCTTCACCCAT
>CAXBRK010000076.1:0-10081 GCA_963978155.1 uncultured Phycisphaera sp. | reverse complement strand
CCGCCGCCGCGGCCGCGACATTCAGAACGGTACCTGTGCACCCCGTGTCAGGAGTACACGGGAAGAAGACAACCACTCTTCGTTCGCTAGGAGCACAATTTCGAGAAAGCTGCGTCCAGGTCTGTCGCATTGATTCTGCCACAACGCTCTGACCAAAATCGGTGACCGCAGTTTCGAAATTCGGGCAGCCGTCGGGGTCCTCCTCAAGGTGAGGAACAACACCAAGTGTGCGAAGCCCTGGAACCAAAGAAAGATCCTTGACACCTTTGATCCGTTGGTCGGTGAACTCCCGCAAGAATACGATCCCGGTCACCAACCCTGTCACCAGTAGAAACCCTGCTGGGATGACAAACTCAGGCTTGGGAAAGGCTTTGACACGGGGAAGCGTGGCCGTGCGAGCCAATGTGACCAACCGGGCATCATCCCGAGAACGGAAGAGTTTCAAATCACGAACGAGTTGGTCTTCACCGTCCCGCTTCCGCTCAAGATAATCGCGCCTGTTTTTAATATTTTCAATACGACTGAGATCCGCGGCCTGAGCCTGCAACGATTGAACCTTCTCGGCGTACTCATCCTGCAAGGATTGGCTTACAGATTGAGTCTGCTCAAGAATTCTCATTGACTGCCGAATATCTGCTCTCAAGTTACGCAAAATCACTTCTTCACGCCGCGCTTCAAGAGCGGCTTCAGAAGAGTTCAATCTTTGGATGGCTCGAGCGACAACTGGGCTAGACGGATCCAAATACTGCGACCGCAAGAAAGAAAGTTCGCGTCTTGCAGTTTCGACCGTCTGAACGTGAATCGCCACTGAAGGGTCGGCCTCCGCGGTGCGGACATCATCTTCGTCGTATGACAAAGTGCCATCCAACTTTTGTTGGGCTTGGGCCACTTGAGTCTGAAGACTCTGTGAAGCTTGACGGTTGTCGTAAATCCGATCGGTCAACTGCTGAGCAGCGATCAGTTCAGGGCTATATCGCGGATCTTCCAGTGAGGAGATTCCATTGCTGGTAATAAAGTCCTCAAGTTCGGCACTGGTGTCGTCAATCAATCGCTTCGTGTCAGCAAACTCTGTGTTAAACAGTCGGTCAATTGATTTGGCTCGATTTTCCTCAAGGTTCTGTGTGCTCTCAAGGTACGCATCGGACAAGGCAGCCACGATCGTCTGTGAATCTTCACGGCTCGCGGTGGCAAAGCTGATCCTGAACAATGCGGTTTTGGGGATTGGGGAACGGAGAAGGTCCTCTTCCAGTTCATCGACCGCTTCTTCAATGCGAGGCCCGTCCTCATCAACGTATTGACTGGTAAACCAATTGGACCGTTGAACAGCGCGCGTACGCACGGCCGCTTTGAGAACCTCACGATCCATCAATCGCGACAGTTCGGTATTGGCTCGCCGTTCGATATCGTCATCGTCCAACTCTTTGGCGGCACCAATCTCTGTGGCATCTTGGAGGCCAGAACGAATCTCAAACAAAGCTTCGGACCGGTATTCGGGGGAAAAGATCGACAAAGCAATGAATGAAACGCCGCCAACCCCAACCCCAATGAAGCCAGAGAAAATTAAAAGAAGCAGGTGCTTCCGGAGGATTCGAACCGGATCAACCGAAACACCCGCTTCTGCCGGCGTTGAAGAGGTCAGGATTTCTTCAGACTTTGATTCTGACGGTTCCATATTGATCCTCTATCGGCCTAAAAGGGGGATGGTCTCGCATTACGGGGTCAGATTCGACTCAACTTCCCTGACCAGAGCCTCAAAATCATCGCCTTGCGCGTCATCACGGGCCTTGGCTGCCGAAAGCGTGAGCCGGGCTTGGTCTGTGCTGCCAGATCGTGCCAGAGCAAGCGCGTGGCGGGCCTGAGTGGCGGCTCCAGCTCCACGGCGTACGGATTCGGCAAGGACTGAAACAGCCGCTTCGGCGTCACCAAGAGCCAAATAAACCGTTCCGAGGGTGTCCAAAATCTGCGGATTCAGAGGGCTGGCGGCAGCAGCGGCTTTGGCCAACGGAAGAGCACGTTCGTGCTCACCAAGCTTGTCCGAAAGGACATAAGCAATGTTGTTCGTGGTGAGCGGCTGATTGGGATCGAGAGACAAACTCTTCTCCCATGACGAAATGGCCTCAATTGGCTCATTTGCAGCGATTGCGATGTTTCCAGCAACCAGCCAAACCTCAGCCGCTTCAGGGTCGGCTTGCTCGGTGGCCATTTCAGCGCTTTTCTTGGCGTCTTCAACTGCTCCTTCGAGGTCTCCGCTGTTCAGCTTCACCCTGGCCAAGCCATTCACAAGCGGCCAAGAGAGTGAGCCACCATTTGCTTCTTCGGCGAATCGCTGGACCTCTTCGACTCGATCATCACCAAAGTACGCACGGAGCTGAAGCGGGTAACGAGAGATCATCAGCTTGGGCGTCCCCTTGGCAACCTGTCTTTGGAAGGCGGAGAAGCACTCACGCAACACCGTTCTGGATTCTTGCTCCCGGCCAACATTCAGCAAAGCGGTGGCGCGCAGTGACAGCAGATCCGGGTTGTCTTGCACCCATGCTTCCTCTTTGGCCGTCAGCTGGACCACCAATCTCCAATCCGGGGTGGGCACTGAAACTTCTGAGGCCATTCGCCGGGCAAATGTCTCGCTGTTGGGGTCTTGATCAAAAGCTCTTCGGAAGTAGTCACGGGCTTGGATTTCCTGATCTGGGATCCCGATCAATAGCTCACCAGCGCGAGCAAACCACTGAGCACTAAGAGTTCCGGTCGGGAGAGATCGCCCCCCCTCGCCAGCGACTAAGGCGGCGGAGACACGATCACCAAGGCTGAGATATTCACGAACGATTCTCAGACGCAACTTGTTGTTCGTAGGGTCGCGATCAAGTTGAGTCTGGAGGGCTCGAATACCTTCCGAGATATCCCCCCCTGCGTCCAAAAGGGCAAAGCGGGCTGCGGCCACGGCGGCTGACTGGGGAGAAAGTCTCTCCGCTTCAGTGAGAGATTTCGTAGCAGCCTCATAGGCCTCTTTATCACCCGTACGGCGAAACTGTTCGGTGTAGATTGACGCTTCAAGAAGGCGAGGACCAATATCACGTGGCAGCAACTGCTTGGCTGACAAGATCTCCTGCAATGCCGAAGCTTCATCCGAGCTTCCATCTTCATTCTCAGAGTATTTTTTGGACGCGTATCCCGCGTAAATCATGGATTGGATCAACGCCCGAGCCGCTTTGTCACGGTCGTCTTGGGGTGCAGGAAGACCATCAAAAATCGCTTGCGCCTCGGCGGGTTGACCAGACCGAGCAAGACACTCGCTGTACTGCTCGAAAAATGCATGGCGAGGAAGAACGGATTCGACCAATCCTGGCCGTGAACCATCCGGACGGAATACACGAACTGTTGATGCATCCGAGGCCTCGGGCAACTTGGCAACCAGCATCTCATACTGGTCCGCAGCCTCTGCGAACTGGTTCTTGGACATGTAGATCGATGCCGCGGCGAACGTTGCCGAAATCTCGTTCAGTGGCTCCAAGATTGAAATCGATTCATCGGTCCGACCAAGTTCTGAGAATAGATTGGACAACAGCAAATTGGCTTTCAAGGACAGTTCGTCATCCTCGGACGACGACGCAAGATCTCTCAGAGCAGCAATGCCAAGTTCTGATCGGCCTTGACGCTTAGAAATTTCCGCCTTGTATGACGCGACGGTGAGAGCATCAAACTGAGGATCGGCCGCTTGAAGGACTTCATCCAAGAGTTCATCAGATTGCTTCCACCACGCTTGCCGATTTGACTCGATAAGGGCATCTTGCCGTTCGGCAGGAAGTTGGTTGAATTGGTTTTCGTTGTACGAGAACTTTGGATCAAGAATTCGAATCGTCTGCACGGTGGGTTCAGCTACCCCAAGAAGAAGCGCCAACTCGATGACGTTCCGAAGATCATCAGGATTCGACGAATACCGTGACAATCGAATCTGAAGAAGCCCAGAAAGATCGGCACCTTCAAGAGCCAAATTGAGCCATGCTTCGCGCAAGGCAATATTGTTCGGCGCGAATCGAGAGGCCGACTGAAGCACTTCAGCCGCGGCTTGCTTTTTACCAATCTGAACCAGAAGAGTGGCGTATCCGCGGGCAATGGAGACGCTGTTCGGCTGAATTTCCCAAGCCTCAACAAAATGACGCTCTGCATTGGCGTAATCACCGAGTTGGGCCTCAGACTGGGCAAGCTGAGCCAACAATCGACCATCGGTAGGAAGAGCCTCGACCGCGGACGCGAACGCGTCGCGAGCAGTGGCCCATTCCCGTTGAGCCATCGCCAATCGCCCTTGATAGGTTTTTCCTGATGCCTGATCAACATTTAAACGCTCGGCAAACTGTGCCGCATCGGTCGCGGTCGACCAATCTTCATTCAGAAGGGCACGGGAAAATCGGAACTCAATCCATTCCGGCTCTTCCGGATAGTTCTGCGATGCATCCGATTCCCGTGCGCTGATTTCCTTCTTTACACGATCGACCAACTCCAAATCGCCAGCTCGGTCTGCATTGGCTTGCAATGAAATCAGGTCACGAAGTATGGAGACTGCACCGTTTGCCGGGTTCACCTCCAGCTCATCCGAATGGAAGAGGACAATGGCATCAATTGGGTCAGAAGTGCTGGCGGTCACCCGAAGTTCACGAATAGCTTGTTCTACGCGGGGGTTGGAGGTGTCGAAGGCGTCGAGAATTTCAAGAGCAAGAGCATTCTGTTCTTCAACAATCAACATTCGAACGTACGAGACGACAACGATGAACGCTTGCGATTCACGCTCATATACAGCTTTCATTTCACGAAGTGATTCTTCACGGTCGCCATCGTCGTAGCGCCGAAGGATCGCTTGAATCTCAAGGGCCAACGGTGATGTCGTGGTTCTTCCTTCCAGGGCATCTTGAGCCATCTGCACGGCATCGGCGGACGCTTCAACATTTATCTCAGCATCCATCATGGCCTGCCCGAGCAAGAGGACCTGCTCCCAATCACGCTTGAGGACCAAGATTTGCAACTTGTTTTGCAACAAGGTAGGTTCGTTGGGGACGGACTCCAAGGCTTGATCCAACTGACTTAACGCCAGACCCAACTGGTTCAGTTCTCGGTTGACCTGCACGGAATACAACAACAACCGCACATCAGTCGACTCGCCGGAAAGACTCTTTCTTCGAAGGATGTCATCGAGCAATCTGGCGGCCGTACGAAGGTTGCGGTTGCCCCCCCCGGCATAGGCTCGCTTTGCTTGGATTTCAAGCAGAACGATGTTGTCCTCGGGCTCAGGGACCAATGCCGAAGCTGCTTCATAAAGCTCATCAATGCTATCAACTGCATCTTCTCTCTCGAGTTGACCTCGCACCAGCCGGTCCATTATCAAGCCCGTACGAATCGCGTAGATACCGAGTTTGAGATCGTCAAAGCTCCCGGCATACAACCCAACTGAGGGTCGAGGTCTTTGGGTGAATGCTTCCGCCAATTCAAACGCAAGAGCTCGATCATCCTCTTCCGGACTTTGGCTGAGCAGTTGGATTCGTCGGTGTTCAATCACATAGTCGGAGTACGAGGTTGCTTGCAGATTGCTCAGAGCAGCCTCGGTCAGCGAAAGGAGGTCTGGCTCCCCCATTCTGGACAAAATCTCAAGACAATCGCTGACGTCAAACAACTCGATCATGCGAGGAACTTCGCTGAGGGCAAACTCTCGAAGTGGACCGTCCTCCACCTTGACTTCCGGAAGGATCTCCAGCACCCGCTCGTTGTTCAGAGCCAGGGCGGCCTCGAGTCTTCCGATTGTCCACAGCGCTCTGGCATGTCCAACCGCACCTTCAGGCAGTGGGGACACAAACTCATCTCCCACCAGAGCCCGAGCGGAACTGAGATACGCCGGTTCCGTTCCTGGGGCTGGCACCTTGACCAAGGAACTTTGGTCGAACAAGTTTCGCAGTGTCTGAGCGTACTCCTTAATGAAGCTTCGGTCGTTGTCCAATGTGACGTCTTCGAGGCGTAACGCGTATCCCCGCAAAGCGATGCCAAAATCGATGGCTTGCGGATTATCGTCCAGTCGATTCTGCAAGAGATCGAAGGCTTCATCACGCTCTCGGTCACGCAGATCCCCCCATCGGATCTTGTTCAAACGGCTTGCTGCGATCCAACGTTCTGAGAAAGCCTCGTTCTCAAGACTTCGAATACCGGCAGCATCAGCGGTGTCTTCAACCATTTCCATAAGAGCAGCAGACCGGACATCCATCGCATCTGCGTACACCGTCCGTACCAGAATTTGGGAACGTTCTGGAAGGTCGGGATGGTTCTCAGCGCCCCATTTCAAAGAGCCCAACCATGCGTTGTAAAACTCGTTTGCCTCAACCGTAGAGTTGGGGGAGGTCAAAAGGATGACCCTTTGCAGAGACGTCAAATAGTTAAGGTCTCGAGGCTCTTTACCCAAGGCTCGACCGTAGTTCCGGCGGGCGTCACGGTAATTCTCAGCCCTTTCAAGTTCAGCCGCCTTCGCATTGATCGATGAAGCGCTGCGAAGAACCAAGAAGTAATACGCACCGCCAAGGCCACCAACGAGAGACATGCCGACGATCGAAAGGATCAGCAGCAATTTGACGTTGAGAGCACCAACTCGATGAACAGAAGGATCGGGTCGCATCAGGGAGACTCCAGGGCAGCGGTGAGTGAGCGCCAATCAGGCAAACTCCGCATGAGATAAGGCATCAACAATTCAAGAAATTCACGACTTGCATCCACGAATTCGGAACGAGCTTCGCGTCTTTTCAGTTGCGTGACCAATTGAACCTTGCAGTAATAGGCCATCTTTTGCGATGGGTCAAACGCAAGACTCTTGACGGATTCTGGGGTGGCGGCAAATTTACCGTTTGCCACAAAGAAGTACCCACCCCACAGCACTGTGCCGGGCTGATCTGACCGAGTGAAGCTGCTGGTCCGCAGCGACAGGTCATCGGCAGGAATAGAGACATCTGCCAGCCGTCCGGTCAGCGGGTCTTCGATACCAACCTCAAACCATGACTCATCGATTTTCTTCCAGTTTGACTGATTGAGGTCGAGTGGAAGGTTTTCTGGCAACTGTTCGAGATCAAACCCACCGGTCGCGACCAAACAACGGTCTGGAACATGTGGCACTGCATCAATCATTCCGGTGTAGTACGCCAAATGAAGCTGCAAAAATCGACCGTCAGCGTGCTCATACGATCGAGTAAGGAATTGGTCGGTTCCAAGTTCTTCGATGAACTCCTTGGACAGTCTCTGGTCATCCCCGACCGCTTCCCATTGACCCAGAATTCGTGGCACATCTGCAAGGGCCCGACGAATCGGTACGGGTTCTTTTTTGAGGTGGATGTTGAGCGCGTCCATGGCGAAGCTCATACCCACTCGTGAAAAGATCACGATCCCCAACGCAACCAAGATGGCCCGTCGCTGTGATCGATGAAGCATAAAGCGGATGGTCATGGTGCAACCCCCACGTTTGAAGCATCGTCGGAGGAATCAACCACCAAGCGCTTCAGGATTTCAGCCACTCCAAGGAACAACAACCATGCTGGAACCAAAAGGAACACTCCAACCATCGTGTGCACTTCACCCGTGCCAAGATCAGGATCAATCAGGCTTAACAAGCCGAGTACCAATACACGAACGATGTTGACCACCAAGGCGACGGGGAACGCAGATGCAATCAAAAAGATCCTTTGCCACCATCGTTGGAATGAGACAAAAGCCATCGTGGTTCCGATGGCCAAGAATGCCATCAACATGCGCATGCCACTGCACGCCTCGGCCACGTTCAACGGGATAATGGTGGAGGACATGTCGTCACCCATCACATAGATCCGAATCACGTTTCCTTCACGCTCGGCATCGAGCGTGCCCAGCACCAGCAGCAGATGGGCACCAAAAGCCGTAATAGATTGCATGGGGTGAGTGACATAGGCCATCAATCTTTCTGAAATAGTTTGCCCAAAAACAAACAGAAAGATCATGGGGAAGACCAGATGTCGAATGGATGCTGGGCCCAACAGCAGAAGTCCCAAACCTCCCAAGCTGCACACCACTCCGAAGCCGCGAAGGTTGTGATGATGCAGCACAGTCGGCCCAAAAATACACGCGGCGTACCACATCAACCCAAAGGCCAGCGGCAGGATTCCCCACCAGCAGATTCGAGCCCCGGCCGACTCAATTTCAGGCCACGCACGCCGCAAGAACCATGCTGCGATCAAGGGTGCGACCAGAGTGTGCCCCCAGTCATCCGTCTGCTGGATGGCCCATTGCCCCTGACGGAGGAGAAAATCCCAAAAATAGGCAACCAAGGACACAAGAAGAAGGCCGACGATTGCCAGGTCTCCAGGATTTGGAGAGGCTGCTTCTGTATGGGCTGGTTGGGGTTTCATGAAGGGGTTGGCCTGGCAACTACAGTAGATACGCTGAACCATCGGCCATTGTTTCAGGCGAATCCAGTCCATTCAGAACCCTGCAGTGCCGATTTAGCCCCCAAAACCGGCAAACGGGGGCACACCAAAGACGTCATTTCCGAAGTTCCGATCCAAACGAAGGCTAAAGCCGTAATTCGTTCGGAATCCCTCACGGAGAATGAACATCGGACGATTCCAAAATCCTGTCCCCACAATGATTTGATCGCTGGGTCGAAGGACCACATCTGGCTCCGTACCGTTTCGGATACCGGCCAAGTCGAGGCGAATGATGGCTTCGCGATCTTGCCCGACAATACGGCGAAGGTCAACCTTGTCAGGCTCAGCCAAGGGGCCAAGACCGCCGGCAGATGTGATGGCTCGAGACAAGGTGAAGTAAGGCTCGTTGACGGGAATGGCATAGGGGCCAGGCCGAGCAATTTCACCGTCGATGTAGATGTTGCCGTCTCCAACCCGTTCCACCAAGATGGAGTCTCCCGGGCGAATCACAATATCGAGATTGCTGTCGCCCCGGCGAAGTTGCTGCAGTGGGATTCGAAGAACACGGTCGATGAAAACCGGAGATCCGCTTGCGTCCTCGATGGACCGCTCGCTTGACCCCGCCATGTTGCGCCAGCTTCCAGAATCCATATCCCATTGCCAAGGCGATGCGGGCAGATCTTCAGAAGCCTGCACTTCAGGGAGCGTGTCTTTGGACAGCAGGTCGATATCGACGAACGTGTCCTCACTCACGCCAATGGAGGCGTTTGAACTTCCTTCCAGACGGTCCAAAAGGCCGTCCAGATCGAGCGGCTCTTGGCTGTCTGGAAGGTCGTTTGATTCCAGCGAGCCCTCAAGTTGGACACGGCGCCGAACAATCGCGTACTGAGCGTTGTCCAAAATGCCGCCCGCCTGGCTGAGCGCTTCCAACAAACGAAGGTCCGATCGCAACAGTGGATACACGTTGGGCTGCGAGATGAAGCCATTGATCGTGAACCGGAACCCAGTGCGCTGAACCAACGCTGCATCCACTTGGGGAGCGCCGAGCAGACGACCGTACGCCGAGCGGATGGATGGGCTCAACTCTTCCGGGAGAAGACCTTCTACTTTGACGAGGCCGATTTCGGGCAACTGAACAAAGCCAGATTGATCCACCACACGGTCCACAGTGACGGGCTGCCCCGGCTGATACACATCAAAAGCAGTGACGGTGATCACATCTCCGGGAACGACTCGATAGGAGCTGAAATCGTTCTCCAGAAGATCCTCCCGAGTGGGCGTCTCGCCGGCCACTTGTTCACCGATTTCAATGGCGTTGATTTTTCGCAGGATGGGCAAGGTTGTCGGCTGATGCTCCCATCGCCCCGTTACGGTGGGGTCGACGAAGGAGTCCGTCTGACAGCCGGCCCCAAAAGACAGGGCCAAACCCGTCCAAGCCACCGACTTCCCAGCAAAAAGTGAACGCATGGACAAATATCGGGCGGACGGGATCCGATTCACCAAGTTTTGTGGGGGTAAGATGTCTCCAACGTGAGCAAATCTGCCCAAGATCGAACATTGGCCCGCCATCCCAGACCCCTTGGAGGAGACACCGCCAAGGACCGGCGTGGGGTCCAAGTGGCTCTCAGCGGCATGGTGCTCAACAACAACGAGACCCAGCAACTCCA
>CAXBRK010000075.1:0-10098 GCA_963978155.1 uncultured Phycisphaera sp. | reverse complement strand
AAAGAAAACCAAGCCCCCCCCTTGGGGACTGTGGTGGCAAAATCAGCGAGCAAGATCACTTGCTCACCCATCCATCCCTGGCCACCCGAAAGCGACCCCATCCACATCCATCACCCGGAACACCAGAACCCGGCCTTACGTCCGGAAATCTCTGGAAGAACTAAGGTTATGTATCCATATGTATGGATTCAACCCCTTAATCTTCTTTTTTCTCAGTCCTTCGAGACACGTGCGGTGTCCCGCTGGGTGCGGTAGGCCAACAGCACCTCCGCTGGGCCCTCCGGCCGGGTTCGTGAGGATTCCACCGACAAACCGGTGCCGGCCACGATGTCGGGGATGCCATCGCCGTCGAAATCGGCAGCGGTCACGCCGGCGGTGCCGCTGAGGCCCGTGCTGGGCAGCCCAGAATCGGCGACGTATTCAAAATGACCGTGGCCATCGCCACGCAGAACGAACAGGCCTCGTGCGTGCCCCATCTGCCGCTTGTTCATGCGGCCAAGGAACACGATGTCCAGGTGACCATCGCCGTCGAAGTCGGCCAAATCCACCCCGGTGCCGCCACCGTCGGCTTCGGGGAAGGGATCAACGCCGTATTCCCACTGCCCCGCTCGGTTGAAGAAGACTTCGGGGCCGTTCACCCAGTTGGCCACCACGATGTCGAGCATGCCGTCGGAATCAAGATCGCCCACTTCCATGCCCCACCAAATGCCTTGCATGGGCGGCTCGGGCAAGCCAAGCGAGGCATCGGTAAAGCTGCCTTGACCGTCGTTGATGTAGACCTTGGGGCCCCGGCAATACGACGCAAAGAGGTCGAGGTCGCCGTCGCCTTCAAAGTCGTGCAGCATCAACCGGGTGCACCATCCCCGCTTGGGCAGCGATTCTTCAGACACCCACTCCCAGTTCACCCCGGTGCCGTCGCCAAGGAACAAGTTGATGCCCCCTTCGTCGGAACCACCGGTGAGCACGTCAGCGTGGCCATCACCGTCGACATCGCCCACGGCAATGTCTTCCATGCCTTGGAACATGAAGTTGTTGGCGTTGTCATCGGACAAGTACTCGGGCCACACCGCTTCCGCCCCCTTGTCCCAACCACCTTCATCGTTGCGAAGCCAGGTGTAGAGGCCCTTGCAATGGCAGCCGTAAATCAGGTCGTTGCGGCCGTCGCCGTTCAAATCAAGCACTTCCAAGCCGCCACCACAAGTAATGCCGTCGCTCTCCAGTCCCGCCGAAGCGTCTTGCCAGAGGCCGTCTTGCATCAAGAACATGCGAGCACCATTGATCAACCGGGGCAAGGCCACGATCTCTTGGGTGCCGTCGCCATCGACGTCCACCACACGTGGATCGCACTTCCATTGACCGCTGGTGGGCAAACCCTTGGCGGCGTGCACAAAGGACACGGCGGGCTTGGCCGCCGGCATGGGCGTGGGATCTGGCATGGGTGCCTCAACCGCCAACGCGGGTTCCGCCACCGGGGATTCAACCGAGGCGGTGGTGGAAGCAGATTCGCACCCCAACAGGGTGACTGAGGCAATCAAAAGGTAGGAACGGGTCATGAGGGTTGCTCCGAAGCCGCCACAGCATCATCGCTGGGGGCACCTGGGTGATCGGTTTTGAAGTCGTAGTACCAAGTGCCATCGACCTTTCGGTACTCCTCCACCAATACTGCGGGTTGGGGGTCCATTTTCCGCAGGCTGGGGTGCAGGTTCTTGATCAGAAGCTCGTGCTGAACGCGGGCTGAATCACCAACTACTTCAATCCAAAGTGGCGTGGCTCCAAAGAAGCCAAACTCAGCGTGGAGTTCTTCAAATTTTTCGCGGGCGACCACTTCGCGGTCATCCGGATCAGAATGGTCCCAGTAGCGATCGAAATTCCGAACCTCACGGGCGGCGTTCACGATGGCGTGCACGTCACGCACCAGCTCTTCGGCCAGCAGATCGCGGGTGGAAGCTTTGGCTGGAATCTTCTCTTTTTCTTTGCGGTCTTCGACGATGACCCAGCGGCCCTCTTCCTTCATCCAGCAGTCGTTGCGGTTGAGTTCTCGAGCTTCGAGCTGAGGGAACCTCCGAATGCGGGTCCGGACCGCTACCGATTGCCAACCAAAGCCATCCATGGCTTCGACTTCCCCTGGATCGGCCTGTTCAAAGATGAACGGCGATTCCGCCGCGGCCCATTCGGCCCACGCTTCCCACCCTTCTTCGCCGCGGACTTTCGCGGGAAGGTGTTCGTACACCACTTTCCAGTCTTCAGCGACCCGGGCCGCCCAGAACCGCTCGGCCACCGCACGCAACGCCTTGGCGTCGGCCTCCGCCGCCCGTTCGCGTTGGGCCAGACGTGCCTCTGGCGTGTTGGAAACGTCGGTATTTGAAGCCATTTGGCCGGCTTGGCATCCAACCAGAACAACACTGAGCAGCAATCGGTGCATGGGCGGGGTCCCCTGAATCAAGATCCCAATCGTAAGGGGATGTAATGTTTCATTCAACCCTCCGATCTGGCCGTCTTTTGCCTCGGACATGCCCAAAGCCGGTAGGATTCAGCCTTCACTTGGAGACCAACACCATGACCGAAATGATCCGACGTTTGACCGCCCTCTGCCTTCTGGCCGCCTTTGTCGGCTGCTCAGCCGAATCTGACGGCGATTTCAGCAGCGCTGAGGACCAAGACAAGATGAAGCGACGCGATGTTGGCAAAACCCGGGCTGCTCCCGGCTCCCAACTGGGCGCCCCCAAAGAGTCTGACGGCCAGTAATCGCCGAACCACTGGCGTTCTTGCTTCCCCGGAGTGAGGACCCCGAAAACACATGAAACCCGTCCCACAGCCCGTGGGGCGGGTTCTTTTTTGGGCTTGAAGCTGAAATTCATTGCCTCAGAACTTGTGTGAGGGTCTGCAGAGGTGATACTCAAGAGGAAGGGAATTCCCATGATCTTGACCCCGCTGCTGCTGTGTGCCCTCGACCGGCCCCTTGGTGCCGAAGAACAACGGATCGGCATCCCCAATATCGGGATCAACGGTTCGGTCCGCCCCGTGGCGTTGGCCGGCTCATGTCCTTCCGAAGTGTCCGCCCACACTGATGCCGACTTTGGGGGTGGGCAATACACCGTCCAGGCTGGCTTCGCCGAACAAGAAATCGCAGCAGCCAGTTGGACGCTGGATCCCGCGGTCTTTCCCATCCGGCTCGATGTGGCCGAAATGATCTTTGCCACCAGCAATGCCAACGTGACCACGACCACAGAATGGACCTTCTTCGTGTGGTCGGGAACACCAGCCAGCGGAAATGTGGTGGCCCAATATTCCAGCGACGGAGAATTGCTGCCCCACATCGTGCTGCAACCCGGCACCAACGGGGTGAACGTGCAAGTCTTGGTGGACCCGGATGATCCTGAACAAATCATCATCAACGACAGTGGCGACGCCACGTTCAGCATTGGCTACCGCATCGACCGGCACAACAACCAAACGAGCAACCCCTGCTTGGTGGCGCCCCCCTCCACCCAAAACGCCTTTCCCACCACGGACGTTGGCGGTCTGCAAGCACCGAGCCAAAACTGGCTCTTTGGGGTGAACTGCGGTTTCTTGGGCTGCCCCCCCAACGGCGGCTGGTCGACCTTTGCCGATCTCAACGTCTTGTGCCGGCCTTCGGGCGACTGGGTCATGCGGGCCACCTGGACCAGCTTGTCTTGCAACCAGACCCTTGGCGCGTGCTGCCTTCCCAACGGGACGTGCGGTTTGGAAACCTCAAACGATTGTGCGGCCCAAGGCGGTCTCTTTGAAGGCGACAACGTGCCTTGCACCAACGTCGAATGCCCCCCGGCGCTCGGCGCCTGCTGCGCCTCAGGAGTGTGCAGCACCCAGGCGGCCGACGACTGCCAGAACACAGGCGGGACGTGGCAAGGCGCGGGCACTTTGTGCAGCGAGACCGATTGCAATGCGGGCGGCGCGTGCTGCATTCCGGCCACCGGAGGTTGCTTGAGTTTGCCCGCCACCGATTGCGGACTGGTGGGCGGCACGTTCTCTGGTCCCGGCACCACGTGCAGCACCACGGTCTGCTTCCCTGAAGGCGCGTGCTGTTTGGACGATGGCACTTGTGTGGAACCCACAACCCCCGAAGAGTGCACCGCCGCCGGCGGCGTCTTCCAAGGCGACGGCACCGACTGCTTGAGCACAAATTGTCCTGATCCTGAAGGCGCGTGCTGTGTGCCCGCGACCGGCGCGTGCTTGATCCTGACGAACACCAATTGTGGGGTCGTGGGAGGTCAGTACGCGGGGGACGGAACCGTGTGCGAGACCGCCTGCGGCACCGACTGTCCTGAAGACCTCGATGGTTCCGGGGCGGTGGATTTCCCTGATCTCATCCAACTGCTCTCGGCCTTTGGTCCGTGCGATGGTTGTGCTGAAGATCTGGACGCCTCCGGCGCTGTGGCGTTTGACGATCTGATTGCCTTGCTGAGTGGGTGGGGCGACTGCTGATCCGACAGATCCAGCACCATTTCTTTTCCAAGTCTGTGGTGAGTATGCTGAAAATTCGAGGTCACCATGTTGCATCTAGCTGCTCTCATCTTGCTGTTCCAAAGCAAACCAATTGATCAAGCCCTCTCACCTGACCCTCTCTCAACAGAACCTCAACCAAGGGAACTCCGGGGGTGGTCGTGGCGAGACGGCTTTTTTCAGCCGGACAGCATGAGCGAACCTACGTTCGATCAAGCGACACCTTGGTTGTGTGGAAGCACTCTGGTTCCTGATCAGACTGCTGTTCAACACTTGCTCTCGACAGATTGCTCGTACCAAACGACAAACCCTCTTGAAATCTACGCCCCATCAAACGGAAAGTTCTCAATCCCTTGCGTGGTGCATGTCATCACAGACGGCGCTCTTGGTTGGGTGGAACTGCCTTGTGTGCAAGGTGCCATCGAAGCGCTGAACAATGACTTTTTGGCAATAACAGGGACCCCAGGACAGAATGGGCTGGATAGCCAAATCGAGTTTTTTCTTCCCCAAGTCGATGAGGAAGGAAATCCGTCAACCGGGGTGACATATACATCCAATCCAAACTGGTTCTATGAAACAGATCCCAACAGCGAAACCTCGGTGGCTTACCGAAACGCGCTTTCCTGGGACCCAAATTTCTATCTCAACATCTATGTGTTGAACACACAGGTAGGGGCCGGATATGCGTTTCTTCCGGTTGACCCGTGTGATTGTGTTGTTGGAAACCGAGACATTGATGGCGTCCACATACAAACGAACTACTTTGGGTCCTGCGGCGCTCAAATGAATGGAAGGGTCCTTTCCCATGAAGTTGGGCACTACCTCGGGCTATTCCACACTTTCGAAGATGGCTGCGCCTCGGGGCCATGCCAATCGACTGGCGACCGGATCTGCGACACGAATCGACAAGCAGAAGGCTCATATGGATTCGATTGCAACAATTATCAATCCTGTGGCTCACCCGATCCAGATCGCAATTACATGAATTATGGCGACGGGACATGCTTCCAGAACTTCACTTCAGATCAAATCCGAAGGATGCGTTGCGTTCTAGAAAACTATCGCCCACAACTTGGAATTTTGGGCATCGAGGGATCATGCTGTTTCTCCACAAATGGAACATGTCTTGAAATTTCAGACGCCGAATGCTCAAGCTCGGGCGGAAGTTTTGAAGCGAATTCAACTTGCGACGACGTCGATTGTGACACACCACCATTCTTCGCATCCTGCTGTTTACCTGATGGGCAGTGTGTTTCGTATGCCGCACCAAGTACTTGCCTTCAATCAGGAGGTGATTTGATCATTGGGCAAGGCTGTTCCGCCGTTCAATGTGACCAGGGAGCATGCTGCCTTCTGACCGGTGGCTGTGTCAAAACAACCCAAGGCTTGTGCTCATTTGTCTACCAAGGAACATACTTGGGAAATCAAACCAATTGCGTGAATGATGGCTGCTTGCTTACCGCATGTTGCCTTTCAAATGGAGATTGCATCCTCGCGGAGCAACTTGAATGCCTGAATATCTATCAAGGTATTCCTGAATCGCCTGGGACACTGTGCGGCCAAACCGAATGCGATCGTGGTTCTTGCTGTCTCCCATCAGGGGACTGCCTCCTTCTTGGTTCAGAATCGTGCCAGGCTTCCGGAGGACAGCACTCCCCGAATGAAACGTGCAGCGAAACGGATTGCTCCCAGCCATGCCCGGAGGATTTGGACCTCAATGGGAGCATTGGTTACGAAGATCTCATCCAACTTCTTTCGGTCTGGGGACAGTGCGTTGGATGCGCAGAAGACCTCGATGGGAACGAAGATGTGGACTACGAGGACCTCCTTCTGGTCCTTTCGAAGTGGGGCCCGTGCGGCTGACGATCAGTTTTGACGCTGAATCGATCCAGACTTGCGGTCCTGTTCACGCTCGGCTTCTCGATCTCGAACCCGTCGTTCGTAGGCGGCTTGTCGAGCTTCAAGATCGACGGGAACCGGGAAGAGTTGTTCCAAAGTGTTGTTGAGCGACAGTTCAGAGCGAGCAAACTGCTGGGCCAAGGCACTTCGGATCGAAGGTCGTTCGGCCGCCGCCCGCAACCAAGGGTTGTAACTGTCCACCCGTTGCCACACTTGGGCTCGGTCCAACAATGGAATCGTGGGGTCGGTGATGAACTGCAAGAACACCACTTCCACCACCTCTTCCAAAGTGGGCGGCATCAGGTCTTTGATTCGGCCCGAGCCAAACTTGGTTTCGTAGTCGTAGAACTCATTGCCACGGAAAATACGGTGCACCTGGGCGGTGTACGTCAACGCTTGCTCCCAGACTTCACGACGGTCGGGAGCCACGCCGGCCCGGAAGCCCACGTAGAGTGCGCCCCGCGCTTCGGTGGGGGCGAGGTGCGGCTGGGAATCGAGCTCTTGTTTCACTTCATTGCGCACAAAGATTTCAAGGTCGATCGCATACGCGTTGTTGGGGGGAACCGCACCACGGCCAAAACGCTCGTCCAGACGGTCAAGCAAACGCTGGGCACGATCCTTCTCCCCCGACCGCCACGCTTCACGAATCGATGAACTCATGAAGTTGCGGAGGAAGTCGATGAAAGTCTCCCCCCCGGCACCTTTTACGTCGTAGTGCTTGGTGTAGTAGTACTCAAACTCGCGGTCGATCACATCAATGAACCGAGGCTCTTGGGTGCGCACCGGCGGCTCGGTGGAGAAGGGATCAAAGCGAACCCGGCCGTATCGGGCCAAGGCTTGCAACGCTTGGAGAACCACGCGGTCGTTGTTCAACCGTTTGTAATCGTCATCATCGGCCGCAACCCGAGCGGTCGCGCCTTCTTCGCCTTTCTTTCCCCAATACAACGCATGGGCTTGACCGTTGCGCCAATCAAGCGGGCCGTACAGCTCGGTGTACCGACGCATTCGCTCAGGATCCAAGTTGTATTCGTCCTCAAGAACCCGGCGACGCACAAAGGTCACCAACTGGTCCAACGGACCTCTCAGGTTGGGGTCCGCCGCGATCTCTGCGAGGGCTTTGGCCATGGGCCGCTCGGCCGCAACTTGATCGTCGATGCCGAGGAGGGCCGCCCCGGTGGGATTTTGCCGGATGGCATCCCAGATGCCGTATTCCAACAAGAAGTCGCTGTCGAGTTCGAGGTTGACTCCCGCCTGCTCAGCCAAAGGAGCCACTGAAGAGAGGAGGCGGTCGCGCACTTCACTGCAGCGCGGTTCCAGTTCAAAAAGGAGTGGAAGAGAACCAGGGGCTTCTTCAATCGCCCGAAGCCAAGCAATGCGATCTTCCAACGTCTCGGGCGGCTCCCCCAACAGGAAGTGCCACTCTCGCGTGAACTCTCTTTTGTAGAAGAGGTGGGCGTCGTCCGAGTTGCCCTCGATCTTGTGGGCGTACCAAAAGGCCAGTTCTTTGTGCAGCACCAAGTCATCAGGGTTGTGCCGCAAGCCTTCGTTTTGCACCAAACGAACCCCGGCCCGGACCCAATCCCATCGCTCTTCCAGCGTGTGGGTGGCGACCGAAATGTTGTAGGCCATGTTGTGCCCGTGGTAGGCCCAGACCGCAGCAAACCTTGGCTGGAGTTTGGTGATGAGATCGGAGAGGGCCATCACTTCGAAGTAATCGCCCTCCTCTTTCATCAGGTTGACTTTGATCCAAAGCACGTCCACCACAAGACCACGCAAAGCGCCAATTGCGGTCCCTACGGCCACCCAAGGCGGCGCACCTTCGACCACTGAATCGGTGTAGCGCAGACCCGCGTCTTCGGTCCGCTGTTCCAAGTCAGGCAGCAAGGCCCCGGCTCCCACAAATGAGAGCACCGCCAGTACCAATCCCAGAGGTCGAGCCCATCGCATTTCAGCCGCTCCCGCTGTAAATCGCCAGCTGACGACGGGTCAAGACGCGCCAGCCAAACAACAATGAACCCCCGGTCCAGAACAACAGCATTCGTGCGAACGCATTGAACACTTCAGACCAGGGCAAGTGCCGACCACGGACCAATGCTCCCGTGGGGTCGTAATCACCAAACGCGCCAAAAGCCCACGTCATGGCGACGGCCAACTGGTGGATGATGACTTCAAACACCCAACTGATACCGGCGGCTGTGTCAGAGAAGTCAATCTCATTCATTTCCGCCGGGGCGTACCAGTACAGAGCTCGGGCCAAGAAAGGCGCGGCCGATCCGGCAAGGAAAATCGTGATCGAAGCGAGGCACGCCACGGGGAACCCAAGGGCGGTCGCACACGCCACGGCCAAGGCGGCCAAGAAGGCCAACTTCGACCAATGCACCAAAGCGGCCCGAAGGAAATTGCTTTCAAACGAGGAGACCCGGTACAGAATTTCAAGGTCGTCGGGGTCGAAGTTGATGGCCGCGGGCGCCAAGTTCTGAATGGCCATCCGCAGCGCTCCTTCGTCATCCACCCACTCGGCGGGCACTTGGAACACATGGCTCATGGTGGGCACGAAGGTTTGGTCCACCGCAATCGGCTGCTCTCCCCCGCCGCGGTCGAAGATGAAGCGGCACTGGTACCGCTCGTGTTCGTCGTCTCGCAAAATGTGGAAGATCGAACGAATGGTCAGGGTGCCACCAAGATCTTTGGCGGCGGAAAGACCGTTGAACACAAAGTAGTTGGGCGGCGCCCCCGCGACCGCTGGGGGAACCGTGCGCTGCAGAGAGTTGTGCAACTCTCGAAGTTCTTGCACCGCCGCCCGACGCTCGTTGATGCCCATGCCTCCCCGAGCTCGAATTTCAGGGTCGGTCTCTTCAATTTGCGAAATGCGTTGCCGCAACTGCTCGTTGTCCAACTCGTCCCAGGTGGGGAAGGCACCGGCCCGGGCGGTCAATACGGTTTCCTGCAAGAGGAACGAATCCTCTCGCCCCGCGAGGCCCTCAGCCGTTGGCTGCGACCGCAAGTACTGGATAAAAAAGAAGATCGAAACGCATGAGGTGGCGGTCAGCACAAGATTCAAAACCGCCAAGCCAAGCCACTTGCCCACCAACCAACGCAAACGCGAAATGGGCTTTGTCACCACTTGCCAAATTTGCCGGTCACGAATTTCGGTTGCAATGGTGGAGCACCCCAAGAGCAGCGTCATCAAAGCGGCCAGCCAAAAGGCCAGCCCCAGCGACCAACTCATGAACGTCTGCACCCGGTAGCGCAATGGCGCGTCGGGATCAAGGGACAGTGGAATCAGAGGCAGCACCACCAACATCACCACAATGAAGACCAGCGGCAGGCCAGTTCGCGCCCCCTCCATCAACACCAGTTGTGCAGTGGCCCGAATCCCTCCGCGACCGGAGAGTCCAGTCCGCGCGGCCCGAAGCAAAAGCAGGAAGGACCAACCCAGCACCCCGATTCCAGCCAGGGCCCATCCCAAATCCAAGAGACCGAGTGATCGCGCAAGGAAGGCCGCCCCCGCCGTCAACAGGCCCGTCAACAGAAGTTCGTGGAAACCACGAAGCACGACCACCAACAGAACAAACGCAGCGATGCTCACGGCCCCGAGCCGCGCGGTTTGAGGCTGGGTGACCAACCAAGCCGGAGCCCACGAAGGCGCTTCGTTGCGAAGACAGTATTCAGCGACCTCAAGAGGAATGGCGACTCGACCATCGGGGCCGAAAATCG
>CAXBRK010000074.1:0-10172 GCA_963978155.1 uncultured Phycisphaera sp. | reverse complement strand
ATCCTGGTCGTGGGCACCGGCCTCGCAGGCAGCTCGGCAGCGGCCTCCCTGGCCGAGATGGGCTACCACGTGGACGTGTTCTGCATCCAGGACTCGCCCCGACGCGCCCACTCGATCGCCGCCCAGGGCGGCATCAACGCCTGCAACGAGGTTGCGCGACAGCAGGGTTATTCGGAGTACGAGCACTTCGACGAGACGGTGTACGGCGGCGACTTCCTCGCCAACCAGCCTCCGGTCTACGAGATGACCCACTGGGCCCCGCGGATCATCGACCTGCTCGACCGCATGGGCGTCCCCTTCAACCGGACGAGCGAGGGTCGACGCGACCTCCGTCTCTTCGGCGGCTCGCTGTTCAAGAGAACCCACTTCAGCGGCGCCTCCACCGGGCAACAATTGCTGTATGCGCTTGATGAGCAAGTACGACGTCACGAATCAGAAGGAAACGTCAGCAAGTACGAATACTGGGAATTCTTGCGCCCCATCGTCGACGCCAATGGCCGATGCCGAGGGATCGTGGCGCAAGACCTTCGCACCATGACCATCCGCTCCTTTGCCGCCGATGCGGTGGTGATGGCAACTGGTGGACCTGGTTTGGTCTTTGGCAAGAGCACCAACTCGGTGATGTGCACCGGAGCCGCAGCGGCCCGATGCTTCACCTCGGGCGCGCCGTACGCCAACGGGGAGTTCATTCAAGTGCACCCCACCGCCATCCCAGGCGCGGACAAGCTTCGCCTGATGAGTGAATCGGCTCGGGGCGAAGGCGGACGCGTTTGGGTGCCCAAGACCCCTGGTGATGCACGGGATCCTCGTGACATTCCCGCTGAAGACCGCTGGTACTTCCTTGAGGAGAAGTACCCGGCGTACGGCAACTTGGTCCCCCGCGACATCGCTTCACGGGAAATCTTCAGCGTGTGTGTCGACGAAGGCATGGGCGTCCGTGGTGAGAACCAGGTCTACTTGGACCTGACGCACAAGCCCCGCGATTACCTCGAAACAAAATTGGGGGCCATCCTCGAGATCTACCGCAAGTTTGTCGGCGAAGATCCATGCGAACTTCCAATGCGAATCTTCCCGGGCGTGCACTACTCCATGGGCGGGCTGTGGACGGAGTACACCGCAACTTCTGACGGTCAACTCATGGAATACGGCGCTCCCAATTCGATGATGACCGGTATTCCTGGGCTATTCGCCTTTGGTGAAGCCAACTACCAGTACCACGGGGCGACTCGACTTGGTGCCAACGCCCTCCTTTCGTGCATCTTCGATGGGCTCTTCTGTGGCCACGGTGTCGCCAACCACGCGCGTGAACACGCCGGAGCCGATGCAGACGAAACCCTCTTCACCTCTGCGGTGGAGGCTGAGACGGCATTACAATCACGCTTGACGGGATCTTCTGGAAATGAAAACCCCTACGCCATCGCCAAGTCGATGGGCGACGAAATGACCGCAGCGGCCACGGTGGTGAAGACCGAAGCCCGGATGACTGAGGCCTTAGACACCATTCGAAGCCTCCAAGATCGCGCCAAGAACATTGGCCTTTCGGACACCGGCTTGTGGACCAACCAGAACCTCTCCTTTGCAAGAGCTGTTCCGGACATGCTGGCCTTGGCCGAAGTCATGCTCATGGGCGGCATTGAACGCAAGGAGTCTCGAGGCTCGCACTACCGAACCGACTACCCAGACCGTGTCGACGATCCATTCCTGGCCAGTACGGTCGCCAAGTGGAATGGGGGTTCACCTTCCATTGAGTTCGAACCCGTGCAACTCGGCATTGTCGAGCCACGCGCTCGCACCTACGGCAAGAAGCAGACCGCATAACAAGCCCCGCCAATTGCTGGTTCTACTCGGGCAAGATCCAGTCCATCACAAGATCCATGGCCACCAACAGGGCCACGATGCCGCTGGACATGATTTTGGCGAACATGCCTGCCAGTCGTCCACCCGCAGCCCAGACTGCAGGTCGAAGCGCTTCCTTTTTGCTGCGTGCCGCGAAGTACGTCTCGCCAGCAAAGGCCCCAATGAACGCCCCGAGCATGGCCACCAAAATGGCCCCGATCACCGGTGGGGGGACGAACAGTCCCACCACGCCTGCGACCAGCGAGCCGATGGCAGCCCCCCACATGCCAGGCTTCCCACCGCCTCCCTTCTTGGTGGCGGCAATACCAAGCACATGCTCGACCACTTCTCCGGCCGCCGCGACCGCAATGCCGGCACCCAACCACCACAAAGAGACGGCGCTCCCTCCAGCCACGTACGTTCCCGCACACCAAAGCAAAACCAGCCAACTTCCCGGAAGCCCCAGTGCTGACAATGGCACCACCAGCAGCAGGAGCAAAAAAGTGACCAGCAGCCACAAGGCGTTTCCAACGGCCGCACCTGACGGCAACAAGTCGATCAGCCAGTCCATCACATCAGCTCTCCAATGACTTGATCGGCGAGGAGGAACCCTTGGTCCGTCAGCGACAGCCGTTCGGTCCCAAGACGCAACAGTCCGCGATCGACCATCTGTCGAATCGAGTCTTCTCGTGGCGTCCCCGGGCCAGCGTCGAGGCTGGCAAGTTCGTGAAGGCTGAGCCCCTCCTGCAAGCGAAGCCCCAGCAAGAACCGTTCAGCCCGGTGCAAGTCCTCCGTGCGCAGTTCGATGCTTTCCAGAGGACACCAGCCGGAGGACGCCAAGTAGCTCTCAAGTCGAGGTTGGTTTTTCCAACGCGCCCCAGAAAACTGCCCCGACGAGCTTGGCCCCAGCGCCCACCACGGCTCGTTCCTCCAGTACTTCAGGTTGTGTCGACATTCTTCGCCTGGGCGTGCGAAATTGGACACCTCATAGCGTTGGAGTCCTGCCGCTTGGAGGCACGACACCACCATTTCGTAAGCCGCGGCCTCAAATTCTTGCTCGCAGGGCTGGACCAAACCGAGATCACGGCGTTTGGTCAATGCGGTGTTGGGTTCATAAATCAAGCCGTACACCGACAGGTGGTCTGGCTCAAACGCCAGAGCTTCTGAGATGTCGTGCGCTACTGCATCAAGATCTTGACCAGGCACGCCAAAAATCAAATCCAAAGAGAGCCGGCCGATTCCCGCTTCCCGCAACCAGTTCACAGCCTGCGGGACGGACTCTGGGCGATGCCGCCGTTCCAAGGTCTGCAAGGAGTCCGGGGTGAACGACTGAACCCCCAAGCTCACCCGATTGACGCCAGCAGAGACCAAGGCATGGGCCAATTCAGGCGTAATGGTTTCAGGGTTGGCCTCAACCGTCCATTCATAATTGGGAGGCAACACAAAGCGGCCGTCCAAAGTGCGCCGCCACGCTTCCCAAAAATGCTGCGGAAGCATGGTTGGGGTACCTCCTCCAAAAAAGATGGTGTCGAACGCAGTGCCCTCGGGGATCTGCTCCAATTCTTCGAGGAGGCGATCGCCAAACTGATCGATGCGATCGTGCTGATCAACCAGACTGTAGAAATCGCAGTAATGGCATTTGTGGGCACAAAAAGGGACGTGGGCGTACAGACCCAAGGCCGCATGAAGAGGCGGTGACAGGCGGGGATCATCCCCGAGGACATGGCCATTTTTGGTAAGGTTCATTGTCCAAAAGCGATCGTATCGTCCTTCGAGGAGCACCGGATGGCATCACAATCTGGCACACCAAATACTGCGATTGTCGGCCTCCAGTGGGGGGACGAGGGCAAAGGCAAGTTTGTTGACGTTCTGGCCGCCGAGCACGACGTGGTGGTTCGTTTCAACGGCGGGGCCAACGCCGGTCACACCATTGTTGTGGAAGGCGAGAAACTTGCCCTCCACCTTATGCCAAGTGCGGTCTTGAACCCCAATTGCGATCTGGTGATCGCCAACGGCACGGTCATTGATCCCAGCATCCTCGTCAAAGAAATCGACCTCGTGGAAGCTCGTGGGCTCTCCCTTGAAGGGCGTTTTCACGTTTCATCTCGAGCCCATGTCGTCCTGCCGTGGCACAGCTTGCTTGATGGTGCGGCCGAGGCCCGTCTCTCCGATCGTGGTGAAGCCATCGGGACGACCAAAAGGGGCATCGGCCCAGCGTATGCCGACAAGATTGGGCGCTCGATGGCCGTGCGGATGGGCGATCTTCTTGACGCAAAGTATCTGAAGGCCCACCTCGACAAAATTGCCCCCCTACGTCTTGAAGAACTGAAAGTGGCTGGGAACGATTCGGCCATCGATACCGAAGCCTTGCTCGGCGACTTGCTCGCGCTGGGTGAGCGTTTGCGGCCCTACATCACCGACACCACGTGGCTCCTGCACGATCGGGTCCATGAGAACCGGTCACTGCTGTTCGAAGGCGCGAACGCATGCCTGCTCGATGTTGACCATGGCACGTACCCCTACGTCACCAGTTCGAACGCTTCCGCCCTCGGTATCTCCCCCGGCACCGGACTCCCCGCAAAGTCCTTGGGACGTGTGGTGGGCGTGGTCAAGGCGTATTCCACTCGGGTCGGAGGAGGCCCATTCCCCACTGAACTCGACGATGCCATCGGTGATCGGATTCGTGACCGTGGCCACGAATATGGCACCACAACTGGTCGCCCCCGACGCTGTGGCTGGATCGATCTCGTGGCCCTGCGGTACGCCGCCATGGTGTGCGGCGCGGACAGTTTGGCCATTACGCTCCTGGATGTGCTTTCCGGGTTCGACGAAATCAAACTCTGCACGGCCTACAAGACAGCATCAGGGGACATTGTGGACCGCTTCCCGCCCGATGCTCGACTGCTCGAGGGTTGCACCCCGGTGTACGAATCCCATGCGGGCTGGGCAGAAGAGATTGACCAGTGCCAATCCATCTCCGAATTGCCACCAGCTTGCCAGTCGTATCTTCAATCGCTGCAAACCCATCTTGGCGTACCAATTGAGTTCGTCTCGGTGGGCCCAGATCGCCGCCAAACCATGCGTTGCTCTCTGAAGCAAGCCTGCGGCGAGGAATGTGGCTGTGTCCCGGGCTCCCTGGAGAACGCGTGACCAACGGAAGCCCTGAATCTGCCCCACTCCCGCGCCATATCGCCATCATTATGGACGGCAACGGGCGTTGGGCCGAAGCACGCGGCCGGGCCCGGATCGACGGTCACCGCGCTGGAGCGAAAGCAGTGCAGGCCACCGTCGAAGCGGCGGCCCGGTGCGGCGTAGAAGTCCTGACGCTGTACTCCTTCTCCACTGAAAACTGGAGCCGCCCGAAGGCCGAAGTGGCCGCGCTGATGGCCCTCTTCGAGGACTACATGGCCTCCGAGAGAGATCGGCTGGTGGATCAAGGCATTCGGTACCGCCGACTCGGAAGACGGGAGGGACTCCCGGCTGGGGTGCTTGAGCGATCCGACCGTTTGGAAGTCGACACGGCCCCGGGCACCGCGATGATGCTCCAAATTGCCATCAACTACGGCTCCCGCCAAGAAATCACCGATGCCGCCCGGCGTCTTGCCATTGATGTTGCCATGGGACGATTGAATCCGGACGAGATCAACGAAGGCGCTCTGTCAGCACGCCTGCTGACGGCCAATCTGCCTGATCCCGATCTGATCATCCGCACCGGTGGGGAAGCAAGGCTTTCGAACTTCTTGCTTTGGCAATCGAGTTACGCCGAGCTGGTGGTTCAGGATGAACTGTGGCCAGATTTTGATGAGGAATCGCTCCGAAGAGCCATGCACGAGTACGAGCAGCGTCCGCGCCGACTGGGCGGAACCACTTCTCATTCACCGGGGAGCGCGTGATCCACACTCAGCAGAAAACGCTCACCAGCGCGAGCATCAAAAGAACCTGACAAGAGTTTGGCGACCGCAGCCGCGACCTCGCAAGGGTCGAGGGCCGCCTCGGGTGGCACCATGGACGTGTCTGCGAAAGCACGCAGCGCCGGCGTCTCGACGGCCGCGAGGGCGACGTTGAATCCAATCACTCGGCCATCCGTTTCCCCCGGAAGAGAACGAACCAGCGACTCCAAGGCTGACTTGGAAGCTGCGTACGCCCGGAACCCAGGGAATGGGTCGTGGGTGGCAAAGCTCGAGATGGAAACCACCCGTCCGGGAGCACCTTGAAGCAAGGATCGCTGCAACTTCCGGGTGAGGTCGAGCGGCGCAATGGCATTGGTCTCGAACACCATGCGATCGAATGCTGAGTCCGTGTCCTCAACGGAAACGTTCGGGGCAAAGCCGGCGTTGTGAACAATGGAGGTCACCCCAGTGGCCCACTCGGACAACTGGGTGCGAAATACATCAGACGCAAGATCGCCTGAAAGGGTGTGGACGCCTTCGGGGAGGGTCTGCAACAGATCAGCGTTTCGGCCGGTGGCATAAATTTGAAAATCATCAGCCAGGCGGGAGACCAGCGCCCTGCCAATGCCGCCTGTGGCTCCGGTAATCAGGATCGAAGGCTTCATCCAAACAACCTGCTCAGGTCGTTGAAGAAGGTGACCGCAAACAGCGACCCCAGAAGACCCAATCCGAGCATGGTTGCCCATTTTTGGAACGTGACAGATGGGGGCCGGCCAGTCACACCTTCCCAAGCCAGGAAGATCATGTGTCCGCCGTCAACCACGGGCAACGGGAGGAAGTTCAAGACGGCCAAGTTGACCGACAGCAGGCCCAAGAAGAACAACAAGTAGGTCAGGCCTTGGGCCGCGGTTTTGGCCCCAACATCCAGAATGCCCACCGGGCCGTGCAGCTGCTTCACTTCGACGGATCCACGAACCAGCCGATCGATGGTCAGGTAGGTCAAGGTGATCCACTTCACCGTCTCCTTCGTTCCCATGGAGGCAGCTTCAAAGGGAATCGATCCTTGAAGAGTGACCGACTCAGGTTCAAAAAAGGAGGGAGACAGGGCCAGGGTTCGCTTCAGGGTCTTGGCGGCCTCGCGATCATCCTGCGACAGATCGATGGAATACGTGTCGCCGTCGGCCATGATTTTCGGCTCGGGCAGAGCAGAGATGGACTGCGCGAATTCGACAAAATCAAGTTCACCATCAAGAGTCAGACCCCGCGGGATGCCGAAGTCTTCACCGACCCGGGGTCCAGTGAGTTGAACCGGAGCCGAAGCGGGGCTCAAACCAATGCCCAACTTTCCGTCAGAACGCAGGAGCAAATCGAGTTCAAGAAGCGCATCACCCCGCTGGATGGTGGCTTTGGGGCTCGTTGAGTTGGCGATGAGGGATTGAATCTCGGCAATGGAAGGCCAGGCCACCCCCTCAAGTTCAGCGAACCGGTCGCCTGGTTCCAAAAGGCTCTCGCTGGGCGCGCCATCCGCAATGGAATCAATTTGAGGTACCGGAGACAGCCCAGCCCAGCCACGTTCGCCTGCATCCTCGTCGAGCAAAGGGAGCACCGATGTGGTGCCTACGGGGACTTCAACCACTCCCCCTTCTGGAGTCGAAAAGCGGAGCCTTGGAGATTTCGTAGAGACGCCTCGGTCTGCGGCTTGAGAGAACGAAGACACGGGTTCACCGTCCAGATGGGTCAAAACCGATCCGGGAGGAACGGAGGCAAGTCCAGCTGCGGACCACAGTTTCTGCGACATCACGTCGTCTAGATCTGAGCGAAGCGTCGCACTGGCCGCGGGAACAATGCCCAACGACAAGAGGCCACGCGGTCCAACTTCCGGGAGCACCGAAGCCTCCTGCACTTGCCCATCGCGGGTCCACTCGAGCAACAAGGCCTCATCTGGCTTGGCCATCGCGGCCGAGACATCCACATCTTTGAACGTAGAAACAGATGCCCCGTTCACTTTGGTGATGGTGTCTCCCGGCAACAGTCCGGCCCGATCTGCCGGTCCGCCGAGCTGGGTTGACCCGATGACCGGCGCTTCGAATTTCACACCGATGCCAAAGGCAACCACAAACAGCACGATCGCAAGGATGAGGTTCATCACCACACCCGCGGAAATGATGACCATTCGTTTGCCGACCGGCGCGAGGTTGTAGCTTCGGGGATCATCACTCACCGCCTCGGGCTTGCCATCTTCCTGCCCAAGCATGGAAACAAAGCCCCCAAGAGGAAGCAGTCGCAATGAATACTCGGTCTCGCCCAGGCCATGCTGAGCGAGTTCTTCGTCGGTGAGTTTGTCGGCCGGGGAACCAGTCATCTCGACCACCCGGGCCTGGGTGGATCCGGCCACCAAACCGATGCCTCGACGCCAGGACAAAAGCACTGGCCCCATGCCGACGGCAAAAGCGCCAGTCCGGACCCCGGCCCATTTCGCCGCGACGAAGTGGCCAAGTTCATGGAAGAAGATGAGAGCGCCGAATCCGAGGATGACGGCAGGCAAATTGATGACAGTGTCAAGCATGATGGTTCACGGGAATCGGTTGGCGACATCTTCACGGACGGCGATGTCAAGTTCAAGAATGTCAGTCAGGTTGCTGGGTTCATGGTGCCCGAATCGATCAACCGCGGCAGCCACGCAATGGTAGACGTCGAGATAAGAAAGGCGCCCTTCCAAAAAAGCCTGTACGCACACTTCGTCAGCGGCGTTGAAGACACAGCCCGCCCCGCCACCTTTACGAATCACTTCGAATCCAAGTTCGACAAAGGGAAAACGCTGGGCATCGACTGGGGCGAACTCAAGTTTGGTCAACTCCAGAGGATCGAGAGCCGGAGCGACAGCCTCATCATGTTCGCCAGCAGTGAGTGCCCAACGGATTGGACCTGCCATATCCGGGGTACACATTTGCATAAGCGTGGTGCCATCACACAAGTGCACCATGCCGTGGACCAGTGAGCCGGGGTGCACAATCGCTTCCAATTGCTGATCAGAGACCCCAAACAGATGGTGGGCTTCAATCAACTCGAGGGCCTTGTTGGCCATGGTGGCACTGTCGATGGTGATGCGAGGCCCCATGTCCCAGACGGGATGGTTCAAAGCCTGCTGGGGTGTCACGTCACGAAGATCAGAAAGAGGGGCATCGCGGAACGGGCCACCGGAGGCGGTGAGCAGGATTGATTTGATTTGATCAGGAGGAACCCCCCGCAAGCATTGGGCGATGGCGGCATGCTCGGAATCCACCGGCCACAATGTCCCAGGGGAGGATTTCAGTGCCTGCTGGACCAAACCCCCAGCGCAGACCAAGGTTTCCTTGTTGGCCAGAGCAACGGAAGCCCCCAGTTCAATAGCACGTAAGGTGGGACGCAAGCCGGCGGCACCGACAATTGCCGAAACCACGATGGTCTCGGGCGAAGCGCATGCTTCAACCAAGTGCAACGCTGCATCCGGACCACAAAAGTCAACCCGGCCATCGTTCGCCACGGAAGCAGTCTTCGCAGAGGACCAATGGCTGTTTGCATCCTCCAAAATTTGGTCAACGCGTGAGCCGCAGGCAAGACCAACACAATCCCAGGTGGGATCAGACTTCTGAAGTTGGCGCAAGACATCGAGGGTCCGACGACCAATCGTGCCAGTTGCACCGAGAACAATGACTTTTTGGGGTCTCATTCACGGTCCGCAGTGCGGGTCCCAGAGGTTCGACGAACAGAGCGACGCAGCCGCGAGAGCTTTGGCTTTGGCTTGTCCTCGGCCGTGGAAGAAGGTGCGGATGCTTCTGAGGCGGGTGCGGAGGTGTCACCCGATGGCTCCTTCTTCTTCTGACCGCTCTTGCCTGATCGACGAGAGCGGCGTGGCTTGGACTCGTCTGAAGAGGGCTTGGATTCGTCGGATGACTTGGAATTGCTCTTGTCATCGTCCCCAGAAGTCCGTTCGGAAGTCCTCTCCGAAGAGCCAGAACTCTCGGCTCCACTGGTGCTGGATTCGCCATCACCACGTCCACGACCGCGCCGGCGGCGTCGACGGCGCTTTTTGCGTCCGCCATTCTCAGAATCTGAGCCGTCAGAGTCGGATTGACGATCGTCTTTGGCCGAAGTGTCCTCAGAAGAGCCATCGCCAGAAGAGGCCGTGTCAGCAGAAGGCGCTGGCTCAGGCTCGGGCAGCAGCATCTCTTTGACTTTCACCACTTGATCGGGGGCGAGCCGCGTCATGTAGCTCTTGACGTCAAAGCCCAACTCCTCACGGATGCGATCAAGCAGCAACGTGCTCTTGAGCCCAGCTTCCTTGGCAAGAACGTGGACCGCAACGGGCGCATCCGGCGGCTCGATGGCGGGAGCAGCAACGGTCTCGCTCGAGCCGTCATCGCTGCAGCCACGGCGGCGGCGACGGCGGCGGCGGCGCTTGCCTCC
>CAXBRK010000073.1:0-10336 GCA_963978155.1 uncultured Phycisphaera sp. | reverse complement strand
AAGAAGGCAGCCAAGAAGACTGCTAAGAAGGCCACTCGCAAGAAGGCAGCCAAGAAGACTGCTAAGAAGGCCACTCGCAAGAAGGCAGCCAAGAAGACTGCTAAGAAGGCCACTCGTAAGAAGGCCACTCGTCGCCGCTGATTCAAGCTGCGTCACAAGAACGTCGCGGGGAGTCCTTTTGGGCTCCCCGCTTCTTTTTTTGTGGACTATGCTCGATTCAGCGGTAGGTTTTTTCCGAAGTTGGAGATGTTATGGCACACGTTATTGCTGAACCCTGTGTAGGTACCAAAGACACCGCTTGTGTTGATGTTTGCCCGGTGGACTGCATCCACCCTGGCCCGTCTGATGAGCGAAACGGCAGTGCCGATCAACTCTTCATTGATCCAGACACCTGCATTGACTGCGGCTTGTGTGTGGACGAATGCCCTGTTCAGGCAATTTTTCCCGAGGAAGATCTTCCCGACGAATGGAAGGACTACGTCGAAAAGAACGCCGACTGGTTCAAAGACGCTGGCTGATCGTCTGATCCTTCACGTTCGGCCCGATCCACCCGAGCTGGTGCATCTGGTCGCTCGGTGAATTCTTCAATTCGGCCGCGAAGATCAAATCCGCAAGGCTGAACTTTGCGGTACCCCATCCGTCGAATGACTTCGAGCACATCAGTCCACTGGGGCAGATGAACATCGGTCACGTCTCGGAACGTTTCCATAGCGCTTTGGAATCGGGCCTGCTCTTGCGGCGAAGTCTCCAAAGAGGCCTCTCGAGACTCCGCAAGAAGGGCTTCCGAGTTGGTCAATCGGATGGTGTCCACCGCCGTTCGGCGGTACCCAATGCTGCGAATCCCTTGCAGGACTTGGTTCCAACTTGGCACCGCGCCATCAAACAATTTGGCTTCTCGACGCCACATTTCAATGGCTTTCAAGAAGTACATCTGCTCGGTATCGAAGGTGCCTTCATCAGCATCCCGGCGGAAATCCGACCGTCGGCGGCCAGGACCACGCCGCCGCTCCAAATTGGTGTCCGGCAGGGCATCCCGGCGATCGGTTCCGAGGCGACGATCAACAACAGTGGGGCGAGATCGAGTGGGTTCAGTGCTCATCACATCCCCTATCGCCCCCAAGTGCCCCCCCATGCAGCGAACCCGATCGAAATCAGCGGGAGGAGGTCGGGTTATGCCGATAGTGCCTTTTGGAATGGCTCGATCTGCGATGAAACCGGACCGGATGCTCTTTGCTTGGCTTTGGCCAGGCGGTGGATATTTTGCCGAACGCCGCTACGCACGCGGCGTTCGGGCCATGGGGGGCGTGCTGTTCCTCTACCTCTCCGGCTTGCTGATCGGCGGCCTGGACGCCGTGGATCGAAAACACGATGGCATTTGGTTCTATGCCCAAGCATTCAATGGTCCCATTGCTTTTGCCACGGACTTTGCTCGAAGTCGGCTCTCCAGCATCAATGGACGAGAAATTCAGGACATCTCTTGGGAGCGAACCCCCTCGCTCGGGGAACGTTGGCTGGCTGAAGACCAAGAAGTCATGGATGCCGTCCGGCGACAAGGGTTGTCCCACGTGAACGAGGTAGGGACCTTGTTCATCGCCCTCGGAGGACTCATGAATCTGGTGTTGATCCTCGAAGCGGGATTTGCCGCACCGAAGGGAGAGGTTTGATGCCGTTTGTTGAGCCGTGGAACGCCCTCCAAGACATCTGGTGGCTGACCTTGATCCCGTTCTCCTTTGGGGTTGGCATGGTCTATAAAGCTTGGCGATTGCCCGATTTCAAACGGTACTGGCCAGAAGTTGGGATGTTCACCGTGCAAGTCACGTTGGGAATCGCCGGCTTGGGACTGGTGCTTGCCCTGATCGTTGACCTGATTTTGCCCCGCGCCTGAAAATTTTTTCAAGATCTCTGTGGAGATTGGCCAAGACCGTCCGATGGGCAAGATGTCGGCCACGGACGGCCGTCGGCAACTGAAAGGAATCTCCATGCCCCACAATCAGGGAGGGGACGTTCGGCGGCAACCGAGCGCCCTGCGCGATGATTGGGCAGCTTGGATGCACGTGGCTTGTCCTGCCGCACGTGACCAATTGCTGCATCACTACTTTTTGGAACTGGTTGAGCCCATCGCTCGAGCCCAACACCGGCAGCTTCCACCTTCGGTGGAACTCGGTGATCTCGAACAAGCGGGCTATCTCGGTTTGCACGACGCGTTGCAGCGGTTCGACAACCGAGTCTGTGACGATTTCCGTCCCTACGCCAAGCAGCGTATTCGCGGATCAATCCACGACTGGCTTCGCCGGGAAGACCTGCTCTCCAGGGGCGCCCGTGCGGATGTCCGAAAAGTACAAACCACCGCCGACCAATTCCGAACCCGATATGGATTCGAACCGGAAGAAGAAGTGTTGGGTCGATTGACCGGACTCAATCCCGATCGAATCTTCCATGTGCAGACCTGGGCCACCCGGGGGGCCGCCGTGGCCATCAGTGTGATGGCGGCCAACGAGCCAGAGCCAGAAGGTTGCCTCCCCCCCGCCGAAACAGCTTCCGAGACACGAAGTGAATTGCTGGATTGGCTCGAATGCACTTTTGATGTCCGGACCCGAACCATGGTGGCGTTGTACTACGGAGAATCGTTATCCATGGCTCAAACCGCCAGGGTCCTTGGGCTCAGTGAGTCGAGGGTCAGCCAGCTGCTTGGGGAACTGCACCGACAACTTCTTGCCCGGCTTCGGACACGAAGTCGATTTGTCGAACTCTTTCTCTAACGCCGAGGGCGTACACTTGTGGCATGGCCGCAGGTTTTCAGGCGCCGAAAGGCACCCGCGACTTCCTCCCGGAAGATCTTGCCCAACGTCAGTGGATTGAAGACCGCTGGCGGACGGTGTCCACGAACCATGGATTCGAGGAAATTGACGGGCCAACTTTTGAGCACCTCTCGCTCTACACCACCAAAAGTGGTGATGGCATCGTGTCGGAACTGTTCTCCTTCCGGAGATCGGGCGGGGACGACGATTACGCCCTTCGGCCAGAACTGACCCCGACCGTGGCGAGGTTGGCGGCCGATGCTGTCCGACAAAGACCTATGCCTTTGCGATGGTTTGGCATTGGGCCTTTCTTCCGCGGCGAACGACCACAACGTGGTCGATTGCGAGAGTTCTTGCAGTGGAATGCAGACGTGATTGGAGATCCCTCCATGAACGCCGAGTTGGACCTTCTTGGGCTCCTGGCTGGAACTCTGGAACGGTTTGGTCTTCGACCGGGTGATGTCACCATTCGACTGTCCCACCGTGATGCCGCGGCGTCGGTCCTCCAAGGTCTGGGCGTCCATGAGGATCAGCTGCATGAGGCATTCACCCTGCTTGACCGCAAGGAGAAGATGCCCCCAGAAGTGTTCGCAACCAAAGCCCAGCCGCTGGGTCTTGGACCGGACGAAATCGCGAAATTGGACGCGGTTCTTTCTTCTTCGGGCACCACCGATGCACTGGTGAAGACCATGACTGGCTTGGGACTTCAAACCGAGGGTCTGACACCACTCTTTGATTTGGCCGCCCCCTTGCGTGATGCGGGCCTTGAGGAATGGGTGACATTTGACCCTGGCATTGTTCGTGGTTTGGCGTACTACACCGGCACGGTCTTCGAGGTCCATGAGTGTCGTGGTGCTGAACGTGCCATCGCCGGCGGGGGCCGGTACGACGAGTTGATCGAACTCTTGGGTGGACCCAAGACGCCAGCGTGTGGATTTGCCATGGGCGACGTGGTCTTGGGCTTGGTTCTGGAGAATTTGGATCGGCTTCCGGAAGGCACGGCCATTCTTCCTCGTCCTGACTGCTTTGTGATTGATGCGGGCGGAAGACCAGATGCCGTCCGGCAACTGCTTCGTGCTTTGAGAGGCGCTGGCCTGCACGCGCGAACCAGCGTGAAAGCCACCCGGAACGTGGGCAAACTGCTGGCTGAAGCCTCCAAAAATCGAGCCCGATTTGCGGCAATCTTGAGTGAGGAAGGCCTTGATGGCCCGATCGAACTCAAAGATTTGGAGAGCGGCGAACAACGAGCCGTGGCTTCCGGTGAATTGGCCGCGGTACTGGCCACGACAACCCCATCCGATTAGCCATCTGATTCAATCAACGGCTCCTGAATGGTCCAGCCCTCACGGGGTGCGGTTCCTGGATCCATACGCTGATTCAAATCAGATGGGGGTGATTGCCCTTCTCGAATGGGATCAAAACGCCCCTCTCGAACATCACCGTTGAGTCGTTCCACACGAACCCCACGAGGCAGCCCATCGGGCATGTACGCCACCACGGCGTGGTCCATTTCATCAGCCGCCGGCGTGCCGTCTTTGGGTGTGAATCGGAGATAGCGCACACCCTCGTCCTGAATCTTGGCCAACACCCCAACGTCAGGGCGAATCCCCTCGGTCACGGAGAATTTGGCCAAGACGGCATCGGCTGACATTCCAATTGGAAGGGGCAAAGGTCCCCGCCCCAAGGCACCCAAAGTGGTGGCCGAATCATCAGTGGACAATCTTCGTTTGATACGCAGCTTGCCCTCGTGCTCAACCTCCCAAAGGAACGGTCCCTGCAAGATGAAGTCTTTGACTTTTTTCCGTCGGGCCCGATCCACGACCTCCCACTCCAGCAACAACCCGACGGTCACGTTGTCTTGAAGACGACGCCATGAAATCCAACCGGTCCGCAAGACGGAGTCACCGGTGAGATCATTTTCGGTGCGGTACAACGCCGGGCGAGTCCAAGATTCCAGGGTGGCCGCCACCCGTTCAGCCTGGTCCAGCAGTCCCCGGACGGAATCTTTAGAAGCCGAAGCCACTGGTTCCGCGGGTGGTTGTGGAGGTTCTTCTGGTGGACACCCAAGGGGCATCAAGAAGAGCATCGAGAACGTCGTGGGAAGCATCATGGTCATCGCAGCCTAGAGAGAGACGGCAGAACCGGGCGCTTCATTCCGGAGAAGTCATCAAAATCCCATCCAAAGCTTCTCGAAGATCAGGAAAGGCCAGCAGCCCGACCAAGCCGAGTCCGAAAGAACACGCCGACAGCAACATGATGCGATCTTCCAACAACGCCGCCAACGGTGAGTCAGAGGCACCCTCGCGGGCTCGGCGGTGGAAGCGGAGCAAGGCTGAGATCACAAAGGGCGTCAGAAAGACCAAGCCTTCGGATCCAGGACCCAACACTTCACGGGCATGTCCCGAGGTGGCGTACATCACGAACACCACCACGGCCAGTCCGCCCGCCAAACCTGTCCCCCAATCGAGTTCATGCTCGTCGTGGTAACCCGCGGGACTCTTCCATTCTTCAGCCTTGTTGTTCTTGGCCGTCTGCAGATCACACTGCCGTTTGATGAAAGCCAGGAAGAGGGTGAGGAAAAACACCTCAAGCAAGAGCCATACGGAAATTGGTCGGTCAATCGCCGCAGCGCCACCAGCCGCACGCAAGGTGAATCCACCGGCCAACGCCATGACATCCAATCCGTGACACCGCTTCAATCCAAGGTTGTAGAAGACCTGCAGCATGCCGTACGCCAAGAGGATCCAACCCAAGCCGGCGTCGATGGAAGAGGCCGTCAGGATGGAAAGTGGCGGCAACACCACCCCGATCACCAAACCGGTCCGGACGGAGATCGCTCCCGAAGCAATGGGGCGTCGACATTTCACGGGATGCTGTCGATCGCTCTTGGCATCCAGTGCATCGTTGATGGCATAGAAGCCCGAAGCGGTGGCACAGAATCCCGCCACCGCCGCCAGTGTGGCCCAGAGCGCCGGCACAATCTCAGCGCCATCTTGCACCATGCGAGGCAACGAAAAGACCAAAGCCGGCAGAACAAAAACGTTCTTCACCCAGTCGGCTGGTCGCAACAATCGAAGGATCGGGGGCACAACGAACACTTTCGTCAATATCGGTCTGGATCTGCACCAAGATCGATCGAGAATGCGGAAACTTGGCGTCAAGGGGCTACAATCTGGGCCGAGGTCCTTCATGATTGCTCCCAACGACCGTGCTCCCGGAACCCGAACAATCTTCCTACGCATCCTGCGTCAAGACAGCCCCGAGGCCTTGCCCCGATGGGAACGATTCCAGGTGGAAGTTGAGACCGGGATGAACCTGATCTCGTGTCTGCAACGCGTGGCCGCCAACCCTGTCACCGTTGAGGGCGACGACTCCACCCCAGTGGTCTTTGACTGTGGGTGTCTGGAGGAGGTATGTGGGTCATGCACGATGGTGATCAATGGGAAGGTCCGCCAAAGCTGCACCGCATTGGTCGATGAATACGCCCCCCGAGAAGGCGATGAAATTGTTCTTGAGCCCATGAGCAAATTCCCCGTGGTTCGCGACCTGATGGTCGATCGCGAGCGTCTGTTCCACAACCTCAAGCGTGTGAAGGCCTGGGTGCCCATCGATGGCACCTACGACTTGGGTGCTGGTCCAATTGACACCCCAGATCACCAACAAATGCGCTACACCATGGCCACTTGCATGAGTTGTGGTTGCTGTCTGGAAGCATGTCCGCAATTCAACAAAGAAGAATCCCCCGCCGATTGGGATGACGCTTTCTTGGGACCTCATGCCATCAACCAAGCGTTGCTGTTCAATGAACACCCCACGGGCAAAATCCTGCAAGACGATCGGATGGAAGAGATCTTGGGCGTTGGGGGTGTGAACGACTGCGGCAATGCCCAGAACTGTGTGAAGGCTTGTCCAAAGGAGATTCCTTTGACCGAGTCCATCGCCCGGATCGGACGCGCGGCCACCTTCCACGGTCTGAAGCGCTTCTTCAGCGGCAAGTAAACCGCGTTCCTACACAAGTGTTCCGTCTGTGCGGTTTGTGCCGCCTGCACCCTGTCCTGCGCTTCCAAATCCGACCTGACAAGTGAAACCGAGTCTTTCGTGACCCGATGCCTCCAACGCCTGTTGGCCCGGAGGTTTGTCATGTCCACGTTCTTGCTTGTTGCTGCCCTGAATATGTTTGTTGATTCTGGAGTGTGCTGTGTGAGTCACAGCGATGAATTTTTGTGCTACCAGATGAGCGAACAGACATGCGAACTGGTCGGAGGCCGGTGGAGCCCCTCGGGCAACGATTGCGAGACATTCGTCTGCACCGCGTTCGGCGCGTGTTGTATGCCAGACCTCAGTGCTTTCTCCAGCAGCGCGGCCGAATGCAATTTGGCCGGTGGCCAGTACATGGGTGATGGTTCCTCAGCAGATGATTACGAACTCGGCGCCATGTGCCCTCCTCCCGCTGGTGCGTGCTGCCTTGGCAGTGGGGGTTGCACCCTTCTGACACTTGAGGAGTGCAACAGCCTTGGTGGGGAGTACTTGGGCTACGCCACCGGTGAACCCGGCGCGAGCTTTGACACCCAATGCGACCGCGTGGTGTGCACTGGTGCGTGCTGTATTGACGGGCTGGAGTGCCTGGAGGACTTGGGCCCAGACGCCTGTGCCAACCTTGGTGGCGTCCTCGTGGGATCAGGAACCGTCTGCGAAGACGAACGATGCTTGGTGGAACAGCAAGTCGTCAACATCCTGCATGCTCACAACGAACAAGCCCCCAGCGTCATTCAATTCTTGGGGTTCGACGATTGGGGAGGGGATCGCCGGCTGACCGGGGCGAGACTCCGACTCGATGGTGGATTTCACCGCGTGCTCTGGTTGGAAAGTCTGAGCGATTTTGAGCTGCCCAGTGTGATCGACATCAGTGCCCACTGGCGGGTGTTCCACCCCCTCTTTGGCGAATTGACGGGCTTTGACTACGACAGCCGACTTGGAGATCCGCAACTGGAAGGATGCGACGGCGTCCTCCCACCTTTCGGAAGATGCGCTTTTCACTCTCCGGTTTCGTTCACGTCGAACAACTGGGTTGATCTGGACGACCAGGAGCTGGCCGGCTTGATCAACGCGACTGAACTGAACATTGATTTTGAAATCGGCGGCATCCACACATACACCGGTGGTGGATCTTTCATCTTGGGACACCGACGATGGATCGATGCCCGAGTGATTTTGGAGTACGAGTGGGAATATGTCCTGAACGACCTTGGACGCATGGTGGGATGCGAACCCTTTATGGACGCCATCTGTGATGTCACCGTCGAGGACGGCTTGGCCGAAGCTCGACTTTCCGGAAACCCAATGTTGTTTGTTGAATCTTCTTGTGATGCTCGTGAGCCCGTCCCCGTTGTGGGTTCTTGCCTGCTGCGTGGCGGATTTGATGGCGACGCCAACGGCCTGAGATGTCAGCAAAGCACCACCAAGGAATACTGCTTGGCCCACGATGGCCAGTGGTGGCCGGATTGCGAGTGCCAGAAAGTCAACCAATCCTGGAACGGAGAAGTTGGCGCTTGCTGGTTGCCGGACGGTCGACTGGTTGAAGCCACCCTGGGTGAATGCGAATCCCTCGGAGGTGTCTTGCGAATGGAATTCGGTTCACGAAGCCTTGGTGGCAACGCTCAGGTGACCCCGGTCATGGAACCTTGGATCCCCGAACTCCCGGACTTCCGACTCCCTGAATTTGGAGCCTGCTGTCTCCGCGACGGGACTTGCCTCCAGCTGCCAGCCGCAGAATGTGGCTACCGAGGCGGCATTTGGAACGGCATGGGCACCAGCTGCGATGAGGCCGAATGCGTCGGTGGCGGCACTGGAAGCGAAGAAGTGGACTGGGTTCGGGTGCTCCGAGAGTTGCCATTGAACCGACTGAGAATCAAGGCATCGTTCCGATAAACCCTTGCATCTCATAATATTACGTCTAACATGGCTCCATCTGGGGCCATGTTTTTTTTCTTGCTCATCTTGGGGCTTTCCTCCAATCCGGGGGAGCCAATTCGACCGTGCTGTCTGAATGACGGATCATGCTTTGATCTGACCGAGGCTCTGTGCGCCACCGTTGGTGGAACGGTGTCCAAGGCCAGCAGTTGTGCGGACGCTCAGTGTGAGGCCGTCGGCGCCTGCTGCACGGCGGGATTGAACTGTGCTGAAGACATCTCCGAACCAGAGTGCAACGATCTCGGCGGAACTTGGATGGGCCCAGCCAGCGACTGCATTCCGGTGCCATGCCCATTTGAGGGAGGGTGCTGTCTCCCAGACGGCACATGCTTTTCTGAAGACGCAGACCTCTGCCGAGAAGCTGGCGGATTTCCCCGAGGGCTGGAGACGTCTTGCGACGAGATCACCTGCTTGGGCGCCTGCTGCCTGAGTGAATCATGTGCAGCCAACCTCAGCCTTCAGGAATGTGTGGCCCAAGGCGGTGACCTCCAGGGCTTCGGCAGCGTTTGTCCCAGCATCTGCCAACAAGTGGTGACCGATGTTGTGCAAGGCCCTTGGGGATTGCCCGGCACGCAAGAGTTGTCTGCCCCCCCGTTCGATGATCATGGTGGATATCGGGTGCCCATCTCCACCACGGTGGAAATCCAGGGGCGAACCTGGACAGCGCTGCGGCTTCGCAATCTTGGAGACAGCCCCATCTCAACCGATGCGATCCTGCTGACCGAAATGTTGCTCGATGGGAGTCCATTCATTGCCGAAAATCAAAGCATCGGGTGCTGCCCAGGGGATTGCTTGCCCCCGCTCGAAAGTTGCACATTCGGCGGGACTTTCCAAAGCGAAGGCGAAATTGTTCTCGTTGATCCCACATGGCCCTTGGACGTCTTTGCACGTTCGGTAGCGGAATACACGGCTCCTGGAAGTATTGAATTTTCTCAATATCCCGTCTTGGGTGAACTGAGCGTTCGGATCACCACCACTTTTGAAGTCTTGGGCGGGTGCTGTCTTTGTGATGGCACCTGTTCGCTGACCTCTGAAGCAAGTTGTGCCACGGTGGGCGGGGTCTGGTCAGGACAAGAATCCCCTTGTCCGCCCTCATGTGTTCCGACTGGATCATGCTGCCTCGACTGTGGATCAGAGTGCGTTCCAGAAACCACCGAGGCCGACTGCTCGAACTTGAACGGACAGTGGCTCGGCCCTTGCAGTACGTGTGCGAGTGGCTGTGTCCCTTTGCAAGCTTGCGTTCTCTGTGACGGAACATGTGTTGACCTCAGTCACGAAAGCGAGTGCATCGATTTGGACGGCCAGTGGGTGGAAGAGTGTGCCCTTTGCGCAGAGATCACCGCGGCTGCGTTCGGAGCTTGTTGCATCTGCAATGAACCATGCCAAACGGCAACCTTGAGTGGCTGCTCTGATTTGGGAGGAACATGGCTTGGTGGTTGCACCGATTGTTCGGTCGCACCGTGTGGGGGACAGGGTGCTTGTTGCCTGTGTGGCCCGGTGGAAGAGTGTGCCCCGTTGAACGAACTGGATTGCCATGCCCTAGGCGGACGCTGGCTTGAGATCGGAAG
>CAXBRK010000072.1:0-10517 GCA_963978155.1 uncultured Phycisphaera sp. | reverse complement strand
TTCACACGGATGTTTGCGGGAAGCAAGCCTGATCCTGCGTTGTTCCCGGCGATCTATCCCGAAGAAATCATCGTCCAAGCCAATGTCGCAGAGAACGGTGACGAAACCTTCGTGGTGGACGACATCCCCGTGCCCTTCGAGAACCCCTGGAACTCGTACATGCGAATTGGTGGATTCGACTTTGTCGACGACGACACCGCCGCCGTTTGCACTTGGAATGGTGATGTCTGGCTTGTGGAAGGCCTTCGTGAAATGGGCGAAATCCGCTGGAAAAGATTCGCTTCTGGCCTGTTCGAGACTTTGGGATTGGCGGTCCGGGATGGACAGATCTTCGTCCACGGCAAAGACCAAATCACCCGCCTGATCGACTTCAACAACGACGGCGAAGCCGACCTGTACGACAACTTCTGCAATCTCGTCAACACCACCCCCTCGTTCCATGACTTTGCTTTTGATCTCCAAGTGGATGGCGAGGGCAACTTCTGGTTCGGCAAAGCCGGCCCCGTTCGCGGCGGTGGACGAGGGTTCGAAGACAGCTTGAACGAACACCATGGCACCGTGATCAAAGTCGACAAGACCGGCCGAGATCTCGAAGTGTTCTCCACTGGCCTTCGCGCCCCGAACGGCATCGGCATTTCTCCCGACGGACAAGTTGTCACTGCAGGGGACAATGAAGGCACCTGGGTCCCCCACTGCAAGTTGCACTGGATGTCCCAAGGCTCGTTCCAAGGCGTCGTCCCTTTGGCCCACCGAAACGAGACACCAACCGATTACAACAAGCCCTTGTGCTGGTTCCCCATGAGCGTGGACAACTCCTCCGGCGGTCAAACCTGGGTGACCTCTTCCAAATGGCCGTGGACCGGAGAACTGCTCCACCTGTCGTACGGTCAAAGTTCGATCTATCGGGTCATGAAAGAAGAAGTCAACGGACAAGTGCAAGGCGGCGTCTTCCGAGTCCCCGTCCAGCTTGGCTCCTCGGCCATGCGTGGTCGCTTCCACCCCACCGATGGGCAGCTCTGGGTTTGCGGGCTCAAGGGATGGCAAACCAACGCCGCACGTCTTGCCGCGTTCCAGCGGGTGCGCTGGACCGGCCGCACGCCGAAGAACCCCACCTCGATCACCGCGGTCGAAGATGGCATCAAGATCTCCTTCTCCGTGAAGCTGGACCAAGAGCTGGCCGAAGACACCGGTTCGTGGGCGGTCAATTGTTGGGACTACGTGTGGGGCCCCATGTACGGCTCTCCAGAAGTCTCGGCCCTCAACCCCGATGTTGAGCAAATTGAACTGGCCAAGAAGAAGGAAATCCGAGTCGAAGAACACGACGAAATGGTCGTGGAGTCCGCCACCTTGCTCGAGGATGGAAAAACGGTGCATTTGAAGCTCAAGAACATGCAGCCCGTCATGCAAATGCACGTGCAATGCGACTTGGAGAGCACCGATGGTGATGTCATCATCACCGACATCTGGAACACCGTCCACGAGTTGGGTACAAACTAAGTTCACATGCTTTCCGCGATCCTGCTGGCCATCGGATTGAACTTGGGTTCCAACACCGCGGAACCAAAAACGCCCTCTGGGGTGACGGTTTCCTTTGCGGATGAAACCAACCAGCGAATCATGCCAACCCGCCTGTTCGCCGCCAGGGTGGAAGCCGGAGAGTCGCCAGCAGTGGGCATCGCGCCTACAGGTTGGTCGGGCATGTTTTCTGGCACCCTCAACCTGCCCATCCGGACTCGTGCCGAGTTGGCTCTTCGCGGCAGCGGATCAGCGGTGTTGTCCATCGACGGTGAAGTGGTTCTTGAAGGCGCTTTGGACACCGACTTGCAGACCAAACAGCTTCGCCTGAACAAAGGCGAACGATCGGTCACCTTGGAATGGACACCACCCCGCGAAGGCCCCGCCTGGATCCGGCTGCTGTGGGATGGCCGAGACTTCACGCTGGAACCCATCCCCACCCAACAACTCACGGCAACAGAAACCCACGACAACATCGAACACGGGCTCGATCTGATCGCCGAACACCGCTGCACCGCGTGCCATGCTTCGCAAGCCTCCACGTTCGTCTCGGACCTTGACCGGCCCGCCGGTTCGCTCCGAGATGCGGGGCAACGATTGCACGGACGCTGGGTGCAAGAGTGGCTGCTGGATCCTTCAGCCCACCGTGCGGACACCGCCATGCCGGCGCTGCTCTCGGGCCCGAACGCCGAGCAAGACGCCGCCGACCTGGCCGCATGGGTGGTCTCGATGGGTTCAGGAACGCTGCAAGCCACCCCAGGACGGCCAGAAGACGGCAAAGTCTTGGCGGCAAAATTGCAATGCCTGAACTGTCACGTTCTCGAACCTGAAGACGACTACGACGGCATCTCCTTGGCCGGAGTGAGCCAGAAGTACCAACCCGGCGCGATGGCTGATTTCCTCCGTGCCCCACACGCCAGATCACCTTGGTCCAAAATGCCCGACTTCCGATTGTCCGAACAAGAAGCCGCGGATTTAGAAGCCTTCTTGCGAGAGGCCGTACCCGGCCAGGGAGCGGGCGTAACGGGTGATGTGGTCCGAGGCGAAGAACTCGCCACTGCACTGCGCTGTGGCAATTGCCATCAATCGGATGCACCGCCGATGCCCAGTGTTCCCCTGCCAACCGGAACGCAAGAGAGCATGGAAGGCTGCTTGGCCAACGACGCGAGCAGCACCCCAGACTTCAGGCTGAGTGACGTCGAGCAAACCGCAATCAATCAGACATTCGCCGCGCTGGCTTCCACCACGGCCCCCACCAACTTTGGCTTGGCGGCCCGTGCCATCAACAGCCTCCGCTGCACCTCCTGCCACGCCCGTGATGGCCAAGCGTCTCTCGGTGAAGGGCGAACGCTGGACGTGGATCCCGCCCTCCTCGCGGATCCTCATGCGCCCGAAGTCGATCAAACCCTGCCGCATCTCGACGGCACCGGAGAAAAACTCCGCACCGAACACTTGCTCAAGACCTTGGCCGGCACCCGAACTGAAGAAGTTCGTCCTTGGATGCATGCCCGAATGCCAGGGTTTGGGGCGTGGGCAGCACCGCTCACCACCTCGCTGGTCGCCGAACACGGGATGCCTCAGGACGAGACCTTTGTCGCCACCGAGAAGGCTGACGCCGCGGTGGGCCGAATGCTGGTGGGGCTCGAAGGCTATGGATGCATCACGTGCCACGGCGTGGGCGACGAGCCACCAATGGCCGCGTTCGAAGCCGTGGGCGTGAATTTCGCCCAGTCCGCCGAACGTCTCCGCCCCGGCTGGTACCACCGCTGGATGGACGATCCTTTGCGCATCACGCCATCAACCCGAATGCCCCGCTACGCCGACCCGGTCACGGGCAAAGCAGTTCGGCCCGACATCTTGGACGGCAACGCCACGGCACAGTTTGATGCCATCGCCGCGTGGCTGGCCAACGGCGCCCAGCCCGGCTTTGCCGATGAATACGACTTTGATGACGAGGATGAATACGACGACGAGTGATCTCACCCAACCACGGGAAGAGAAATCGAAGTGTCCAGATCAGCGGTGGGCACCGCCACCAAGTCGTAACCATCCGCTTCCACGACGGTACACCGCACCAGTTCACCGGGGACCAATGGGTTGATGCTCTTGACGCGGACCACCGAGTCCACCTCGGGCGCTTGGAAATACGCTCGGCCCAGAGCCACGCCTTCGTCGTCGGATCGGCCGTCAATCAACACATCAAACTGGACGGCCTCTTCCACGAGGTAGTTCATGTTGTCAAAGCACACCGCTTGCTGGGTCAGCATCAACGCTTCCTCACGGGCCGCTTTGACGTCATCGGGCACGTGCAATTTGGGGTCTGCATCGAGGGTTCCGGCCGGGGTACCCGGTTCGGGAGAGAACTGGAACGCACCGACCATGTCGAACCCAAAGTCCTCCACAAAGCCCCGCAACTCCTCAAAGTGCTCGTCGGTCTCCCCGGGGAACCCAACAATAAATGTGGTTCGAATCGCCACCCCAGGAATGCGCTCACGGAGCTTCTCCAACAACTCAATCTGCTGCTCACCGGTGGTCCGGCGGCGCATCAAATCCAAGACTGGAGTGGCCATGTGCTGCAGAGGGATATCGATGTATTTGACGATGTTGGGCAACCGTGCAATGGCATCGATCATCTCGTCGGTGAAGTCGGTCGGATAGGCGTACATCAAACGCCCCCAACCTCCGCCTGATTCACCCAGCACCCGATCAATGGTTTCCAGAACACCGACCAAGCCACGATCATCACCGATGTCCCGGCCCCAACTGGTGGTGTCTTGACCAATCAGCCCCAATTCAAAAGCGCCATCCGCGACCAAGGCACGGGCTTCACGCTCGATGTGACCAAGGGGCTTCGAACGCATCTTGCCGCGGATGGAGGGGATGGTGCAGAACGCGCAACGCTGGTTGCAGCCTTCACTGATTCGAAGATACGCCCGGTGACGCGGTGTCAATCGGACGCGGGTGTCGTCGCCTTCCCAGTACCCAATGCCTTGGCCATCTTTGCCGTGCACGGTCAAGCCCACGGTGTCTCGGCCTCGGGCCTCGGCGGCTTGGAGTGCGTTGCCGCTGATCCAATAGGGAGGGGCGGCATCACCATCGGGAAGAGACTCACGATCCACCCCGCCGACCGCATCCAAGACGCGGTCACGATCAAACACCCCAACCATGGCGTCGATGCCTGGCACCCAATCCAAGATCTTGGCCCGGTGACGCTGGACCAAACATCCCGCCACCACCACCCGCTTGGCTTCGCCACGATCGCGTCGGGCGATGGCTTCACGAATGACTTGCAGAGATTCCTCTTTGGATGACTCCAAAAAACCGCAGGTGTTGACCACGATGGCGTCGGCCGGATCATCGGAGGACACGACGGTGAAGCCGGCCTCGCGAACCGTGCCCAGCATTTGCTCGGAGTCCACCAAGTTCTTGGGGCAACCCAAGCTGATAAAAGCAACGCGTTCGATGTTGGCAGTGGTGGTGGACGACACAGGATTCCTCAGGAATGGGACAAAATACTAGTCCTGCATCGGCTGAACACCGCCTGCAAGATGCATGCATGTTGATCGATTCTCAGGTGTGTGCAAGAGACTTTGGGCCTCTTGGATGCTCCAACCCCTCATCTGCAAAACAAAGAGGGACAAAAGTCGCCTTCCTGGGCGATTTCTGGCGTCGAATGTCATCAAGAGGGCTGCTGCTGGGCCGCTTCGTACACCCAACTCGGGAGCGTCAACGATCGCCCATCAACCGTGGCCTTCCGAGTGTCAGTGAACTTCCCGAAGGTCCCTTGTTCTTCCCACGAGATCGCCGACCAAGGAATGGAGAAGGGCTCCCCCTGCAGCCAGCGGAAGGGACGGTTGAGGGTGGCGTGCACCCCGTATCGATCGGTGGCCAAACGAACGCAGTGGTTGAACCCCACCAAAGACTGCATGGTCCGCACTTCGGCGTCTTCTTGCAGTGGCTCGAACAGCCAACGGCTGGACCAAGGCCGCCACAGCACCCAGACCAAGGGAAGGATGATGGCCACCGGCAACAGCAGCACGCCCAGAGCCATCACCAAAGAAGCCCCCTGCTTCAGCAAGATGGTGGTCAGCAACGGACCTTCCAAACCAAGCACCAAAGCCAACACCGCCATCTCTCCCGATCCCGCGGTGTCAAAATCGATGGGATGTCGATCCTGCTTTTGCATCAGTGGGAGAGTAGAGAGTTTCACCTACTCCGGTTCAGACAGACGTTGAACGGAAGAAGGGGTGTGGTGGTAGACCCAATCTGGCAGCCGAAGGATTCGCTCTCCACCTGCCAGCAGTTTTCTGTCCTTCCAAAATCGTCTCCGCCGGGAGCCCACGCACCACTCGATATCCGACCAAGGAATCGAAAAGGGCTGGGCCCCAAACAATCTGGCGAGCGGGTGAGCCGACACATGCACTCCGTAGGAATCAACGCCCAGCCGAGAGGGGAACCCGAGGATCATTTCACGCTTTCTGGTCTGGGCATCAGAATCAAGAGGACGAGCCGGCCAGCGTGTGAAAAATGGTCGCCAGCGGATGAAGCTGCCAAGAAAGCTCACGGTGGGAATCAGAATCAAAACGGCACCCCCAGCAATGACGGATTCCATGAACGTCCGGCCGACCAGTCGCCCAACGATCATGCCCAGAAACGCCAACCCAGCGATGAGATAGCTTCTGGTATTTCGAGCGGTAAATTCATTGGGGGGGACTTCTTGCTGGGGCATATCGTCACTGTAAAGAAAGACCCTCCCAAAGGGAGGGTCTTCAGTGCCCGTTACTGGACTCGAACCAGTGACCTCACGGGTGTGATCCGTGCGCTCTAGCCAGCTGAGCTAAACGGGCTGGGTGAATCAATATATCCGGCAACGCGACGAAAGGAATCCCACCCAGTCGGTTCAGCGAAGAATTTCAGTCGTGGTCCTTCAGATCCTCTTCGACCTGCCGAAGTTCCTCTTTGGCATCTTCGTATTCACGCTTGCCTTCGGAGAGGCCTTTCTTGAATTCAAAAATGCTCTTGCCGAGGCTTTTGCCAACTTCGGGGAGCCGGCGGCCAAAAATAAGCAAACCGATGCCCAAAATGATGGTCCATTCAAACGGACCTGGCATGCCAAAAGCGAGTTGGAGGGGGGTGAAGGTGGACATGTCGATACCTCTCGGACGATCTAGTGTACGCAGAACGCATCCGTCTGTTGTCAGGAGTCTCAAACCAATGCGTCACACCGTTCTCATCGCGCTTTCCGGGTTGATCTTCTCGGGCTGCCAATCGGCCGAAAAAGTCCCCGAAGAAGACCTCTTGGGCAAATACGAGCGGCCCCTCCCCGCCGGGGCACCAGCCCTGCAGAAGGTCCCCTCCGCCCAGTGGCCCGATTTGGGCGCGAATTACCGCCGCAACCCCACCGATCTGGTCAAGGCTGGCAAACGCTCATTGGCTTGGTTTGACAAAGAGAGCACCAAGACGCACTTCCCCATCGAGGGCATTTCCCACGCCCACGCCAAAGCGTCGGTGGAACGCCTGCTGCAACTGCTCCGTACCTCACGAACCGGAGAGGCATTCACCCGAGCGCTCCGGCGAGATTTTGATTGCTACATGAGCATTGGCTGCGATGACGAGGGCACGGTGTTGTTCACGGGGTACTGCTCATTGGAACTGAACGCCCGCCGCCGAGCGTCAGGGGCATTCAGGTACCCGGTGTATGCCCGGCCTGATGCATTGCAAACGAACCGTGTCACCGGTGAAGTGCTGGGTTGGCAGGTGGAAGGTCAAGACATGGTGCCTGCCCCCGACCGAGCCGCGCTTGAAAATGGCTTGCTTCGGGGCACTGAACTGTTCTACTTCGATTCGCCTCTCGAAGCCTTCCTGGTTCATGTGAATGGCTCAGCGCGACTCCGACTCGGAGATGGCTCCATCACCTATCTGGGCTTCGGGGGCACCAATGGGCACGAATACACCTCACTCGGGCGGACGCTGAAAGCACAAGGCCTTGTTCGTGGCCCCGTCACCATCGAAGCCATTCGGGAGGCCTACCGAAGAAACCCTTCTGCGGTCACCCTCGCAATGCGCCAGAACAAACGGTTTGTCTTTTTCCGGGAGACCGATGCTGAAGGGTGGCCGTCGGGGTCGCTGGGATTCCAAGTGGAACCGAAGCGATCGCTGGCCACCGACAAAAGTATTTTCCCCCGGGGAGGGTTCGTGTTCGTCGACACCTTTGTGAACGGCGAATCCTTTGCCCAGTGGATGCTGGACCAAGACACCGGCGGCGCTATTCGCGCTCCGGGCCGGGCCGACTTGTATCTCGGCGCGGGAAATCGAGCCACCGCCCTGGCCGGTGAACAAGCCGAAGAAGGCCGGCTGTATTACTTCTTCCTGAAGGATGCCCCTCGTTGACCGCCATCAGCACCCAAGGTCTTGAAAAGCGATACCGCGGCAGCATCCACGCCCTGCGCGGGGTGGACCTGCAGGTGGAACGGGGCGAAATTTTTGGGCTCATCGGACCGAACGGGGCGGGCAAGAGCACGTTGGTCAAAGTGCTGCTGACCATCGTGCGTCGAACGGCCGGTTCCGCGAGTTTGCTGGGACAACCCGTCGGGCACCGACCGACCTTGGCCAAAGTTGGCTTCCTCCCCGAACACCACCGCATGCCTCGGTATCTCACCGGGCGCCAGGCGGTGCTGTACTACGCCCGGTTGCTGGGCATGACCAAGCGGGAACGAGAACGCCGGGCAGACGAAATGATCGACATCGTCGGCATGGGCCATGCCGCCCACCGCAAACTGGGCACCTATTCCAAGGGGATGCAGCAACGCATTGGGTTGGCCCAAGCGTTCGTGAATGATCCCGAACTGGTGGTGCTTGACGAACCCACCGATGGCGTCGACCCGGTGGGCCGCGTCGAAATCCGAGAAGTCTTGCTTCGCATGCGCGAGCGCGGCACCGCGATTTTCCTCAATTCACACTTGCTGTCCGAGCTGGAAACGGTCTGCGACCGGGTGGCCATCATGCTCGACGGGACAGTGCGCCGGCAAGGCACCCCCGCGGAGCTGGCGGGGAGCACCAAGTGGCGACTGACCTACCAAGGCGATCCGATCGAACCTCATGCTTCCAATGACTTCAGCTTTGAAGGCGACGATCAAGAAGCCCAGCAGCAACTTGACCTTGCCCGAAAGCAAGGCCGGGTGATCACGCATTTCGCGCGAGAAGCCATGTCGCTGGAAGAGTTGTTTATGGCCGAAGTCCGAGACCAACAGGGAGACCAGCCGTGAGCCTTTTGATCGCAATGTTGATCGACACGTGGCGTGAGCTCACCAGCCGATTCCTCTTTTGGATCGTCCTGGCCATCTCTGCGTTCATTGTTCTGTTGTTGACCAGTGTTGGTTTTGACGAAACGGGAATCAGTTTGTGGTGGGGCCTTTCCCATTCCGAGCATGAATTGCTTCGCCGCGGCACCCGAAATCTTGACGTGGTGTACCGGGCTTTTTTCTCTGACGTTTTGGTTGGCTTTTGGCTGACCTACGCCGCCACCTTCCTCGGACTGATCAGTACCGCTTCAGTGTTCCCTGATTTCCTTTCGGGGGGCGGTGTCGACATGCTGTTGGCCAAACCCCGGCGACGAGCCAGCATCTTCATCGCCAAGTTCGTGGCCAGTTTGTTGTTCGCGGCCGTTCCGGTGACCTTGGTTTGCTTGGGCGTACTGCTCTCCATGCGGATGGCCCTTGGGGTGTGGGAATTTGAAATCCTCTACGCCTTGCCCTACGTCCTCCTGTTCTACAGCAGTCTCTTTGCAGTTTGCGTTCTGGTGGGCACCGTCACCCGATCCGCGTTGGCCAGCTTGCTGCTCACCGTGGTGATCTGGGGGCTGTTCCTGGCGGCCGGGGCCGTTGAAAGCACCGCCGGCTTTGCCTACGACCAGATCCAAGAAGACATCGAACGGGTGCAGAACGGCGATGAACGGCCGAAGAACAAACGAAGACGCCGTGGCCCTCCCCGGGCCGTGGAAGTCGAGATGGAAGAGGACGAGTTCGACTTCGAAGACGAAAGCGAGTTCGACCAATCCCCCACCGAAGAATCGGCGTTTGACCGAGCCGCCCGTTTGGAGTCACTCGAAGAATTCGCGGCGAACGCCGCCCTCACCGAACGCATCGCCAGCGCCATTCGCTGGCCATTGCCCAAGGGGGTGGAAATCATCGATCTCATGCGAGAACGGATTACCCCGGAGGATGACCCCAATTTCTTCATTGCCTTTGGTATGACGATGAGCGGCCAACCCATCGAGTTGGCCGAGACGGTTGGCTCTCTTGCGGATCAAGTGACGGACAACATCCTGTCGGCCAGAAAAGTGCGCCGGAGCAACCGCTACGTCATCGGCACCACGGTTTTGTTCCAAGCCGTCACGCTTGGTCTGGCCATCGGTTGGTTTACCCGGCGGGATTATTGACGCCCGAGTTCCGCGCCTCGATCTCTCGCGGCCCTCAACGCTTCTTGGGCCAACGCGTCCAGCGCCTGATCAAACACATCCAGCCCCGCGGCGGTGGTCCCACCGGGCGTGGTCACCCGTTCCCGCAAAGTGGACGGCGCCTCTTCGCCCTGCATCATCTGCCCGGCCCCCGCGGCCGTTGATCGCACCAAGGTGGCTGCATCCTCCGGCGACAAACCAAGTTCAACCGCGGCTTTCTCCAGCGCTTCGACAAAGCGAAAGAACCAAGCCGGACCCGATCCAGAGACCGCGGTCACCGCGTCCAACAGTGACTCATCGACTTCGACCACGCCTCCAAGTTCCCGAAACATTTTGGCAACGTACGCAACGTCCTCTGGAGTGGATCCTGGCCCGGCCGCGATGCCGGTGACCCCCTGCCGAAGCAAACATGGCGTGTTGGGCATGGTGCGCACCACACGGCACCCCCCACCGAACGCCCGATGGAGCGTTGACGCAGACACCCCAGCCATGACGCTCACCACCCGCTCTTGGGTGGCCCCAAGGCCAGAGGCGACCTCATCCACCA
>CAXBRK010000071.1:0-10531 GCA_963978155.1 uncultured Phycisphaera sp. | reverse complement strand
TTTGAGGATCCCAAGCAGTTGGGGTTGGTCTTTGGGGTGTTCATGCTCGCCGAAGTGGTCAACACGATGGTGAAAGTCATTCGCCCCCCCAACGACCAGTCCAGTGGCCAAGAGACGACCGACCAAGTTCGCTTCCCCGCGGTAGCCACGGTGGGCGCTCTGACGGGCGTGGCCGCAGGCCTGTTGGGAATTGGCGGCGGCGTGGTCAGCGTGCCCTTGATGACCACCTTCGCCAAAGTGCCACTGCGTTTGGCCATCGCCACCAGCTCGGCCGCCATGATTCTGTCGGCCCCTCTTGGCGCGTATCGCAAAGTCTGGACGCTCCCCGAGATGTCCAGTGTGGAAGGACCCATCACCGCCGCCATCACCACCGCCGCCTACATGGCCGTGGGTGCCGTGGTCGGGGCGAGGATCGGTGCGGGACTCACCGGGAAGGTGCCCATTCGCTGGATCCGGGCCGTGTTTGCCGCGCTGTTGGCTTGGGTGAGTTGGCGGTTCTTGGTGGGGTGAGATTCAGCAATCACCAACCGCGAGTTGCTCACGAATAGATTCAAACACGCCGGTCAGATCACCAAAGCAACCAGAAAAATGCTCCAGGTTGGCTTGATGACCTTCCACGTCGAATTGGACCAATCGGTGCTGCTTGCCATCTTCAAACGTTGCCCGGACCGAAGACGAGCTGTTTGCGATGGCGTGCATCATGGTCTCGAAGGCGGCATTTCCCAAACCTGATTTTTCGCTGATGTGATAGGACAACGTTCCAAAATCAACCACGTTGCCATCAGGAGTGAGATGGAAAATGGAGACTGGCCTGGTCAAGCGGTCGACTTGAGCGGTCACCTTGATCCCAGATGGAATACCGACCACATCGAAGCCACGACTTTGGAGCTCGTCAAACCAACCGGAAACTTCTTGCGCAAATGTCTCGCTGTGCAAATTTCTGATGGCATCCAAGAACTGTGGAATATCGATGGGCGGACGTCTCCTTGAACCAGAGGGCCGCGACGACGAGGCAGGGCGATCCATCTCAAGGACAGCCTCGGAGGGTTGATCAGCCACCACAACCACATCACGGCGGATGACGGTCTCGGTGCGGCCCATCAACGTTGGATGCCAACAGACTTGATCGTGACAACGGTATTTTCGAACTTCGACCAATCCCAACTCAAACAACATGTTCTGACCCGAAAGGTACTCGGTGAGATTTTGCAGCCGACGCTCAGAGCGTTCTGTGGCCAAGATGAGCATCAGTCGTCCATGGCCCAAGCGATCTTCGACGCGGGCCTTCAGTCGGTCTTGATCCGCAACGTGCAGCCCAAGATCCGAAAGTCGATCGACGATGCCACCGGAAGCTCCTGGAAGAGGCTCAGAAGCCGCCACCGCAGCATCCAGCTGCTCGAAGGTCCAGTCCCGCATGGACGAGGCGTAGTCGAGGAGTTGGGCCACAACTTCACGGCGAATCTCAGGATTCTTGGCAAGCTTCGTCTCGACCAACGCAAGGCTGCCGTCCTGATTCATCAGCAGCAGATCGATGTATCCCGCACTGGTCTTGAGCTCTCTCGCAATGCAAACACACCCCGCCCAATCCTCGTGGATGGCCTGAGGCAACAGGAGTTCCGGGGATGCTGCCAAAAGACTCTGGAATTCTGCCTCTGAAAAGGAGTCAACTTTCGAATCAACACGGGTGAATACGCTTGATTCGCCTTGGTCCTGCAACACCAGAACCTCTGAAGATCGAACATCAGCCATCACAAGAACCCCACGCCGAGAGCAAGCGAAGTGCATCGGCGAAGTCCACGACACCATCACCGTTCAGATCTGACCGGCAAGGTGGAGGACACGGGCCGTACTCGTTCAGCAGGGTGAGCAGATCGGTGAAGTCCACCACACCGTCGGAAATGATGTCGGGAACGCATTGGCATTCGTCGGGAATACCGTCCAAGTTCATATCCACCGAGTTGCCGGATTCAAGGTCACAAGCGTCCCCAACCCCGTTGGCGTTGCAGTCGGCAAGACCATCGCAGTCATCTGGTATGCCATTGGAATTGCAATCGTTCGAATCCAATTCACAAGAATCGAGAACTGTGTTTGAATTGCAGTCATTGCTTTCGATTTCACAAGAGTCAAGGACACCGTTGGTATTGCAGTCGTTCAATTCCAATTCGCATGAATCAAGAACGCCGTTTGAGTCGCAATCGTCAACGAGTGACAACTCGCAAGAATCCAGAACACCATTCAAGTTGCAGTCGTTGCCGTCCAGCTCGCAAGAGTCCAGCACACCATTCAAGTTGCAGTCGGTGGTTTCCCATTCGATAACAAAGCTCACTTGAGAATCCTCGAAACTACTTTGGCTTGTGTCGTTAAAGGTCAAGACATCCGTGCCTGGAAAAATGAAGAGTTGAAGCACATCTTGACCCGGCGATCCTCCACCACTGTTTTGAATTGAATCGCAAACTTGGCCAAAGCAGACAAGAAGAGTAGGCGCCGGAACCCAGTCCCCTCCCCAATACCAACCGCCCAATGGTTCTGAATAATCTGGATCAGCGCTAAGCTGCTTCGCTCCTATATGGGGGCCGTAACCTGTATCTGTGAAAGACCCCTCGGGGAGGCGACCAAGATTGTTTGCAAACCAAAGATACTCCTCTTCAGACTCGAGTTGGATCAGTCTTCCTCCAGCCACACCAGAAAACTGCAAGGCCAAATCCCAAGAAATTGTCCCACTAGGCTTCACTCCCGCGTACCAATGTGAATTGCCACCCTCAGCCGCGGTCCATTGGAATGGATCAAGCCCGGGGGGAACATTTGGTGCCGAATCGGCATCACAAATATCGGATACACCATCTCCATCATCGTCCTCATCGCAGTTGTCTGGGATCAAATCACCATCAAGGTCCGGGTCGCATGAATCATCGATCCCATTTGAATCACAATCTTGACCGAAGGTGCTATCCACATCGCAGAGATCATCAACACCATCCCCATCGTCATCAGGATCTGCATAGTCACAGATGCCATCCATGTCAGTATCCAAGCATCCGTCAGCATCCATAGGGCAAGCATCGATTGAGTTGGGGCAGCCATCACCATCGATATCGCTATCACAGTCATCAGGGATCAGGTCGCCGTCGAAATCGGAATCACAATCATCTGGCGTCCCATTGCTGTTGCAGTCGTTCGAAGTTCCGTCAATCAGTTGGCAACTGTCCGGGGTTCCGTCATTTTGACAATCCAGTTGATCACCATTTTCAATATCACACTCATCTGGAATAGTGTTGGCATCACAGTCAGCGCTTATGCCCCCAAGAACATCCAAATAGTCAAATGACCCATTCTGATTGCAATCAATTTCGCAACTGTCAAGGAATGAGTTGCCATTCAGATCGAGCAATGGATCAGAAGCGATCTGGCAATCGTCGGGGACCCCATCGAAGTCGCAGTCAAATTCTGACCCATCTGCGATATCGCAGCTGTCTGGCACACCATTCAAGGTGCAATCCTGAACGGTACCGACCAGCACATCCAAAAAGTCAAAGACACCATTTCCGTTGCAATCGACCTCACAAACGTCAAGGAATGTATTGCCATTGACGTCTTGAGCTGACCCGTCGGCCAATTCACACCCATCAGGGACAGCGTTGAAGTTGCAATCGAACTCAAAACCCTGATCAATTTCAATGAAATCAGCGAGGCCATCGCCATCACAATCGGCCTCGCAATTGTCTGGGATCCCATTCGCATTAAAGTCAGATGCTGATCCGTTTTGGATTTCATCCTCGTCAGAGATACCGTCTTGGTCGCAATCAGGATCACATACAACTTTTGATTCACAACAATCCGGGACGCCATTCCCGTCGTCATCTTGGAGCAATCCTGAGAGAACTTGACCGTAGTCAACGAACCCATCACTGTTGCAGTCTGATGACCACTCAATCAAATAACCATGTGAAGGAACTGGATTTCCATCACCGGGATAATGGATGTTGTTCCACCCAAGAAGCCCCCCATCGAAAGCCAGTGCACGCTCACTTGGGTACAGCGACGGATTTGAGCAGCACCAATCGGTGAAATTCCAAGGCTCCCCGGTGATCCAATACCAACTTGAAAGGTCGTTGCCTGGTCCAGTGGATCGCCCACCGAGATGAGCAGCTTTGTTTGACGGACCTATTGAAGCAACAAGTTGCTTCGCAAACTCATTTTCTGATGCGCTGGTCAATGTTGCCAGGTGGCCGTTCAATGCAGTCGCTGCATCATTGGCTTCGAGCCAGTTCAACGAGGAATCAACAAACTTGTACCAATGCCCATTTCCCCCATCCTCCACTCGCCACTGCACCGCATCCTGCGCCACAGCAACACCTGAACCTGCCAACACCAACGCCATCACTGATTTCATGTTCCATCCTCCGGGGATGGATTTTGTACCACGACCTGCACGCTGCGGTTCGATTGTGGACAGAACCAACAGGACATGAAAAAAGCCCGCCAAGATGGCGGGCTTCGGGAAGACTCTTATGTTGGCGAAGACAATCAGTCGCGTCGACGACGGCGTCCCAGACCGGCCAGTCCCATGAGGGCCACGGCCGCACCCGGTGCAGGCACCGCGGTGATCACCAAGTTGTCAATGAAGACGTCTTGGTTGATGCCGCCGTTGCGGGCGGAGAAGCCGAAGGACCAGTCGTACGCGTCGGTGGGTCGAATGCCTTGGGCATCCACCCAAAGCACTTCTTCGGCCATGAATGACCAACCCACATAGATCTGCAGACCGGTGTTGACGTCCCACTCCACGCGGAAGCGAGCATGACCGCTGTCTTCTTTGGCTTCTTGGTGACCGCTGTAGGTCATGGGTTCGTACCCCAAACCATTTGAAGCAAATGTGGTGAAGCCTTGCTTGGCGTAGACCCCAGGGTTGGCTCCGGGGTAGGACACAAAGCTGGCAGTGATGCCACGGTCGGCGTTCAGGATGGAGTTCAAGCCCTGCTCACCCCCGCTGAAGTCGGTGACACCTTCCATGTCGCCGAACCAGAAGGAGAAGCCGTCACCCGGTCCACCATCTCCATTCTTGAAGCTGGCTTCAAAGGAAGCGGTGAAGCTGGTGCAATGGCCCCATACGGTGGGTCCCTTCCAAGTGCCCCATGTGCCAGACGCGCCATCGGACACCAACTTCAAATCGCTCTGACCGAACGCATCATCGATCTGGGCGGAGCCGTGCATGGAGATTCCCAAGCCTGGCAGATCCGGCGTATCGAAGCTGGTGGAATAATCCAATTCTGCGTGGGCAGCACCGCTGGTGATCAGCAAAGCCGCCAAGGTCAGTCGTCCGTTTGCTCCCCGCAGGGAGTTCTCTCTCTCCCGCAAAAGCGAAACGTTCATGACATTGTCCTCCGGAGATGAATCTCCAATCAGAAAAATAACGCATATCAGACGCTGCGCGGTCAAAAAATGAGTCAATTTCAGCCCTCGACACCAATTTCAGACAGTTTGTGGGGGAATTTGGGGGCCATATCGGCCCATGCGGGTATTTTTTGAAGCCATGCTGACGATGCTCGCCGCCTGCTTGCTTCTGGAAACGCCGGCCAACCTTGGCGTGCCTGGGGGCTCCTCCGGAACCCTCACCCTCCAGATCGCGATCGACGGCTTTGGAGATTCCGATGTCCAAAGTGCCTCCGCCAACGTTGGACTTGGAGGAGGTTCGAATATTGCCATGGGTCCAGACGCGGAACCATTCAGTTTGGTTCGCATCGACAACGCCCAATGGTTCTTTGCCGACACCGATCTTCAGTACGGCTTCTTTTGCGGTGCCTTGGGATGCTTGGACGTCACCGTGCAACTGCGGAATATTCGCGCCACCTTGCTGAATCCAACTCTGGGTGGGCTGGATGGCGGCGGTCGCGCCAACTTCGATGCCAATTGGCTGCTGGAAGCGGACTACGTGTTCTCCAGCGCGCTCTTTGAATCAACGGGTTCCATTTCGACCCCAACCGCGCCCGGGTATGCCGCGACCTTTGACATCGGCAACGGCAATGTCACCATGCGCGACATCGCCCTCGGCGCTATCAACTCTGAGGTGCCTGCTGATTCGCTCCCTTCGGGGTTGAGTGTGTCGTTGCAAACCACCGTGAATTTTGGCGGCACCGTCCAGCAAGGCAACTACACCCCACCTCCGCCTCCCCCACCCCCAGCCTGCGGTGGTGGCGGAGCCTGCGCGGATCCTCATGGTCCCGGATGCGATGACATCGATTGCTGCGTCACCGTCTGCGAAATCAACCCAGCATGTTGCACCGACGAATGGGGCTTGGATTGCATTGCTCTGGCCGGAGAATTTTGTGGGGCGGTGCCCAGCAACGACCGCTGTGAAAATGCTCGCCCCCTGGATTTGGGGCGGTTCCCCTTCACCAGCCTGAACAGCGATACCGACGGACCACCGTTGATCACTTCCTGCGGTGACCAAGCCACTGCGATTGCCTTTGTGGGAGACGTTTGGTTCAGCCACACCCCGTTCCAAGACAACGGCGTGGTGGTCTCCACCTGCAACCACGCTGATTTTGACACCCGGATTGCGGTGTACGACGGTTGCGGGGGCACCTTGTTGGCCTGCAGCAACGACGAAGGCCCGTGCGGGCAAACCAGTCGATGCAGCTTCGCTGGGGTGGCCGGCCAGACCTACCTCATTCGAGTGGGTGGCCCCTTTGGCCGTGGCTCGGGTGAAATCGACATCGCTTGGGGTGATGTTCCACCTCCGATCGAATCACCACTCGCCGTGGACACAGCCTCGGGTCGCGGATACGCCATGTTTGGTCTCGGCGCTGGGAGCAGTTGGCAGGACGTGCTTGATGTGGCGGAAGGCTTGGGCGGCATTCCCGCCACGTTGACCACACCGGAAGAAAACAACTTCGTCGTCACCCACATGACGCCCACGCAAGTGGGTGGCCCCACCGCCATCGGGCTGGTGCAAGAAGGCGACGAAGAACCCTTGGGAGGCTGGCGTTGGCTCACCGATGAACCCTTGGACTGGACCAACTGGCGAGCCGGAGAACCCAACGAAACCCCATTGGGTGAAGACTTCGGCATGATCTACCCCGATGGCACATGGAACGATCAAGTCAATGCGTTCGGCAACGTGCTGTTGGAGTTCGAAGATCCTTCGGACGTTCTAGAACGAAAGTGGGAACTTCAAGATGGCGGCACGGGGAGCACCTACCAAGCGATCTTGCTGCCGTCCCCCATCGGCTGGAACGAAGCCGCGGGCTACGCCGAATCCCTTGGCGGCACGCTGGTTGACTTTGAATCCGCCGCCGAAGCCCAGTGGGTCTTCGATCGCTTGGGAAGTTTGACCAAGCTGTGGAGCCAATCGTTCTACAACGGTGGACCTTGGACTGGCTTGCGTCTGGAAAATGGTGCATGGACCTGGCGCAGTGGGGCCACGCTGGATTGGGTGCCGTGGTATCCGGGTGAACCCAACGGGACCGGAACGGTGGCGAGTTTCTACAACATCAACGGTGGCCCGAAACTCACGTTGGACGATACTTTCGAATCGGATGCACGGCGGGGCTTGATTGTCGAATTCCCAGCGGTTGATGCCACTTGTCCGGGAGATGTCAATCAAGACAACCAAGTCGACTTCGGGGACCTGATTCTGATCTTGGCCAACTGGGGCGCGTGCGACAGTTGCGAGGCCGATGTTGACGGAGACGACATCGTGGGATTCTCAGATGTCTTGGCGGTACTGAACAGCTGGGGCGTCTGCGAGGAAACGCCCTAAGAATTTTGTCGACAACTCAACGGTGAGGCGCGAACCAAGTCCATACTTGGCGACGGAGAGTCTGTCGGTTGGTCGCCGATTGCGGGGGCAGCGGGACCAGCCGGCACTCCAACGCATGACACAAATCTCAGGGGGGAACGGACAACATGTGGACTTGGTCAATCACTTCAACTGCTGTAGCCGCGCTGGCAGCGCCTTTGGTGCTGCGAGAATGCACCGTGCAAATTCCAGGACTGCCGCCACTGATCATCAGTGAAGACGACGACCGGCCGATCCCGAACACCGTGAAGCGATGTGAACCCCCGACGTACAAGAAATTTGGCTGCCGGTGGGAACTGTGGTGCGAAGACGGATCACCCGTCTACGCCCGGTGCCAAAAAACGGGTGAGCGTCGGTTCATTCGTGAACCACATGATGTTTCACCCTCAACTCTGGATCACAGCATCGACAACATGTTTCACTGGCAATGCCCAGGGCCTATCGATCTCCACGAGCCACTGCCCCAGCGATTCGCTCGTTTGGGGGTCCGCGCTACCGACGCTTCACCGGTGGGCTGGTCTTTGGTTTCCGATGTTGAAGGATGGATGCGAGGCGAAGTCATCGCTCCGTGGCCCGGAGCGGGCGATCAAATGTGGGCGATGCAACCTCCGACATCCATGTGCGTCTCGGGGCAAGAGTTGACCCTCGACGATGGGCGGACGGTGGTTCACACCGTGCTGGAAGGTCCACCGGAAGCGTGCCAACAGTGGATTGAAGCATGGAACGTGGCCTGGCACACCAGCATCTCCCCTAGGACTCCACCAAGCAGTCCCTAAGCCCGCAAAGAGAGGTTGGGGTCGTTCAACCGAGGGGTCGTGACTGCTTACGCGGCCGCCGGCTGAGGACGCCGGAAGACCAGGGTTGATTCGTCCGAAGCACTCGGGACAAACGAGTACCCGTCGACGTTGAAGGCCTTCAGGTCCTCGGTGGATTTCGGTTTGGCTTGCAACATCCAACGCGCAAACATGCCACGCGCTGGTTTGGCAAAGGCGGCCAAAGTGCGGTGTTTCCCGCCTTTGGTTTCTTGGAACGCACACGTCACCGACGGCACCGGCAGGTCGTTCCACTGGACCGCCTTGGCGTACTCCGCGCTGGCCAGATTCACGATGGCCTTGGATTTGGCCTTTTGAAGATCTTCGGTCAGGGCCGAGGTGATTTGGTCACCCCACCAGGCGGGCAGGCCCCGCCCGCGTTCGTGGTCCAATTTGGTGCCCATTTCCAAACGGTGCGGCAAGATCATGTCGTGGGGACGCAACAGGCCGTACAAGCCAGAAAGAATCCGAAGATGCGAGGCGGCACGGCGGTGCTCGGTGGCCTTCCAGCCGTCGACCGCGAGGCCCCGGTACACATCACCTTGGAACAAACACACCGCTGGCTCAGCTTCTCCCGTGCAGGTTCGCTTCCATGACGCAAAGCGTTGCACGTTCTCTTCGGCCAAAGATGAGCTGATGTGCATCAGTTCAGACAGACCAGCCGCGTCAAAGGTCCGCATGATCTCGACCAGCTTTCGACTCTCGTTGGCCAGGCGAGGCGCGGTGGTCTCGATGCTTTTGGGCAAAGGACAAGTTCCAAGACGTTTGGCGGGTGAGATGACTGCGAGCATGAGAAAAGCCTAGTCCTTCCCCTCGGCTTCAGGTGAAATCTCCGAGGGGTCTGCATCCTGTTCAGTCCAATACGGCACGTCGCCCAGTCCCGGCTTGGGCCAAGCCCCCCGGGTGGCCCGCCGCAGATCGCCCCGAACTTCCAGACGGAGCTTTTCCACTTCACGCTTCAGATGTTCCAAGGCCTCTGCTTCTTCCATCGCGCCCAGGACCTCGGCGGGAATTGGTTCTCCAATCCGCATGCCGATGGCTGCGCCCAACCGGGGCAACTTGCGGTGCCTGCTCCAAGCGTCCCACGACCCATCGATGGCCAATGGGACCACCGGGGCATTGGTCTTTCGCGCGAGCAACAGCACACCGCCACGGAAGCGGGCCATGCGGCCGTCTTCGGTCCGTCGACCCTCGGGAAAAATCAACACGCACCGCCCGGCTTCCAGCTCGCGGATGGCTGAGCGAAGCGCGCGACCTCCTCCTCGGGCAATGTCCAAAGGAATCGCACACATGAAACGAATGAAGGCCCCAAAGGGCTTGAAGGCAAACAGCCCTTTGCGAGCCAAGAACGCGCACGGTCGCCGCCGGACCAAAACACCCACCAACGGAGGATCCAACAACGACTGGTGGTTCATGATGTAAATCAAAGGCCCTTCGGGAGGGAGGGCGTCTCGATTCCACATGCGCAGGCCATGCCACAGTCGGCACCACACCTCCACCACCCCGCGGATGCACTTCCACACGATGAAGCGCCGCACGGGGTTCATGCCGGGGGCAGGATTCACTCGGCGGCGTGAAGTATCGGCTGGCGACCCGACCACTCGGGCGTCTTCCACAATGTGCACCATCCGGTTCACCACCGCCGCTTCATCCATGCGACCCGTGTCGATGTCCACCGACCCTGGGGCACGAACCAAGGGGGCTTCGTCTCGAGTCTGATCACGCTCGTCACGATCTTCAAGATCTTGGCGAACCGCTTCGGCGTCGGCAAATTTCCCCTGTGCTTCCAACTGGCGAATTCGACGCTCGGCCCGAATTTCCACGGGGGCGGTCAAGAAGAATCGCACCAACGCGTCGGGGAAGACCACTGGGCCTTGATCCCGCCCTTCGCTGACGAGCCCTTCGCATGAAGCAGCCACCTCGC